>JANJUB010000164.1 GCA_024710805.1 Fimbriimonadaceae bacterium | reverse complement strand
CTGGCCGCCATCAGAACCAAGATCGCGAGGAGCGGAGCAAGAACACCGGCCGAGAAAACGATGATCTCGGCGGTGCGCCGCGGCCGCAGCCCAGCAAGACGCAACCGCTTTTTGCCGAGTTCACGGCCAAAACGGTCGGCGTAGAGGGCGATGAACCCTCCGAGCACGATCACCAAGATGAGGAAGAGCAGGCTTGTTCGATCCATCTACATGTTCTTCCGGTGGATGGTGTACCCGGCAACCACCATGCCGATCACGATGGGGGTGAAGCTTGCCGCCCACGGCGGGATCTTCCCGCCCAATGCAAACTGCGCCATGAAGTTCGCCGTCATCATGTACGCAAAAATGATGATGACCGACATCCAAAACCCAGACGCCGCGCCGGTGCGGTGGTTGCGGATACCTAGCGGAGCCCCGACGAGTCCGAACACCATCGCCGACATCGGCAGCGCGAGCTTGTTCCAGTAGCCATACTCCAAGTTGCGAAGCTGGTTCTGCGGGAAGGTCGGGCTGAGCTTTGCGAGCCGGATGCGCTCCTGCATCTGGCCCATGCTGAAACTGTCAAGGTCCTTGAGTCGGCTGGCGGCGATGTCGTCGATCTTTGGCGGCTGGGCTACTTCCGACGGCCAAATGTCCTTGACCACGATCGGGAACTTCAGGTCGTAATCAAACAGCTTGGCTTCGCCCACAACGCTCCAGTTCTCAGCGTCGGTAAAGCGCAACCGCTCGGCGTGGAGGTTCCAGCTCGGCTCGCCGTTCTTCTGATACGTGTGGACCCAAACCTCCTTGAGGGACCGCTCCTGCAAGTTGAAGTCGAGGGCGGAGATCATGGCGACGACCTTGCCATCTTTCGGGTCGTTCACCACGTGGAAGATCGGCTCGCCTCGCATCTGAATCCGCTTCTCGATGTCGCCGCGCAGCGCGAACCCCTGGTATGCCGCCCAAGGCACCACAGTCTCATTCACGAAGAACGCGAACATCGCGACCACAATGCCAAACACGCCGACCGGCACCATGATCCGTCCGACGCTGGATCCCGCCGCGCGGAGAGCGACGATTTCGCTATCGCTGCTCAGCCGGCCGAAGGCCAGCAACGCGGCCAGAAGCACGGCCATCGAGAAGGTCTTGACCATCACCCCCGGAAGCAGAAGCACGGTGAGCTTCAAGATCGTGGACACCGGGATGCCTGAGACGACATAGTCGGTCAGCTTGAAGAGATAGGTGCCCGCCATGATGAGGACGGTAAAGATCGCAACTCCAAAGCCCCAGGGTCCTACGAGTTCGCCGAGGATGAGCCGGTCGATCCGCTTCAAGCCGGATCCTCCGGCGGAGCGAGGTCCTGCTGCTTCCAAGCATCGGTGCCGAACTGTTCGCCCAAGTAGTGCTTCCGGACAAGGGGGTTCTCCGCGATGTCAGTGCCCTTTCCCTCCGCGATGATCTCACCATCGATGAGGATGTAGTTCCGGTCGGTAATACGCAAGGTCGCGGCGACGTTGTGGTCGGTGATCAGGATGCCGATGTTCTGTCGTTTAAGGCGGAAGATGATCTCCTGGATTTCTTCGATGGTCACCGGATCGATGCCGGTGAAGGGCTCGTCCAGGAGGATGAACTTGGGCTCGGTCGCGAGAGCGCGGGCGATTTCCACTCGGCGGCGCTCGCCACCGGAGAGCACATTGCCCAGCCGGTCGAGCAGCGGCTTGATATGAAGTTCATCGGCAAGCTGCTCGATCTTCGCGTCTTGCTCTTCTCTGTTGCGCCCCGCCAGTTCCAGCACGAGCCGCATGTTGTCACGAACGGTCAGCTTGCGGAAGACGCTGGGCTCCTGCGGCAGGTAGCCAATTCCTGACCGGGCGCGCCGATACATCGGCCACTTGGTGACGACTTCGTCGTCCAGCATGACGCTGCCTTTCGTAGGCCGCACGAGTCCCGTCACCATATAGAACGTGGTGGTTTTTCCGGCCCCGTTCGGGCCGAGAAGGCCGACGATCTCACCTTGATCTACACCGAAGGACACGCCGCGCACGACGGTTCTCCCCCGGTACTGCTTGATGAGATCGCGCCCGGTGATCCTCAACGCCCGCCGTCTCCCTTGCGCTTGTCCTGCACGACCGTACGTCCCGGATCGCCCTCAAGGTCGATCGATTCGATCTCTCCGTCCTTGGTCAGCTTGACGGTCGCGGAGTTGACGCCCGAGATGTCGCCGCCCAGCGTGGGATCGTCGCCCGAGATGCGCACGTTGCCGCTAAACACGATCGTTCGGGCGGCGTCGTTGAAGACCATGCGATCGGCCAACCCGGTCAGGTTGTACTTCAGCGGCTTGCCATCATCCCCGGGTCGGACTCCGGTCATGGTGAGCTTGACTGGGCCGTTCAGCGTCGCGGCCTTCACTGCGTTTGCGGAAGCGCCTTGTTCGCTCAGCTGAATCGTCCCCGAAGCGCCGGTTGCGCTCATCGATTGGCCAGCTCCCGGATCGGACCGGGTAAGGGTGACATTGCCCTTGACGCTCACCGTATCGTTGCTCCCGTTGTATTCCGCTGAGGCGGCCCGGATGTTGGCGGTCTGGTTCTCTTTCGACTGAGCATTCGCCGAGGCGCGCACGAAGTTGGCGACAATCCCGCCCGACATGGTCGCGGTTTGCAACCGATAGGCTTTGTCTTTATCAACAATCACCAGACACTCCAGACCGCCTGACTCGATGTTGATGTTCTCCTTCGCCCACGTCGCTAGGAGCTTCTTACCGGATGCCGCCCCAACCGTGAACTTTAACTGGTTCGAGCCGATTCTCTCGGCGTGCATCTTCGACCAGCCCCGGACCCACATGTTGCCCGCCTTGTCCTTGATCTCGGGAATCTTGGTCTGGCCCGACTGGCTGACGGCAAGGGCCGCCGTGAGACCGGCCAAGGCGATGAGGAGAGAAGCATGGTGCAGTTTCATGGCTTTCGTTCGAACGATTCCGGAGTGGCGACAACGGTGAGTTTGGCATTCGCCCGGAGGGCCTCGATACCTCTTACCCGATACGATTCGTAGTCGACTTCGATTCCTTTCTGGGCGTCGATGATCCCTTTGACCCCGTCGTAGACGAGTTCTCCGCAATAAAGTGCGCCCTTGGGATCCTCGTTCGTCACCCGGACGCCACCGATCAGCCGAAGCGAGTTCGTGCCCTTGTCGGCAACGGCCTCGGTGGCGGCAAATGAGCTGGCGGGTTGGCCTTGGGCGTAGAACACACCCTTCACATTCTTCATCCTGCCGCCGAACCGCTGGTCGGTGGTGTATTCGAGCGTGGCCGACTCCCACTCGATGCTCCACAGAATCGTTCCCTTCCCGTCGTCGCTCTTGCGGTCGAGCTTGCCGCCGGCCGAGTTCACGGTCCGGGTGACGGGAGGCTCATCCTTCGGGTCACCTTTGGGGAGGTTGGCTTCGGGAAGCGGCACCGATGGCGATCGGCAACCGGCCAGCAGCGCGAGCATCAGGAGAGGACCGGCAACGCGGATGACGTTGGCCTCCTGGCAAACCGGCCTGCATGCTGGCCGGCAAGTTGTCCGCACGCGGCGGCGATGTCGTGCCCGCGCTCGACGCGTTCTGTGACGTTGACGCCGCGCCGCTTCAACTCGGTCTTGAAGGCACGCACCCGCTCGCGCGAAGGTCGCTTGAACGACTCCTCGGTGGCGACAAAGTTGAACGGGATCACGTTCACGACACTGGGCATTCCTTGGATGAGACGCGCCAACTCCGCCGCCTGAGTCGGTGTATCGGTGAGTTCGGCGAGCAGCAGGTACTCGATCGTGATCTTGCGTCCCGTCGCCCGACTGTACGCGCGCATCGCCTCGATAACCTCGGCAATCGGCCACCGCTTGTTGACCGGCATCAGCTGCGATCGGATTTCATCGTTCGTCGAGTGCAGGCTCAGCGCGAGATGGATGGGGAGTTTGAGTTCGGCCAGTTCGTAAATCTGAGGAACGAGACCCACGGTGGACACGGTGAGGTGGCGGTAGCTGAGACCGACCTCGTCGTGGAGCAGCCGGAGCGTCTTCACCAGGTTCTCAAGGTTGAGTAGCGGCTCGCCCATGCCCATGAAGACCACGTGCGAAATGCGCCGCTCGGTGAGCCGCTGGAGCATCAGGTACTGGCCGATCATTTCCCCCGCGGAGAGGTTACGGTCAAAGCCACCTAACCCAGTCGCGCAGAATCGGCACCCCATCGGACAGCCGACCTGGGAACTGAGACAACACGAGACCCGGTCGGCGTAGGGCAGCAGCACGCATTCGAAGACCTGCTCGTCGCCCCCGTGGACGAGGAGCTTATCGACGCCGTCGGTCGAGGTCACGTGACGGGCGACTTCAAGGGGCTGAAGCGACCACCGCTCGGCCATTTGGGCGCGGAAGTCGGCAGGAAGGTCGGTCATCTGCGCCCAATCGGCGACGGCTCGGCGGTAGACCCAGTCGGCAATCTGACGCCCGCGCATCTTTGCGCGAGGCTCATCACCCAGGGCTTGGGCGATCTCCTCCCGCGTCATCCCGACCAGGGTATCCACAGTGCGAGTGTACCGGTTGGACCTATATGCCCCCCCTCCTCGAAGGGCATCGGTTTCGAGGAGAGGGACACGGGAACTAAGGCTTGACTTCGCAAACCGCGCGAAGCGTCAGCGGAGCCATCTGCGGGCTCTCCGAGAAGAACGCCCAGAACACCTCGCCCGAAATCTCGTCGATTTCCCCGTTGGCCTCGATGATCCGGCCGGGCAGCTTGACGATCGTCGACATCGAGATCAGACCGCTGTCCCCTTCGCCGCTGCTTTCGCTCTGAGCCTTTTCCTTGGTCGGGCCCATGATCTTCTCCGAGTCCATCTTGGCCATTAAGGTTCGGATGGCCTTGAGGCGGGCATCCTTGTCCATCTTGTCGCCGAAGAACTTCTCGAACTGGACATCCATCGTGCGCCCAAAGCTGCGGCGGAGCTCGCGCTCACCGAGGTCCGGGTGCAGAATCAGCGAGGGCAGCATGGGCCTGGTCGGGCCGAAGATGATTCTCCAAAGATCGATCATCGCGGCCTGCGACATCTCCTTGATCTGTGCGTCCGTCACCTCGACGCCGGCAAGACTCTCGCGGAGCATGGTGAGCATCTCGCCTTCGGGGGAGGGCAGATCGGGCTTCTTCTCCCCGGTGTAGGTGATCGTTTCGAGATACTCGTAACGGCCGTTGCCGAGATCCTTCACGGTCACCAAGTTCGACAAGATAGCTTTGCCCTTCTGCTTCACGCGGAGGTCGTCGGTGATCGTATCGCCGAGCTTCGCCTGACGCACCCCGGTGAACACCAGATACTCCTTCTCGGTGGTTTGGCTGGTCTTCCACTCGGCGCCGGAGGGCAGGAAGAGGAACTGATCGAAGGTGTTCGGCTTACCCATCATGTCCTCCTTCTGGATGGAGAACTTGACGGTTCGCGTCCATGCTCCGTCTTCGGCGACAACAGTCTCCGTGTTGGTTCGAACACACCCGGAAATGACCGCAAGGGCGGCAAGGGGCAAAAGTCGGAGCAAAATCTTCATGACAAGATTATGAAATGAAGAAGATTCTCCGCAATTCTGCTTGCAATCGAAGGCGAAACCGGCTATTCTAGAGGCAACCCGAGAAATCGGAGGGAGACATGAAAAACTATATGCGTTCAGCCTGGCTCTTGGTAGCTGCGCTGTCTGCCTCAATCTCTTTGGCCCAGTCCAATCTCTTGGCTGGCGCTCAGGGAGCGACGGAGGAATCCGTTCAGGCAGCGGTCGGCGATCTAGGGAAGGTTCTCGGCAAAAACGAAGATGGCTTCATCATCGTGCGCCTCACTAGGGACATCGACCGAGGTCCCGCGACTCAAAAGCTTCGAAAGGCCGGTATCGAGTTCGTCTTTGACGAATCGGCGACTCAGGTCGATCGACACAACCTCTACTCGCTGCGCAAGCACATCAACTACGTGACGGCACGTCACAAGGTGCAAGCCAGCGGTCCGGGTTACCGGACCACGCCGGGATTCTACGCGGCGTTGGAGTACTACCTTTCAACGCGCGTCGAGGAAGATGGCACCATCGACCAAGACAAAATCATGCGGGCAATCCAGCAGCGCGAGCAGCTTCCGCCAGCGTGGATAGGCACCGACCCCAAGGCGCCGAGTGCGTCCTTCAGCTACGTCGGTCCGAAGAGTTTGGCCATTCCGTATCAGCAGTATTACGGCACCGCCCCGCTCGCGGGTCGCGTGAACGGTATCGGCTGGTCGAAATCCAACCCAAACGTCGTCTATCTGGCGACCGCCGGCGGCGGCGTATGGCGATCGGCGGATCAAGGCGCAAACTGGAGCTATCGCAGCGCCGGTTGGCAGTTCCTCCACACCACGGGCATTGCCGTCCATCCAACCAATGAGAACATCGTCATGGTCGGCACCGGCGACGCCTATGGTTTCTTCGGTGCGCAAACGATGGGCATCAAGCGCTCGACCAACGGCGGCTCCACCTGGAGCACGGTTGGCGCCGCGCAGTTCGGCAACAACATCGTGACCCGGATCATGTACCACCCGGACAACTCCAACATCGTCCTCGCCTGCACTGCCGGTGCAACCGGTGACATTTGGCGTTCGACCGACGGTGGTTTAACTTGGGCGGCAACGAACGCACCCGCGGGCAAGTGGGACGATATCGACTACGGTCCGCTTTCGGGCAGCACGCGCCAGATCTGGGCAGTAAGCGGTGACGGCAGTGCCGGTGGACGGATTGCCCGATCAACGGACGGCGGTTTGAACTGGACGATCGTCGCGGATGCGACGGGGACGGCCCAGACTCGCCTCGACTTGGCCTGTTCGAAGATCACCTACGGAAAGGTCTACGTCATTCACCCGAACAGCAACACGATGTACCGCACCACCAACAGCGGTTCTACGTGGACGAACTTGAATCTCTCGAGTTCACCGACCTTCCCGAACGCACTCGGAACCAACAGCTCCTACAACTGGAGCCAAGACACCTACGATCTGCACGTCACAACGCAGGTCTATGGCAGCACCGAGTTCGTATGGGTAGGACTCATCACGTTGGCCGTCTCGACGGACAGCGGCGCAACCTGGTACGACTTCGGTCGCAGCTACCAAACCAACTCCCGGTTGCACAACGACCAGCACACGTTCACCCCCCACCCGACGGTCGGCTACGTCGGCATGATCGGCAACGATGGTGGCGTGTATCGCTCCGTGTACATCCCGGGCGTCATCAACTCGCTCGCGTCCATGAACGCCAACCTGTACAACACGCAGTTCTATCACATGTCGGTTCACCCGACGAACTACGCGAACTACATCATGGGCGGCACTCAGGATAACGCTTCGCCGGCTTCGAAGGCGAACATGAATGCCTGGAAGAACCTCTACGCCGGTGACGGTGCCTGGAGCGACTACCAGCCGAGCAACCCGGCCATCCACGTCACGTCGTCACAGCGTGCTTCGATTTGGCGATACACGACGGACGGAGACCTCACGGCCGACGACATTCACCCCACGGGTGGATTCAGTTCCGCGAACTTCATCGCCCCGCTCATTTATGCGGGAAGCAGCACACTGCTGGTCGGCGCGAACAGCACCGCCATGCGATGGACGGGAGGCAACTCGTGGGCCTCATCGACCGGATTCGGCAGCAACGCCCGAACCTTCGCGGTAGGCATCTCCAACACGGCTCGCGTCTACGCGGGTACGAACAATGGTGGTGTTTGGCGCAGCGACAACACGGGTTCGACCTGGACCCAAATCGACACAACGTTGCCGAATAACGCGATCGGCGGCATTGCCACCTCGTGGACGAACTCCGCGGACGTCATTGTCGGCATCAACCGACCGACGGGTGGACTCTTCCGTTGCTCGAACACCACGGCGGCCACGCCGGTGTGGACGAGCGTAATGGGAACGGGCGGGTTGGCCCTCCCGGAAACGCCGATCAACGCGGTCATGCGCGACCCCTACCAGACCTCCATCTGGTACGTCGGCACGGACATCGGCCTCTTCATGACCACGGACAGCGGCCAAACGTGGCGCAACATGAACGCTCTCGGCTTGCCGAACGTTCACGTCAACGCCATGGCCATCCCGGCCAACAAGAGCTACCTGTATGTCGCGACCTTCGGTCGGGGCATCTGGCGGATCCCGCTCGTCAACAACACGTTCAACTCGTTCACGACGTCGCTGAGCCAGGTCTACGGCGGCTCTTCGGTTAGCGGCACGCTCACCTTGGCATCGCCGGCTCCTCCAGGAACCCGAGCGATTCTCAGCGAGACAAGCCCCTATGCGTCGATGCCGTCAGCGGTAACGTTCGGCACGAACGCGACTACGGCCTCGTTTGTCATCAGCACCTCGCAGGTGTTTTCGAGCAACAAGATCGCGTACCTGTACGCGAACTGCATGGGCACGACCCGCTCGGTGGCCTTGACGATCAAGCCGTATCCGTACGTGTCTTCGTTCGTGTTGGCCAAGCCCTACCTTTACGGTGGAGCGAGCACAACGGGAACGGCGACCCTCTCGGCACCAGCTCCGTTCACGGGATCGTTTACATTCACCGAGAACTCTGCGTTCGTGAGCGTGGTCTCGCCGATCACGATCGCGGCCGGACTGACGAGCAAGACGACGACAATCACTACGACGAAGCCGGCGACGGTTCAGTCGGTGCCGATCACCGCGGCCTACAAGGGAACGACCCGAGTCGCCACCTTAGTCGTCTATCCGCATCCCGTGGTTGCGAACCTGACGTTCTCGCCGAATCCGCTGCTGGGTGGAAACTTCTCCACTTGCACGATTACGCTGAACGTTCCGGCTCCAATCACGACCCAGATCGCCATGCAGGACGATTCGCCCTACATCGCGACCGGCACGAAGACCATCCAAGCCGGGCAACAGTCCCTAAGCTTCTCGGTCTACGGCGGTAACCCGGCTGCGGACGTCGATGTCCGAGTTCAAGCGCGGGTCTGGGAAGATGCGGGGCAAGCCACCGAGACGACTCTGCGCTTGTTGCGGACGGAGTTGCTCTCGATCGTCGCTCCGAAGACGATCAAGGGTGGGCTCTTGGCACCCGCCACGATCACCATAAATCGGGCTCAGCCGACGAACAAGGGCATCCTGCTCGCCTCGGACAACCCGAACTTGGTGACGGTCCCGAGGAGCGTGACGCTCCTCGCTGGCAACACCACGGTTGGGGCGACGCTACGAACCGCAAGACCGCTGGCCAACACCAACGTGGTCATCAGCGCGTCCTACCTCGGGACGGTCGTGCGAACCACCATAACGGTTACTCCGTAACCGTCTAACCAAGCCCCCGTCCGCTCATCCGCGGACGGGGGCTTCTCAATTTCGGTCAGACTCTTTGTGGTATCCGGACAATTCCCCTCTATAATTGAACCTATGCCTTTGGGGAAGCATTTGTTAGGCTGTCTTGTGGGTTGCGCCGGACTACTCGCCGTGTCGTCTGCAGATACATTGCTCGTGGGGGCGCGTGGGGCGACGGTCGAGCAGGTGCGACAGACAGTCGCTTCCCGAGGGGAGGTTGGCGCCAAGAACGGCGACGGCTTTTTCGAGGTGCGGCTCAAGGACTCGAGCGCACGGCAAGACCTCAAGCGCAAGTTCCCGTATGTCTTTGACGCGAATGCGAGCACGGTGGACAAAGACTCCTTGCCGTCATTGCAGCGTCATATCGAATACCTGAGGGCACGCTCCGAACTTCTAGCGCATAGCCCAGAGGTCAGGCCGTCGGCGGGTTTCTATGAGGCACTCGCGTACTACCTTGAGCCTCGCGTCGGGCCCGACGGAACCATCGACCAAGACGCGGTCATGCGCGCAATCAAGCATCGGGACGCGATGCCTCCGGCCTTGGTCGGGTCGAACACCAGGGCGCCATCCGCAACCTTCACCTACATGGGGCCGAAGAACCTCGACACCGGCAATCAACTGTACGCGGGGATCGGCCCAGTGTCCGGTCGCGTAAACGGGATCGCCTACGCGAAGAGCAATCCGAACATCATCTATCTCGCCACCGCGGGCGCCGGGGTCTGGAAGTCGGTCGATCAGGGCGTGAACTGGACCTTCCAAAGTCATGGCTGGCCCTACATCCATACCAACTCGGTGGCCGTTCATCCCAGCAATCCTAATCTCGTCATCGTCGGAACGGGCGACTACAAGGGCTTTTTCAGTGTGTTGACCCAAGGAATCATGCGTTCGACCGACGGCGGTGCAACCTGGACCAATACCGGAAAGACGTTTGCCGACTCGGTGGTCACGCGAGTCATGTTCCACCCTGACAACCCCAATATCGTCCTCGCACTTACCGGAAGCGCGAACGGGAGAATCTGGCGCTCGACCGACGCGGGGGTCACATGGACAGCCACCAACGCGGTCGAGGGCCGGTGGGACGATATCGACTACGGCCCCGTGAACTCAAAGGGCACGCGCCAAATCTGGGCCGTCGGCGGCAACAACGAGGCAGGCGGGAGGATCGCGATGTCCACCAATCAGGGTCTCACGTGGACGACCGTCAATGAACCCACCGTGGCCGTACAGCCCGTGCTCGACATCGCCTGTTCAAAGAAGACGATCGGCAAGATTCACGTGCTGTATCCCAACAACGAAACCGTGTTCCGCACGACGAACAGTGGAGTGAACTGGACCGATCTGTCCCTCACCACCAACGCCAGCTTTCCAAATCACAGGAGCGGCAGCGACAAGTTCAACTGGCGGCAAAAGCACTACAACGCCTACGTCGAGACGTCCCTGTACGGAGAGACGGAGATTCTGTACGTCGGACTTATCACGTTGGCGTCTTCGACCGACGACGGGGTCACTTGGACGGATGTCGCGAGGGCATTCCGCGAGGATGGTCGGATACATGTGGACCAGCACTACTTCGCACCACATCCCACCAATGGTTCGATCGGCCTCGCGGGGAATGACGGCGGAGTTTTCCGCGTGGTCAATGTCCCGGGGAGTACGCCCATAACTACGCCCCTCAATGCAACGCTCTACGCGAGCCAGCACTACCACGTGTCGGTGCATCCCGAAAGCCACGGCACCTACATGATGGCGGGCGCTCAGGATAACGCGACGCCCGCCTCTCGTGGCTTGCTGTCGACCTGGTCCAGCTTGTATGGGGGGGACGGGGGATGGAGCGCCTTCCTTCCTAGCAATCCAGATGTACATTTCACGACCGCCCAACGCGGGGCGGTGTATCGATATGCTTCCAACCTTGCGAGCCTTCCGACCCTGATTCGGCAACCGACGACCCCGGGTACCGCATTTATCGCGCCGATGGTGATTGCGGACTCGGGACGGGTACTGGTCGGAGCGCAACAGCGGGTTCAGCGATGGTCAGGCTCGGTCGGCACCTGGTACAGCACGAGCGACTTCTTAACTCATGTTCGAACGCTTGCCGTGGCTCCAGGTAATCCACGCCGGATTTACGCGGGTGGTGCTAACGGCGGTGTTTGGTTGAGTTCGGACAACGGGGAGACTTTCTGGCACCCGAGAAGTGCCGCATTCGGAGCCGTAGGTGCGATTGCGCCTTCTTGGACCGACGACCTCGATGTCCTTGTCGGCTACCAA
>JANJUB010000142.1 GCA_024710805.1 Fimbriimonadaceae bacterium | reverse complement strand
GGTCTGCTGGAAGCCTGACGGTACGCCGGCTAACGACTTGGCCGATATCCTGAGGAGCTATCTGAAGTTGAACACGGGCTTCACGATCGCCCACGGCAAGAAGACGCGATACGCCATCTTTAGGAGCCGCCGGTCCCTGTCGTCGCCGCTGAGCACCATCCCTCAGTCCTTTGGCGGCGAATCGTTCGACTTGGGGGATCGGTCCATGTGGTCCTATGATTTGGGTCCGAGAGATCACATGAGCGCCGCAAAGATCGTCTCGAATCGCACCGATCGGTTTGGGGAGGTGAAGGGACTCATCCAAAGGCTGGGTGGGACGAGCGATCGACTGAACCTGGTCACCGGGGCGAAAGTGAACTACCTAGGGGGCACACTTCGCATCGAGAAGATTCTCGACCAGATACTCGATCGAAAGACGTACTTGGGACAGCCCCTCCCCCGTTGGCAGATTCATTTTGACTACAAGGGTCCGCACCGCTATTGGGGGGAATGGGTGGCCTACCGTCGCGATGGATTGCCGATCTGGGCCGTCGACCGGCAGGGGAAACCCGTCTTAGCAGATCCGGCGGTCGTGGGCTTCGACACTCCTTACGATTCGCCAAAGGCAGGGCAAGTCCCAGTCCGGGCAAAGTTCACGGTAGAGTCTCCGGGATACCCGTGGGGAATGCGCGGAGGTCAAGGCGTCGTGTTCACCAATATCGACCCTGCTCACATCGGCTTCGTTGCCTTCAGTGGCTACTTCTACCAAGAGATTCGGATTACTGGCATCCCGCTTAATCCGAAGTAGTGCGCTCGTCTCAACGAGAGGCGCTGGGATGAACCATCCTGCGCCCTCCGTGAAAACGATGTGCCGCGCGGTACGAATCCCCCGCGCGCCTCGTGGGGTTCATCGGGAGGGCGCAGCTCCGTCAGCGCTTCGAACGTAGGCTCCGACAAAGCGGAGCCCTCCCGTAATAGGTCGGCAGGGCCGTTTTCACGTCATGCCAGCCGAGCCAATCCGAACCAACCGCAACCAAGCCATACTTGAATCGTGGATTTCCAGGTGCGATGGCTCGAACACGGCGATCGTGAAGGCTTCGGCCACGTGCGCTCCCGCGTTTATCGGGGCGGGGGAGCGGTCGGCATCGACGAGAATCTCCTCCGCGAGGACTCGGACGGTCTTGTCATCGTGCATCCCGAGGGCGGGATCGTCGGCGCGGCGACCGTGCTGGACATGACCTACAGCCGACACGGCCACCCCCATCGAAACGCGGGCATCGCCGCGGTTGGCGTGCTTCCCGAGTGGCGCGGCCGAGGAGCCGGAACGGCGCTCATGAACGGCCTCCTAGACCGCCTGCGGGAGCGCGAGTTCGAGATCGCCACGCTCTTTCCCTTCCGCGACCGGTGGTACGCCCGGTTCGGATTCGTCACTCACGGCGTTCGCTACGAAATCAAGGCGGAATCGAGCCGCCTCCCGATGGCCCCCAGCGACCTAGAACTGCGTGAACTCGGCCGCGGGAACTGGCACGAGATCGCGCCCGTTCTCGAAGCGTGGGCTCATCGGTACGATGGCATCAACCGGCGTACTCCCGACCAATGGTGGCGGGTGCTTGGGGGCGATACGCCCCTGGCGGTTTACGGAGCCGGCGACCCGCTAGAGGCTTACGCCGTCGTCCGTTTGGTTGGCGACTTCTGGGTGCCGCAGGAGATCAAGGAGTTCCTTTGGACCAGCGAGCGGGGCTACCGGGCGCTCCTTGGACTGTTCCGCGGGCTGGCGATGAACAAGAGCCACGTAGTTTGGCCCGAGCCCGCCGATTCGCCCTATCTGAGCGAACACTTTGACCGACCCGTCGAAGTCAAGCTCATCGGCCCCGCGATGTACCGACTGGTGAACGAAGTCGACCACGAACACGCCCGAGTGGCCACACGCGCATGGCTGGGTGACCCTGCTCGCTGCGGCAACATCGAGCAGTTCTAGGGCGTTGTATCCTTTTGTTGCCCGGTTCTCGTTCATGCGGGTGTGGAAACTTCTCCTATGACTAAGACACCAGAACTTGATCTGGTTGATATGAGTGCTGTGATCCGAGAGCATCGGCTGCAGTTTGAGGAGGCGATCGCTCCTCTCCGAGCCGAACTGTGGCGTTACTGTCGTCATCTAACCGGCTCTGTCTGGGATGCCGAGGATCTCGTGCAGGACACCCTGGTTCGCGCATTTGCGAAACTGAGCCACATCTATGGGCAAGCCGTCCCTGCCCGCGCCTATCTGTTCCGAATCGCTTCGAACCTCTGGATTGACCGGCAGCGACGCGCAACCGTGTCGACGGTTGCGGTCGATGATTGGGATTCGGCGACTGGATTTGGCAGTGAAGACATGCCTGACCTGGTTCCCGCATTCGAATCGATGATCACTCGGTTGCCACCACGCCAACGCGTAGTGCTCCTTCTGACGGAGGCTTTTGGATTCACCGCCAGGGATGTGGCCAAGATGCTGGGCACCACGGCAGGAGCGGTGAAGATCGCGCTTCATCGGGCCCGATTCACACTCTCGCAAGGCCACGGTAGTGAGCAGCATTCGGAAGAACTCGCCTTGGACTATCGCGTTCTCGAGCGATTCTCGCAGCTCTTCCATGATCGAGACATTGACGGACTGGTTAGCCTCTTGGGTGAGGACGTTGAGGTTGAGATTGTGGGGGTTGCCGATGAAATGGGCCGCGAAGAGGCGCGTCGATCGTCTCTGCACGAGTGGTCAAAGGAGTGGGCTGCCCATACCGGCCGTATCCTCTTCGTCGAGGGAGAACCCGTTCTGGTTACCTTTACGGACGCAACTCAGCGGACGGTGAACAATGTCATCCGACTTCGGACCGTGGAGGGTGAGGTCACGAAGATGCGCGATTACTACTTCTGCCCCGAGCTGATGGCCGAGTTGTCGGCGATGGTCGACTCAGGGTATGAGAACCACGGCTATCACTACCGAGGTTCCGCAAGTTAACGGCGAATGCCCAGCTGTCGTGCCGCCCCTGCAGCCGAAGCGCATAGCCCAACTGGCTTTGCGTGCAGATCAGGTCGTCGTAGATCCCGTGCTCGGCGTACCATCGGACGTGAGTCTTGAGCTGCCTCTCGGCATCGGCATACTGCCCGCGGCCAATCGCAATCT
>JANJUB010000133.1 GCA_024710805.1 Fimbriimonadaceae bacterium | reverse complement strand
AAACACCCAAACCACCACCCCCACCAACCCCCAACCCCCCAACCCCCCGCGGGGGGCCGGCTCCCCACCCGACCCCGGCCCCCGGTTTCGTAGCTCCTCGCCTTACGGCCAGATCGTCCAGTGGACGCGGTCGATGTACAGGATCGTCGGCGTTGCCGCACCAGCGGTGACGCGGTTGCAGGTAATCCGGAATCGCACCAGACCTGAACCGTTCACGTAGTTGCCGGCTCCGGTCGTGATCGAACCGGACCGAGTCACGTCAGTCCCCGTAAGGATCGAAGTGTTTAGCGTCACCCAGTTCAGCGTCGCATTGTTGTAGACCTCGATCCTCTGCGACGTGCTCACTCCGTTCAAGCTCGACTCGACCGACCAGTCGATCCGGCTCGCCGTGGTCGCCGGCGAAGTGCCGTCGATGATCAGTTGAACCTTCGGATCATTGCGCCCGGCGAACCGGTCGTAGCTGATCTGGTACTTCACGTCATCGCTGTTGGCGAGCGCGGCAACTCCACCGCTCGGGCTGGTGCCGAAGATCACCGTCAGTGCATTCGGAGCGAGCTCGATCGGATTAACGGTGACGTTCAGGCTGTTGCTGGTACCACCGCCCGGTGTCCCATTGAGCACCGTGATCGGATAGACGCCAACAAACGCCGTGTCACCGGCTGGGATGCTGGCGGTGAGCTGCGTGGCGCTCACGTAGGTCGTGGCGCGCGCCGCACCGTTCCAACGGACGGTCGACGTCGGAACGAAGCCCGTGCCATTCACGGTGAGGGTGAACCCGCCACCCGCCGCCTGACGGACATTCGGCGAGATCGAGGCCAGCGTCGGCGCCGGATTATTGACCGTGAAGTTCAGCGAGTTCGAGATTGTCGCGCCGTTGGCGACGGTGATGGGGAACGTTCCCGCGGTCGCGAGGTCGCTCGCCGGAATCGTCGCCGTGAGCTGGCCGGTATTCACAAACGTGGTCGTGCGGTTGCTGCCGTTCCAGCGAACCACCGAGGTGCCGTTCACGAAGTTCGTGCCATTGACGGTCAGCGTGAAGCCAGCCCCGCCTGCGGTTGCAGTCGAGGGGTTGATCGAGGTGATCGTTGGTGCCGTCGTCTGGGTGATCGTGAAGTTGACGTTCGACATATCGTAGAAGATGTTGCCGATGGGCTCCACGATGATCCGGGCCTGGGTCGTGTTGATGTTCGGCAACGTTACGGTCTCGCTACCGTCATTGGCGGTGCTGGAGACCAGCACGGTGGCCGTGTTGTCTCCGTAGCTGTTGCCTCCGTTTGTGGAAAGGAGGATCCTGACGTTCGCCGCGACGCTGCCTCCGCCGACGTTCCACGTGACGGTCTGCGTCGAGCCGCCCGGCCAACTCACGCTGGTGTTGGGGGAGGTCACTGAGAACGCTGATCCGGATGTCGTCACGATCATGGTATCCGTCGCATAGCCACCCGAAATCGGGAAGTTGTCGCGAACGGTCGCTCGGAACGTGAAGTTTCGAGCGGTGGTCGTCAGCGGTTCATAGGTCGTGAAGCTATTGGCGATCACGTTCGCCAGCGGCGGCAGGAACCGGGTCGGGCTCGCGGTTGGGATGCGCGATCGGAAGATCGCCAGCGAGCCGAGGTCGTACTGTTCCCAGCAGAACGTGATCGGGTCATTGTTCGGATCGCTGCCCGTCGCGGTCAGCTTGAACGGCGTTCCGATGGGAATCGTGTAGTCGGCGCCGGCGTTCACCGTCGGCGTCAGGTTCGAGGTGTTCGTCTGCGTTCCACCCGAGCCCGCATTGTTTCGCCACGGGTAGATCTCCTCGATGCTCTTGTAGTGGAAGTAGGGGTCCGAGAAGTTCTGTACGTTCTGCGTACCGCAGATACCCGCGTAGGCCATGATCGTCGAACCGCTGCCCGGTTCGTAGGCCGCGCTCGCGACACCATTGCCCGAGCAGGAACCAGCCGTTCCCGCAAACGTGTGGTTCGCGCCGTACTGGTGCCCCATTTCGTGGGCGACGTAGTCGATGTCGAACAGGTCGCCAATCGGGGACGGGGATCCGGTCACGCCTCGGGCCTTCTGGCCGGTGACGCCAACCACGCGAAGGCCGGCAATACCGCCGCCGCCGGTCGAGAACACGTGGCCGATATCGTAGTTCGCGTTGCCTACCGTGGCGTCCAGATTCGTCTGGTTCTGGCTGAGCATCGTGAAGCCGTTGTTGTTGGTGAAAGGATCCGTACTAGCGTTCGTCCAACACTTGTTGTAGACGATGTTCATGCGGATCGCCAGGTCCTTCTCGTACACCGAGTTGACGCGGTTCACCGAGGTGACAACGCCATTCATCGCGTTCGCTTCGGAACCGTAGAACGCGGTGTACTCACCGGTCGCATTCATCGCAAGCCGGTACGTCTTGTAGTTGTCGCCCGGGCCCATGATCTGGAACAGCAAGCCCGAGTCATCGCTCATGCTGCTCAGGGGCGTCGACTGGGTCATACATGCAAAAGCGCGCGGCATGGCGTTTTGATAGCGGAAGTAGACGATGACTTCACGCTGATCGCCAATCTTCGGCGGGGTGATCAGGTACGTGCCTTGGCTCGTGTGAAAGGTGCCGTTGAAGCCGTTGGGACCCAGATCGAGCCGTCCGCGAGCGTGAACATCATCGAGGCCCACCACGCGGAACGAGGAGATGCCGTACTTGCGCGCGTCCGCCTCGTTGAGAATCGGCGAGTTCATGACCCGGTAGCGTTGAGTGTCGCCGCTGGGAGTCGGGAACGACAGGACGATCGCGTCCTGAACTCCCTGGAAGGTCTCCATGGGCGCACGCTGAAGCTGCTGGCGCAGGTCCCGAAAGTCGTAACCAAAGCTCTGGGGCGTATCCACCCACTTCAAGTGATCCGCCAACTTGCCTTGATCAGCCGAACCGAGCGACTGCCAGGGGTTTTGGGCGGTTGCCTGGACAGCCGCAAATGCAAATGCGAGTCCAAACAGGGTGCAACCAACATGCCTCAACATCATAAAAAAATTCTCCTTGGGGAATCCCGAGCGGGGTTGCTTCATTGTACGACAGGTTTGGCCCCCCCACCAAAAACCCTGGTGCATACGCAAGGGGATCTTGACCCAAACCTAGTAACTTTGCGAGCCCTAGCGGCAACGGAGGCGTTTCGACCATGATGGAGTCCATGGATCCAGCCCGGCAAGCTGCGCTGCGCGATCTCCCGAGTATCGATCGGCTAGCCGGCAGTGCCCGATTGGCGGACTTCACTGAGCCCATCAGGCTGGCCGCCGCCCGTCACGCCGTGACCACCGTCCGCCGCGCTCTGATTGCCGGAAAGCCCGTGGCCGAGTCGATCGACGATGTCGCGTTCAACTGGGCACTCGCCGCCGGGCAAAACTCCGTGCGGCCCGTCATCAATGCGAGCGGGGTCATCTTGCATACCGGCCTTGGCCGAGCGCGCCTCGCGGAGGCAGCGGTCTCGGCGATTCAAGAAACGGCCGCCCACCACGCCACCGTCGAGTTCGATCTTCTTTCGGGGGCCCGGGGCGATCGGCAAGACCACCTGCGCGACCTCATCTGCGAGCTAACCGGCGCGCCGGATGCCTTGGTCGTCAACAGTTGCGCCGCCGCGGTGCTGCTCGGGCTGGCCGCGTTAGCGGGGGGCAGGAAGGTCCTTCTTTCGCGCGGGCAGATGGTCGAAATCGGCGGCTCGTTCCGCATGCCCGACATCGTGCGCCAGTCCGGGGCAATCCTCACCGAAGTGGGCTGTACGAACAAGACCCACCTACGCGACTACGAGGAGGCCATCGACCCGGAGACCGCGCTCTTGCTCCGGTGCCATCCCAGCAACTACCGGATCACCGGATTCACCGACGAACCTTCCCTGCCCGAGTTGGCCGCGCTCGCTCACGCGCACGGACTGCGTTTGATGGACGATGTAGGCTCCGGGTGTTTGGTGGATACGGCTCGGTTTGGTCTGCCCGCGGAGCCTCGCTTTGGCGATGCTCTGCGCGAAGGGGCAGATGTGACGATGGCGAGCGGAGACAAGATGCTCGGTGGACCGCAAGCCGGAATCATCTTGGGCAAGCCCGAAGTGATTCGACTGCTGAAAGACCATCCGATCGCCCGTGCAGTAAGGATCGACAAGCTCACCGTCGCCGGCCTCGCGGCGACGCTACGGCTCTACCGCGAGGGACGCGAACTCGAGATCCCGACCCTTTGGGCCCTTGCTCGGACTCCTGAAGAGGTTCGGCAGGACGCAGAAAGACTTGCTGGCGCGTATCGCGGGGCAAGAGTCGAGTCTGGATTGACGGAGACCGGGGGAGGCTCGCTGCCCGGGTACGGAGTAGCGACCTTCCGCTGCGGCCTGCCCAGCGACTCGCCCGATCAGCTCGCTTACCGGCTTCGGCAAGGCGAGCCCGCGATCGTGCCGCGCATCGAGCGCGGCCTGGTTTGGCTCGATCCGCGCACGATGACCGCGTCGGAAGTCGAGGCGGCGGCCGCGCGTTTGAAGGAGCTTTCGCTTTGACCCACGCCGAACTGGATGCCTGGCGGAACCGGCTGGAGCGGCACGCTCCCGGAGAGGCAGCGCACTCGGATCGGGTGTCGGTGTATGCGGTTGCCACGGCCGACCGACTCATGAACGGTCCCGACTTCCCGGGCCGCGAGTCGCTGGCTGATTTGCGGAGCGTTCGGATTACCGCCGCGCTCCACGACATCGGCAAGCTTCGGCTTCCCGGCGAACTCTTCGCACCCGATCGTGCTTGGTCGGCCAGCGATGTTCGGCTCATCCGCGAGCACGTCCTCGTCCCCGACGAACTCGTCGATCTGGAGTTGGACCGCGAGGCGATCCGACAGCATCATGAGCGACTGGATGGACTCGGCTATCCGGACGGCCTTCGCGGTCTCGACATCGTTCCTCTGGCCCGCGTGATCGCGGTCTGCGAGGCGTTCGATGCGATGGTCTTCGAGGCGCGCTACCGACGGCCGAAGTCGGAAGAAGCTGCGATCGAAGAACTACGCCGCGGCGCGGGAACGCAGTTCTGCCCGACCGTGATCGAGGCATTCATCGCCGTCCAGCCGCTGATCCAACCGTTGGTTCTCTAAGACAGAGCAAATCGCTTCGCCCAGTCGGGCTTCCATGCCGCGAGGCCGCTCGCCAAGGCGAGTTTGGGGACATCGATCCCGCGCGGGTCGGACTTGCGATAACCGCCGTCCTGGCGGACGGTGATCGCGTAGTGGGTCGTCAGCCATTTTAGGCTCGGCAACCCCTGCCGTAGGATAACCAGTAGCTGCTGGGCGGCGTCAAGCTGCGCCCCGGTGATCGGCTGAACTCCGTCATTCAAGTTGACCCAACTCAATCCGATGCTGTACCGGTTGACATTCGGGCCGTCTGGCCCCAGACTCTCCCCAGCGTGGCCAATCTGCCGCGCAATCGGTGCCCCTTTCCACACCCGGCCATCCGGCTCGATCAGATAGTGGTAGCCGAGACCGCGCTCGCGCAGGGTTTCGACCGCGCCAGCAAGGGTCGCTCCGGCTGTAGCGTGAAGCACGACGGTGGACGGACGAACGGGTCGAGGCTGGTGCTTAAACCAACCTCGGCCGTCGAATTCATGAATCGGATCGATCTGCAAACTCACATCTTACAGTCAGCGGGGCTGGAGGCCCGTCAACCTAAGAAGTTGCTTGTCCGAACCAGTTGACGTCGAGGTCCTTGACCGCCTTCGTCTCATCGAGCCGACCGACGACCTGCGAGGTCGGAGCGTCGTGGAGCAGGTCGGGATTCGTCTCGGCCTCGTGACAGATCGCGATCATCGCGTCGCAGAAGGCGTCGAGCGTCTCCTTCGACTCCGTCTCGGTGGGCTCGATCATCAAGCACTCGGGCACGATCAGCGGGAAGTAGTTGGTGGGCGGGTGGAATCCGTAGTCGATCAGCCGCTTCGAGATGTCAAGCGCACGGACGCCATACTCCCGCTTGTACTTCTCTGCAGTGAGAATGCACTCGTGCATGCACGGACGGTCGTGCGCCGGAGGAAGAACATCCTTCAGCCGGGCCCGGACGTAGTTCGCGTTCAGCACGCTGAAGCGCGAGATGTTCGCCATGCGCTCCTTGCCGTACGCCATCAAGTAGGTGTAGGCCCGAACCTCCATAAGGAACTGGCCATAGAAGCTGGATACGCGTCCGATGCTCTTGGGGCGGTCTTCGTCGAGCTTGACTTGACCGTCGCCGCCGCGTCGGACAACGGGCTTGGGCAGGAACGGCTCAAGATGGCTCTTGAGGCCAATCGCGCCGCATCCGGGACCGCCGCCGCCGTGAGGCGTGCTGAACGTCTTGTGCAGGTTCAGGTGCATGCAGTCGAAGCCGTGATCGCCGGGGCGGGTGGTGCCGACCATCGCGTTCATGTTCGCGCCGTCGCAGAACACCAAGCCGCCAACCTCGTGGATCATCCGGCAGATCTTCTCGATGTTGGGCTCGAAGAGGCCGAGGGTCGAGGGGTTGGTGAGCATGATGCCCGCGACCGTGTTGTCGAGCAATCCTTCTAGCGCGGCCAAGTCCGTGTTGCCGTCAGCATCGGTGGGAACGTGCTTGACGTCGTAGCCGCAGCGGGCCGCCGATGCCGGGTTCGTACCGTGGGCGGAGTCAGGTACCAAGATGAAGCGCCGCTGATCGCCTTCGCCGCGCGACTCGTGGTACGCCTTGATGAGCATGAGACACGTCATCTCGCCGTGCGCACCGGCGACAGGCTGAAGGCAGATGTGATCGAATCCGGTGATCGCCTCGAGAATCTCCTGGACCCGGCACAGGATTTCGAGGTTGCCCGCGACGGTCGCCGCCGGCTGAAGCGGATGGCTGTAGGCAAATCCGGTCAGCCCCGCGGTCTTCTCGTTGATCTTCGGGTTGTACTTCATGGTGCACGAACCCAGCGGATAGAACCCGGTCTCGATACCGTAGTTGATCTGGCTCAGGTTCGTGAAGTGGCGAATCGCGTCAAGCTCGCTGATCTCGGGCAGTCTCAGCGACTTCCGGCGCGAACCAAGAACGGAATCGAGATCGACCTCGGGAGTATCACAATGGGGAATATTCGCACCGATCCTCCCAGGTCGTGACTTTTCGAAAATCGATTGAGGAGCGGGAACCGTGCGCGATGGCATTACGACCCGATTTTACCGTGCGCTTGAACCCGAAGCGTGAGCACCGAGCCCTCCGATAGAATTCGTTTATGCCCGAGTTGCCCGAAGTGGAGTCCGTCCGCCGCCTCATGACCCGCGTGTTGCGCGGCCAACGCATCGTCGAGGTCGAAGTCGTGCCCGATGAGATCGTCCTCGGTGGGGTCGATCCGGCGGCGTTTCGAGCGGCAATCGAGGGGCGGACGCTGCAAAGTGTCGGGCGTAAGGGCAAGTACTGGTGGCTCGATTTCGGCGAGCCGCCGGTTGTTTTTGGCCATCTCGGGATGAGCGGCTGGATCCGCGAGCTCGGCCAGCCCACGATCCGCCTGAAGGAGCATGGAAACGCACCGCTTGACGACGAGTTGGGTCGGCCGCGCTTCCTGAAGCTGATGATGACCGTCGAGTCGGGGCAGCGGATCGCCTTTACAGATGGCCGCCGCTTGGCGAGATTGTGGATGGGGGAGTCGCCCGAACTCGATGCTCGGGTATCGAAGCTAGGGCCGGATGCCCTCGATGCCCTGCCGGACGACGATGGCCTGTACGGCATCCT
>JANJUB010000136.1 GCA_024710805.1 Fimbriimonadaceae bacterium | reverse complement strand
CTTGAGCCCGGTTTGGACGTGCAGACGCCCCATCCCCTCGCGGGTGAGCGACTCCAGCCGCACCGTCGAGATCGCCGCATCGGCGGGGCCGTACGGGATGCCCTGCGCATCCATCCACGCGAGGTGGGCATCCATCCGCTTGGAGAACGACGGCCAGTCGCGAGGTGGATCGCTCCAGAACATCTCGGCAGCGGCGATACCGCGCGGCAGGAATCGCGCGAACAGATTGTCGGGAGTGATGTGCTCACTCCACAGCGTGACTTCGTGCCCGAGCACGTCGGCCTCGGTGAGCCCGGCGGGAAGAAGCGTGTGCTCGTAGACGTTCCTCATCGAGAGCGACTCGGCGGGTCGGTTGAGATACAAGTGCGATTGGGGAGACAAGATAACCGGGCTGCCCGCTTTCACGGCCGGGATCGCGCGTTCGATGTCTTGCCACACCTGGACGACGGCACCCTTGGCTAGCCCGCCCTCGAGAATCTCATCCCATCCGACCAGCGTTCGGTTGTTCTTGGCGAGATAGGACTGGATTCGGCGGATGAACCAGCTTTGGAGCTCGTGCTCATCGGCGAGCCCTTCGGCTTTCATCCGCCGCTGGCAGTCGGCGCACGCCTTCCAGTTCGTCTTCGGAACCTCGTCACCGCCGATGTGGAAGTACGGCGATTCGAACAAGGGAATCACTTCGTCGAGAACATCTTCGAGGAACTCAAAGGTCGATTCGCGGCCGGCGCAGTAAACGTCGGTGAACACGCCCCAGTTGGTGGGCACTTCGATCTTTGCCCGCCGGCATCCGAGCTCAGGATAGGACGCGAGTGCGGAGCTGCAGTGTCCAGGCATCTCGATCTCGGGCACGATGGTGACGCCGCGATCCTTGGCGTACTTGACGATGCGCTTGATCTGGGCTTGAGTGTAGAAGCCGCCGTATCGCGTGCCATCGGGCTCTGTTCGCCATGCACCGACCTGGGTGAGCTTCGGGTGCTTCTTGATCTCGACGCGCCAGCCTTGGTCTTCGGTCAGGTGCCAGTGGAGGACGTTGTACTTGTACAGCGCCATCGTATCGATGAACCGCTTGATCGTAGCCTCGCCCATAAAGTGGCGACCTTCATCGACGAGAACTCCCCGCCATCCGGATTTTGGCGCGTCCTCGATGACGAGCTTGGGAAACGTACGGCCTCCGGGACTCCCCCTCTCCTCGAATGGCTCGTTTCGAGGGGAGGGGGCTGGGGGGTGGGGAGACTCAAGCTGCCGCAAGGTTTGCAGCGACCAAAGCAGCCCCCGGGTCGACGGCGCCGAGGCCGAGATGCCCGAGTCATCGATCCTGAGCCGATAGGCCTCATCGCCCCCGGGGATCGATGCGTCGATCGAGAACTTGATTTCGACGGAACTGCGGCCACCCTTCAGCGGGAGGAATGAGGTCAGCAACCGACGCACGGGTGCGGGCTCCTTCACGCCTTGGATGACGACTCGCGCCGACTCAGGAATCGTGACCGAGCCTCCCAAGAACTGCATCTCGGAAGGCATCGGAAACACCGGATTCGACACGAGCACACCCAAGGCAAGAACCCCCGCAAGCATGGGGCGAGCCTACCTAACGGCGGCGCGCCGGACCACCGACAAACGCACGGAGGGCCTAGGTTGGTTCGTACCAAGGCCAATCCCTGTCCCACTTCGCGTCTTCGTGCGCGAGGGAAGCTAGAAGCTATCCGTCCTTCTTGCTCAGCGCCTTGAATCCCTCTTCGATCGTCGCCCGCTCGGCGGCGGTCATCTTCGGAGCCGCCTTCTCCAGCAGCTTCACAAAGAACGCGATCTCTTCGGGCGCGTACGGACAACCGACGTTCGCCGGCTTCTTGTCGCCGACCGCGGGCATCAGCGAGTTCACGATCGTCTTGCCCGACTTCGAATCAACAAAGAAGAAGTAGGGGATTCCCTGCCCCTTGCCGCCTTGCGCCTCCATCAGCGCCGCGCCGCCCGGGTTCTCGAGCGCCTTCTTGTCGGCGTTCTCCAACACCACAATCGCGACCGACTCGAAGTACTTGCTCCAAATCGGCTTCACGGCCGGACTGTCGAGCACCGACTGCATCTTGTGGCACCAACCGCACCACGATGCGGTGAACCGAACGAATACCGCCTTACCGCTGCGGGCGGCCTTCGCTTGCGCGTCGCCGATCAGCTTTTCGGCGGGCGGTGGGGTCTGGGCACTGACTAACCCGATGGCCAGCAAACCTACAAGAACGAGCATGGACTTCTTCATGTCGCCGTTATACCGCCTGGCCACCCCGGAATCGCCCATAATTCAGCCACGATGCTCGACCGCCAACTGCTACGCGAACAGCCCGATCTCGTCCGGCGAGGTGCCGCCCGGAAGGGGATTGAGGTGCCGATGGACCGGTGGCTCGAGCTCGACGCCGAGTACCGCCGCGTACGGACCGAACTGAACGAGCGCCAAGCCGAACAGAACCGGATCAGCAAGCTGATCGGCCAGCTGATGGGCCAAGGCAAGCGAGAAGAGGCCGAAGCCGCGAAAGCGGATGTCGCCCAACTGAAACAAGCCGTCACCGAAGGCGAGGGCCGCGAGCGCGAACTCGAAGCCGAACTTCGCGAGCTCGAGTACGGCTTTCCGAATATCCCGCACGAGTCGGTGCCGGATGGCAAGGGAGCCGAGGACAATGTCGTCGTCCGAACGTGGGGCGAAGCGCCGCAGTTCGCCGAGCAGCCCCGGCCGCATTGGGATTTGCTGGAGCCCCTTGGCCTTGTGGATCTGCCGCGCGCGACCAAGATCTCGGGCAGCGGGTTCGCGGTCTACACCGGTTGGGGTGCGCGCCTCCAGCGCGCGCTGATCAGCTATATGCTGGACCACCAAACCCTGAAGCGCGGCTACCGCGAGATTCTGCCGCCGTACATCGTCACCCGGCAGTCGCTGGTCGGCACGGGACAACTGCCGAAGTTCGAAGACGACTTGTATGCGGTGGGCGCAGACGAGTTCCTCATCCCCACCGCCGAGGTCCCCGTCACCAACCTGTTCCGCGACGAGATTCTCGAAAACGATCAGCTGACGATGAAGTTCGCCGCATCTTCGGCGTGCTTCCGCCGCGAAGCAGGCGCCGCGGGCAAAGACACGCGCGGCATTCAGCGCATGCACCAGTTCGACAAGGTGGAGTTGGTGAAGTACTGCCGCCCGGAGGAAAGCTACGACGAGCTTGAGTCGCTCACCGCCGACGCTGAGTCGGTGCTGCAGTCGTTGGGCCTCCACTACCGCGTCGCTCTGCTCTGCACCGGCGACATGAGCTTTTCGAACGCCAAGTGCTACGACCTCGAAGTGTGGGCGCCGGGCGTCGGGAACTTCTTGGAGATTTCCAGCTGCTCGAACTTCGAGTCGTACCAGGCTCGACGCGCGAACATCCGCTTCCGCCGCGCCGCGGGCGAGAAGCCCGAGTTCATCCACATTCTGAACGGCAGCGGACTCGCCACGCCTCGTTTGTTCGCCGCAATCTTGGAACAGTTCCAGCAACCCGACGGCAGCGTGGTCATTCCCGAGGCGCTTCGTCCCTACGTGGGAACGGACCGTCTAAGCGCTTAGCGAAAAAGGTGAAACTGATTTTGCAGATCATCGCGTACCCTATGGAAAGAGGGTTTAGCGAATGAACTTGCAGAGACGAACTTGGTTCGCCACATTGGTGTTACTGGCAGTGGCCCTGGGACAAGCCCAGACGACATCCACGTCGGATATCTCGGCCACCCAGAAGGCCGAGGTGCTGGCGAAAATCGACCAGACCCTCAAGGAGACGGCGTTCGTCCCTGGGGTCAAGTTCGATCAGTGGCCCAAGTTCCTCGAGGAACGCAAGGACCGCATCGACGAGGCGACCAGCAAGCGAGCCTTCGCGTCGTATGTGAATCGAGCCCTCCGAGATTTCGGGCTCAGCCACATGAGCGTCAGCGTCAAGCGAGAAGCTCCGCGCGGGGTCATCCTGGCCCTGCAGGGACCGGGTTCGGGCCAGTCGATGCCGATGCAAGAGCTGACGTGGCTCGACGACAAGACCGTCGTGTTTCGGCTGCGCACGTTCAGCGAGCGATACGACCGCAAGGAAGTCGAAAAGCTGATGGGTGAGGCAGCGAAGGCCGAGACCATGATTCTCGACCTCCGCAGCAACGGCGGCGGCGCGGTGACCAACCTCCAGCACTTCCTCAGCCACTTGCTGCCTCCGCGCACGGTCGTGGGAACGATGGTCAGCCGCCGGCTCGCCAGCGCCTTCGAGCGGGAGACCAAGAAGGACCCCACGGATGGCAAGGAGATTGCGAAGTGGACTAACAACCACTTTCGCACCGGCACCCTTAAGACCCAGCCTTTCGCCGGGAAGATTGCGGTGCTGATCAACCGGAGTTCGGCAAGTGCTTCCGAGATCTGCGCGGCGGCACTCCGCGAGCACAAGAAGGCACCGCTCATCGGGGGTCGTTCGGCGGGTGCGGTGTTGGTCTCACGGATATTGCCGTTGCCTCACGGTTTCGAGATGAAGGTGCCGACCGCCGACTTCTATACGAGCACGCTGGAGCGGCTCGAGGGTAACCCGCTGAAGCCGGACGCCGAGATGTCGGTGCTGGATGCGGATGCGCTCTACACGAAGGCGCGAGAGTTGCTGACCACGGCTGGGGGGAACTAGCTCGTTCGTATGTAGGATGTCGTAGGTCGGATGTTGCTGGAGAGGCTCTAGCCTCAGCCACATCCGACATCCGACTTCCGACATTCGACATCCGCAAATGAAAAACGGGGTCCCGACTGGAACCCCGTCTAAGTCGTTTCCCACCGGGAAACGTAGGTTAGAAGGCTCACCCTCCCCCCGACGGAGCTCCGTCGAAGGAAATCGTGGCGACCTTGACGCCCGCATTGCGAGCGGCGACCGCATTCACCTCGGGAAGTTCCTTGGGAGAACCACCCTGAAGCACCTTCTTGACCATCCCGTCTTTGCCAACGATCACCGCCCAAGGCGAGTAAACCGCCCCGTAGCCGCGAATGATCTTCATGTTCGCATCCGAGAGGATGGGGAACTTCGTGCCGTACTCTTTGGACCAAGCCTTGGCGTCCGACACGCTGCCATTGATCACGCCCACGATATTGGCTTTGCCTTTATACGCTTCGTCGATCTTCTTGAAGAAAGGGGCCGCCCGGTGATTTGCCGGACAACCGATTTTGATGAAGTAAAGAACGAGATCCCCGTCCTTTGTTAGGCTCTTCAGCGTGTGGCTCTTCCCGTCTTGAGTGCTTGCCGTGAAGTCAAGTGCCTTCGCACCCACCTTCGCTCCTCCCGATTGGGAGAAGGCAAACGCCGCAACGGTGATGAGTCCCACAATGCCGAGAACCCCCAGCGTGAGCTGTTTCATACAAAGTCAGTATACGATTGCTTTCCGAGATCGGTGCCCGTTCGGCTCGGGCCCCCTCCTTTCCCTTGGAGAGGAGGGGGTTGGGGTGGAGAGGAACTTCGCCCGCACTCCATTGCCGGACAGACTCTCCCTCCCTAACCCTCCCTCTCACCGGAGTGAAAGGGAGGGAGCTGGATCGACCGGGCCGTCTGCGCCGCGCGGCAGCGAACTCGTCAGCGTGATTTCGCCCGTCTTCGGCACGCCGAGGCTCTTCAGCGTGAAGTTGCGCGCATCGAGCCGCGTGAGCACGAACGGTTCATCGGTCAGCGGGCAACGGACGGACTCCTCGTCCAGAACATCCGCGAGCTTCGCGGGCAGACGCCCATGTTCCCAGCGATACCGAACCACCGCCGAACCTACGTGGAGGAGCCGCACCTGCACCACACCTACCGCCGCCAAGAGCGCGGGCCGTTCCATCATCGGCAGCGACAGCGAGATCATCTCTTCGGTCACCTGATCCAAGGCATCACCACCCGGCTGCGGCTCCATTTCCGGCGGGTTGATCCATGCCTTCGGCCCTCCCGCCGCCCACTTCGCATAGACATTCGCGGCATGATCGAGCTTTCGCTTGAACACGCTCGGCAGCTTCGCGCGTTCAGCCGGACCCAACTCCTTCAACAGCTTCTTGAACGTGTCGTCCTCGTCGCCGAACAGCGCGTTGAGATCATCGTCGGAGACACCCTTCTTGAGTTCCTTGTGATAGGCGGCCATCCACCGAAACTCACCGGAGAGCATCTCATAGAACGGGCTCGGCTGAATCGAGAGTTCTTTGGCCGAGGCCTCCAACCGTTCCGCCGCCGAATGGCTCAAGTTGGGTAGCGCTTTAGCCAGCCCGTTCCAGAGGATGGTCTGGCCCACCCGGCCCACCAAGAAGCTGATCATCGTGCTTCGCTGAATGCGATCCATGCAATGGATGCCCATCATCCATGTATCGACCGCGGTGACGTCTCGTCCGTACGAGCGCTCGACGTGGGCGACGTTCGCCAAGTGGTGGGCAAGCAGACGAAATCCGCTGAGTTCGGGAAAGAGGGTGGCCACACTGACCTCGATCCGCGGATCGGTGATCGGCTTCTTCACTGCCTGCCGGACCAAGTCGGTCGCGTTTCGAAACCGATCGGTCAGCCACCGCTTGCGTTGCAGCGAGTTCATCCCTTCGAACTGAGCAACCGCCCACGCGGTATCGGCCTCGCGGTACGGTTCCGCACCTTCCGTCAGGGCCCGATCGACGTCCCGCAAGATTCGATACCGGCCACGGATGAGCACATCGGCCGCCTGAACCAACTCCTCGTACCCGTTGCGCCCTGTCGGTTTCACCCCGAGCTGGTCGAGCAGTGGCTTATCGGCCCCCTGGGCGGAGAACATGAGCAGCAGCGCCAACACCATAAAGAGAGTGTAAGCGGAATCTCCCACCAAGCGCAACCGTCTCTAGGACAAGCCCATGCTCGACGCCTACCTAGCCAATGTGCCGACGCCGCTGATGTTCGGCGGCTTCCTTGCCCTCACGGTCGGCAACTTCCTCATCGGCATGCTCGAGGCGTGGGTACTGGAACGGCGATATGGTGCCAAGCCGACCAACGCCCGAGTGGGGCTCATCGCGGCGAACTACGCAACCGCCGTCGTCGGTTACGTGCTCGCGCCATGGATTCTCCGACTTTGGCAAGGCGTGGTGGATCGCATGGGCGTGATGAGTTCGGAGATGAAGGTGCTGGCCATCGCTTGGGTGGCTACGTTTCTCTTCACCGCCCTCTGCGAGATTCCCTTCGCCAAACTCGTCCTCAAGTCCGCACCACGTCCTGCGTCGGCGGTCAAGGCGTCGCTCCTGATGAACCTCGCGAGCTATGCGATCATGGTGCCGCTGGCGTTCATGTTCTCGCATCTGGGACCACTGGAACTCTCCGGTTTGCGAAGCCGGGAGGAGATGTCGAGGCCGCTGCCCAAGGGCGACATCGTGTACGTGTCCGCCGATGGATTGAAGGTTCAGCGAGTTCCTATCGACACGGCCGGCCCTGCGATCACGCTGCGGGAGAACCCGGAACCGCTGCGTTCATCGCACCACCGAGGCCTTCACGTTCGCGTGTTCAAGTATCCCAAAGAAGCGGAGGGCGAAGGGCGATTCGAACTGGCTTGGGAGTTCTCGGAACCGGCGCTCATCGCCCCCTTCGATCCCAAGGGGCGGCTGGAGAAGATGCGCGGCGACGTCGTTCAAATCGGCGCCTACTCGTCACGCAGCTTCGACGAAGGAGGTCTTCGGGCGAGCGGTGGCTACTGGCCCGGCTACGACTTGATGGTCGGAGACTTCAGCAATGAGAAGTGGACTTTCCGATACTCGTTGGGCTTCCAGACTCCATTCCTGATCTGGACCTGGATGCACCCCACGACTATTCCCGACGGCTGGTGCGTCGCCACCCAACGCGATCGGGTCTACCTGATCGACCTAAAGACCCGGGAGATCTGCAAACTCGCCGACGGGTTTGGGGCGATGGTGGTGTTGAGGGAGTAAGCGCACGCCCTAACTCGCATCTACCCCTCAGCCTCGCTTCGCTCGGCAGCTCCTCGGGAAGGGGAGCGTGAGCGTCCGCTGTAAAGTGGAGTATCTAACCCTCCCCTTCGCAAAAGTAGACGGTGGCCCGTAAGGGCCGTGAGGGGTAGCCGTACTCGCCCCTGGTTTACGGCGTAGTCGCCGGTTGGCTCGTACCGGCGTGAGCATTGCAGGCAGGGTACAAGGCAACCCTGCCCCACGTCGTTGTCAAGCTTCCCTGAGAGGGGAGACTAATCCCGATTCAGTCGGCGATAGAGCTCGGCTTCCAGCGCTTCGCGGACCACATCGATCGAGATCTTCTCGAGCACCTCGGCCGCGAAGGCGTACACCAACAGTCCCCGCGCGTCCATCTCGGGAATGCCGCGGGAGCGCAGGTAGAACAGCGCATCCTCGCGAATCTGGCCAACCGTCGCGCCATGCGTACACTTCACGTCGTCGGCGAAGATCTCGAGCTGAGGCTTCGTGTTGATCGTAGCGTTCGCGGAGAGCAGCAGCGCTTGATTGGTCTGCTTCGCGTCAGTCTTCTGAGCGTCCTCGTACACGAAGATCTTGCCGTTGAACACACCGACCGATCGGTCGTCGAGGATGCCTTTGTACACCTCGAAGGAGTGGCAGTTCGGCTTCGCGTGGTCGATCCGCGTGTGATTGTCGATGATCTGCTCGCCTTGGCCGAGGTACGCGCCATTCAGCGACGTCTCGGTGTGCTCGCCGTCGACGAACACGTTAAGGTCGGTGCGCGAGATCGCCGCGCCGAACGCGACTTGGTTCGACGTGAACACCGAGCCGCTCTTCTGGTCGACGTATTGATTCGCGATGTGGATCGTCGAGCCGCCCTCGGTCTGCGACTTCACATACTCGAGGTTCGCGTTCGCCCCGAGCGCGATCTCGTGGACCACGTTCGTAAAGCTCTCGCCACCGAGGCCGTGGTAGCTCTCGACGATCTTTGCCGCCGCGCCTTCTTCGAGTTCGATGACAACCCGAGGATGCACCGCGATCGCGCCGTGGTCGGCTTGCGTGATGAAGCGCAGGTGGATCGTCGGCTCGACCATCACGCCCTTGGCGACGAACACGTAGACGCCCTCCGCCATGTAGGCGGTGTTCAGGTGGGTGAATCGCTCATCGTTCGTAGTACCGAGCTTGCCTTCGTGGGTGGCGATCTTGCCGAGGTGGCGCATCACCAAGCCTTCGTGCTGCTCCAGCGCCTCGGAGAGGGCCATTACGCGGACGCCGTTCGGCAGGCCACTGACGTTGGAAAGCTCCGGCGCGAACTCGCCATTGACGATGGTGAGGCACGGGCCATCGAGCACCGACAGCGGCAACGCCTTCAGGTCGTCTTCGCTCAGCGTCGCGCCGTAGGCTGGAACATATTCGGTCTCGCGGAATCGATTCAGCGGCAGATACTTGAACTCTTCGTCACGCGTGGTCGGGATACCCGCCTCCGCGAACTTGGCGAGTGCGGCTTCGCGAACGGCTCGAAGTGACTCCGGACCCGTCAGGCCCAGCAACTCCCGTACGGCTTCGAAGTTCGAGACCAGCGAATGCGGCTTCTCGGTGATCAGCACCTTACTTCGCCCCCGCGAGCGACTCCTCGATCCAACCGTAGCCCTTTTCTTCGAGTTCGTAGGCCAAGGTCTTGTCGCCGCTGCGCACGATGCGGCCATCTACGAGCACGTGGACGAAGTCGGGCACGATGTAGTTGAGCAGGCGCTGGTAGTGGGTGATGACAAGGAAGCCGCGCTCCGGCGATCGGAGGGCGTTCACGCCGTCGGATACAACCTTCAACGCGTCGATATCCAGACCGGAGTCGGTCTCGTCGAGGATGCACATCTTCGGCTCGAGCGCCGCCATTTGGAAGATCTCGTTGCGCTTCTTTTCGCCACCCGAGAAGCCTTCGTTGACCGAGCGATTGAGCAGCGAAGGGTCCAGGTCGAGGATCTTGATCTTTTCGCGGATGAACTTCATGAACTCCATCGCGTCCATATCCGACTCGCCGCGCTGCTTTCGGACAGCGTTGACGGCGGCACGCAGGAAGTAGGTGTTCGACACGCCGGGAATCTCGACCGGATACTGGAAGGCAAGGAAGAGGCCCTTGGCGGCGCGGACTTCGGGGTCCATCTCGAGCAAATCTTCGCCCAGGTAGGTCGCCGAGCCCTCGGTGATGTCGTACCCGTCGCGGCCAGCGAGGATGCTGGCCAGGGTGCTCTTTCCGGAGCCGTTCGGCCCCATGATCGCGTGGACTTCGCCCGGGTTGATGGTGAGATTAACGCCGTTGAGGATGGTCTTATCTTCGACGCTTGCGTGGAGGTTTTGAATCTGAAGCATGGTGGTGCGCCTTTTACTACGCGGGAGTTGAGGATAGAGTTTACCTTTTTGTCAAGATTGGTTTGAGTCGTTGGGCGGATGTTGAATGTCGGATGTCGCCGAGGAATCCAGCCACATCCGACAAACGACACCCCACATCCAGGCAAGGCCAAAGGTGCCAACAACCGCCCCGAGGTGGCGTATTCTAGGGATATGATAGCGACCCTAGCCGCATTAGTTGTAGCGCAAACGATCCCCGCCTCGGCGCAGGTCATCTACCCCGGCATCCCGGAGTCACCAATGGCCACGCAGGTCACGATGGTCACACACTCCGTCACCTACACCCTTGAGAAGGACCGGGTGACGATGGAGTCAACGACCGGACTGAAGAACACCTCGAACCGACCCGTCAGCATTGACCTCGTCCTGCCTGTTCGGGGACGCCACGTGAACTGGGCGCAGAGCCAGGGGATGCGCCAGTCCGCCACCATCAACGGGACCCCGGTCGCCCTTCGTTTGGGACCGATCGAGCGAACCGAGCCTTCCAAGGCGGACAAGGCCAAAGGAGTCTGGGCCATGCACTTTGCCCGGCTCGATCGAACGACCGTCAACTTTAAGGCGGGCGAGACCAAGTCGTTGAAGGTGAAGTTCACCGCGCCGATTGGGCGCGCGGGCCTAGACGGGGTGCAGCGAATGGTGGTCTACGACACTGCGGGTGGCGACAACTGGAACGGCCCCGTCGGTCAGTTCAACTACGCGATCAAGTACACGTCCGACCTCGTACTCGGCGTATACGCCGCGTTACCCGAACAGGGATGGCAGATAGGACAGACGGGCGCATTCCGGCGGATCGTCAACTTCACGCCGGCAGAGAACTCGGTGTTGATCTTCACCTACTATCCGGGTGGATTCGATCGGATCGGCGGCGGGTAGCCCCTCGCCCCCTCTCCCCGTGAACGAGGAGAGGGGGAGTTCGGACCGAACCTAAGCGTACTAAACCTCTAGCTTCCGTAGATTGAGTACGAGTTCCACGCCTTGTCGAACGAGAGGCGCAGAGCCACCAACTGCCCAACGTGGTAGTAGTCATGGCCGACGATGTAGTCGGTCGCCAGCTTGATCAGCTTGTCATCGTCGCTCACCGTCGCGG
>JANJUB010000124.1 GCA_024710805.1 Fimbriimonadaceae bacterium | reverse complement strand
CTCGACGCCAACGGGCGAGGCGAGTTCAATGCGTCTCACATGAGCATGCTGTTTGGCTTGACGGGTGGCACCGGGCCCTATACAATGACGATCGGATTCGTCTCTCCCCCGCCGTAGACGGTTGGCGGTGCATCCCCTCAGGGATGCACCGCGTAAGTCTGATATATGGAGTTCCGCGAGCAGCAATACTGGCCGGGGTGGGTGTGGATTCTCCTGGGTGGAGTAGGGGCGATCTCGGGCTACATCGGCTATAAGGCCGTAGCTGCGGCCGGGTCAAGGGCTCTGTGGGCGTCTTGGCCGGGGTTGTTCGTCGTTGCCCTGATGGTCCTGATGATGCGGATGACGACGCGAGTGAGTGCCGATGGCATCACGGTCGTTTTAGGCCGCCTGCCCTGTTATAACAACAAGATAACGGTCTCTGAGATCGCCTCCGCGGAAGCCGAGACCTACTCACCCTTGCGCGAGTTCGGCGGTTGGGGACTTCGCGGCTGGGGAAACAACCGCGCGATCAACATGGCCGGCAACCAGGGCGTGCGACTGACCCTCGTCAATGGCAATCGCCTGCTTATCGGCAGCCAGCGCGCTGAAGAACTCGCCCAGGCCATCCGCTCGTACCGGCTCGGCTAACTTTCGAGCGGTGTAAGATCAGTTCTTGCATCCTGTCCTTTCGCTGATTCTGGGATTGGTCCTCGCTGGCTTTGGCGGCGAAATGTTCGTGCGTGGGATCGTCGGCGTCGCTCAATGGGCTCGGATCCCCGCGGGCGTTATTGGTGCAACGGTTGCGGCATTTGCTACATCGAGTCCGGAACTGTCGGTCTCCATCAATGCCTCATTGGCCGGGGCGCCGCAAATCGCGCTGGGCGACGCTCTTGGCAGTAACGTGGTGAACATTGGCTTGGTGCTGGGGCTGGCGCTGCTCTTTGGCCCGATTCAGGATCGGGGCAAGTTGGCAAGGCGTGAGTTCCCGTTTGCGCTACTGGCTCCCGCCGCGACCTTCGTGTTGCTTCTCGACGGTTCGCTCAGCCGCACGGACGGCGCCATCATGATGGCGTCGTTCATTGGCTGGGTCATCGTCTCCGCCCGACAGGCCCTGCGCGAGCGTCATGCCGCTGAGCAGTTGTTCGCGGAGGAGCACTCGGGGAAGGCGGGGCTGATCTCAATCGTGGGGCTCTTGCTCCTGATTCTGGCTGGAACCCAGATCGTCATCGGTGCGAAGTTTGTTGGCGAGCTGCTGGGGTGGACACCGTTCGTTGTGGGCGCCACCTTGGTTGCGATCGGCACGTCGATTCCCGAACTAGCCACGACCATCATCAGCCGAACCCGCGGGCACGATGAGGTTGGCCTTGGCACCGTCCTGGGCAGCAACTTGTTCAACGGACTGTTTATCGTAAGCATTGCCGCTCTTATTCACCCGATCGAGGTCCGTCTGCAGACGGTGATGGTCGGACTGTTCTTTGGCCTGTTGACCGTTGCCCTTGCGATCCCCAACCGTAGCGGACGCGTTGTCCGCAGCCGCGGGTTCGTCCTGCTCGGTGTCTATGCGGTGTACGTGGTGATGCTGCTACGGGGGCAGTCCGGATGAGCTCACGCCTCATGGCCGCAGCGCGACTGGGCGATCTGGAGACGTTGCGGAGCCATCGGGATCAACTCCTCGACGAGTTCGAGGAGTATCCATACCATGTTTGGATGGCGGCGTTCGAAACCGATCAAGTCTCGGTCCTCGACCTCTGCCTCGAAGCGGGACTCGACCCCGACGGAACGTCTGCCGCAAGGCCCCTGCTTGAGGCCGCGGCGAGTCGCGCGAAGCTATGCGTTCAGCGGCTCTTGGAGTGCGGCGCCGACCCTCGTCTGGCCGATGAAGACGGACGAGACCTGCTGCTCGTCGCCGTCTCGCATCAAGATCTCGAGATGGTGCGGAAGGCCTTGGACGGCGGCGCGAACCCTTTCGGCGAGAACCTGGACTTCTACGTGTCGCTCGCGCCGAAGGAGTTGGCCAGCATCATCCGCGAGGCACGAACGCAGATCAAGGATCGGCTCGCCCCGGTGCTGGCCGTGGCCAAGTCCGTTTCGAAAGGCGGCGCGATCGAGACGCAACTCAACCCGGAAGACATCAATACTCCGCTCTATCCGGAGAAGGGATCGACCCTAATGCACCTGGCTGCGCGGGCCGACAACGCGGCGGCTTTGCGCGCGCTTGTCGCTATGGGCGGGAACATTGATGTCTTAGATCGGACCGTGCACGAGCGCAAGTTCGGACGAGGAACCGTACTTGAACTATCCTCGGTCATCGGCGGGTGGACTCCGCTCATGGTTGCCTGCCGTCAAGGGAATGATTCCGCAATCAGGACCTTGCTGGAACTCGGTGCGGACGTGCATTACGCCGATGCCAAGGGCGAAGCGGCGCTCCATCTGGCTTGTCGACGGGGCAAGGCCTCGATCGTGGAGATGCTGCTGGACGCGGGGGCCGATCCCCACGCGGTCACCGAAGAAGGCGCAACGCCGCTGCTGATCGCGGGTTACTTCGGCTCGGCGAGCGTCGCCCGGCGGTTGCTCGAAGCCGGAGCGGTGGTCGATCAGGCCGACGATGACGGAGTCACCCCGTTCCTTGCCGCCTGCTGGGAGGGCCGCACGGAGATAGCCGAACTTCTCCTGCAGAACGGAGCCCAGGTGGACGCGAAGTCACAAGAGGGCGATGTGTGGGACGCCCTGCACGCCGAGCGGCGCACAAAGACGCTGATGCGACTCCTCACTCATCTAGACCTCAATCCCGAGGGGAGGGAAGCATCTCCGTTGGCGACGGCGGTCAGCTGCTTCCACCTTGAGGTCATCCCCGCCATGGTGGCAGCAGGTGCGCAACTGAAGCCGGGCGAGCAGGTGAATCTCACCGACGTGTGGGGGGTGACGCCGGCGGTGCACGAGGCAGCGATCAAGGCGATGGCTACATTGACGGGCGGGGTAGCCCTCGATGCCCTGTACCTAGCGGCCCGATCGGACAATCTTGAACTTGTCCGTTCATTACTTGCCATGGGTGCGGCCCTCCAGGGTCCGCCTCCCGCAATCGCGCAGGGGCTGCGGCCCAAGTTGATCCGACTCTTGCTCGATCATGGAGCCGACATCGACGCACGCGATGCCTCCGGCAAGACGGCGCTGGCGTGGGCCGTTCTTCATGAGAATCTGGAGGCCGCAAAGCTCCTCTTGGAACGGGGCGCCGATCCTCTGGTCGCGGACGAGGATGGCTATCGTCCGGTCGATCTTGCGATGATCGGCTCGTCTAGCTTCCGCCGCCTGTTCGCGCGCTACAAGCCCGACACGGCGCGGGTGGCTTCCTTGCGCTTGAGCCAGCTTTTCAGCGAATACGAGCCGCCGAAGCCGGCCGACGTTGCCGACGCTCTGGACCAAGGAGGCGATCCGAACCTTAAGGTGGGCCGGGGTTACGACCTCCTTTCAGTGGCGGCGGCGACTCGGAACTGGGAGGCAGCGGAACTGCTGCTTGCGGCGGGGGCGTCGCCGAACTGGATGGTCGAAGTCTTGCTCGCAATCCGCGATCTCCCTGCCCGGGCGAGTGATGAGTTCCGCGCTTCCGTGGCCGAGATCGAACGAGCGCTTGGAGAAGAGGCGGTGCCGATCGAGAAGGGCTTTGGGGCGGTGGCGTTTCGGCTGGAGGCCCAGGTCACAGCGATGAGGGACCAACTCATGGCCGAGGGGCATAACGCGACGGTCGCGGACCTGCGCGCAAGCATGGAGACCGCCAAGCGCGTGGCCGAAACCTGGGCCCCGGCATTCACGTCCGGATGGTGCGGCTCGTGGCGTTGCCACCCGGTGGCGAACGAGCGTCTGATGTGCGTGCCGACTCGCAACCCCTACGAGGTGGTGGCCTTGATCCAGCCTCACGCGGGCGAGCATGACATTGGCGTCTTCGAGATCTTGGAGTTCTTGCGCAAGCACGAGCTGCTGGGCTGGCGGCTCACCGGCCTCGGCTACGACACGGTGGATCTGGAGTTCGAGCGGTTACCCTCGGACATGGGAGCCTTTGCGAAGGAGTTGTACGAATTCTGCCCGGACCTGATCGATCAGGGGTTTGAGTCCCTGAAGATGTTGGAGCACCACCTGCGCGCCACGCGTCGGGTGCACTTCTGGTGGGATTGAGATGGGCGAGTTCCTCGAGTTCGGTCCGAAGCTGGAGATGCAGGTGCGGCGTGCGCTAGGTCTTCGCGCGAGAGGCCGTCGGGCAGATCCACCACACCGAAGGGAGCTTGGCTTTCGGCCCTATTGGGTTCTCAACTAGAACCCAAAACGGTCATACTCGCATGAACTGAGGCAAGCATGATCGTAACCCTGAAAGCCGACTTCGAAGTCAACGATTCCGCCTGCCGCGAGGCGACGGGTAAGAGCCTGAGCGAGTGGCTCGCGGCTTTGGAGGCCCGCGGGACGGATGGTGGACGCCGAGACTGCATCCAGTGGCTCTACAACGAGATGGGCCGCGGCAAGGACATCTGGTGGCCGACGACGGTTTGGGTCGAGTACGAGCGATCGCAAGGCATCGTCAACAAGACGGATGGTCTCGCCGAGGGCTACAACATCTGCGTCACCAAGGTGGTCAAGGCGAGCGCCCAACCTTCACCCAGGCAGGAAAGATCGGCTGGCTGGGTTGCAACGCGGCTGCAGAAGGCACCGCTTACACCGATGACGGTAGCAACACCGGCACGTGGGCCCAGCTTCGACCGGGTAAGGACGTCCGACTGACTTGGAAGACGAACGGCGTCGACACGCCGACCGTCGTCTATGCGTCGTTCACCGAGAAGGACGGTAAGACCGCGATCGCGGTGATGCACAATCGCATCCAGACTCGCGCAGAATCGGACGGACTGAGGAACGCGCGGGCATAGGCGCTCAATCGCCTCAAGGCTCAACTGGAGGCTTAGGCCGAAAGGCTACTGCCGGAGAATCTTCTCCAGCTTCTTGCCCTTGGCGAGCTCATCGACCAGTTTGTCCATATAGCGGGTCTTCTGGGTGAGCGGGTTCTCGATGTCTTCGATTCGGTATCCACAGATCACGCCGGTGATGAGGTGGGCGTTGGGGTTGATCGTCGCTCCGGCAAAGAACTCCTCGAAGGTTGTATCGCGCTCGAGATGGGCTTTGAGGGCCTGCTCGTCGTAGCCGGTGAGCCACTGGATCACCTCGTGAAGTTCGGCGACTGTGCGACCCTTGGATTCCACCTTGGTGACGTAGTGAGGGTAGACCGTCCGAAAGATCATCTTGGCGATGCGCGCGTGGTGTTCGGGGGTGGCTTTCATCACTCTCAAGTTACACCAGGTGACATGGCCTCCGTTGATCTCAACGCCTCCCGGAACCGTCACTTGAATCCTAAGCTTTGGAACCTCAGTTCTCTGAACAAAACGGCCGGGACGTCGTCAATGTCATTCAATGTTCGTCGATGACCGAGCTAGATCAGTACACCTACTCAACCGCTTTGGTCTAGGCGCTAGCCGAGAAGACCTGGCTTACTATGGGGGTGGATCGTGGCGCGACACGGTCGAGAGACTGCTTGAGGACGACCGAGCCGAAGTTGATGTAAAGATCGCCGACTCATTCTTCGACGCTAGCAACCCTGGTCTGCAGAGGATGTCGCAACTCCAAGGGCACTGGTACCGGCGACTGCTCATTACAAACAAGCCGCTTCAGCATCGGATGCTGCTGTTCTGGCACGACCACTTCGCGACGGGTGGATCGAAGGTCCGGCTCGCACAGGCGATGATGCGGCATATGGACACGCTTTACGAGCACTCTCTGTCCTCGTTTCGCACGTTGCTCGGTGCGGTCAGCAAAGATCCGGCCATGATCATCTGGCTTGACGTTCAGGACAACACGAAGGACTCGCCGAATGAAAATTTCGCCCGCGAGGTGATGGAGCTCTTCACGCTGGGCGTGGACAATAGCTACACCGAGGAAGACATCCGAGAAGTAGCGCGAGCGTTCACGGGCTGGAGGTACGTGCAGAGCCGTAGAAGGGGTAGTCGTTCGACCGAGTTCACCTTTGATCGAAGCACCCACGATTCAGGTGTAAAGACTCTGTTGGGCAAAGCGGGCAGCTTCGATGGCGACGATGTCCTTGACATTCTTTGCAGTCACCCCGAAACGCCGCGATTCATCGCCAGAAAGGCATGGGAGTATTTCGCCTACAAGGGAGTTGAGCGAGACACACTGGAGCGGATCACCGGTGCCTTCACAAATTCAGGATTGAATGTGAAATCCTTGATTCGGGCCATCATGACCGACGAGGAGTTCTACAGCGAGCGAGCTGTTGGGACCCGGATCAAGAGCCCCGTTGACTTCTGTGTTGGGGCTGCGCGAGCCATCGGCGTGCAGAAGCTGGAGCGTGTCGACGCAAGTCGTCCCATCGCATTTGGTAGCTTGATGAAGGTCGCGACGAGAGACATGGGCATGGAACTTCTAGAGCCTCCCGACGTGAACGGATGGCCCTTTGGTGCGGAGTGGATTTCGTCGGCCACGATGACAAAGCGAATCGCCTGGGCCAGGCTCCTGTTTCTGGGCGAGCAGCAATCGCTCACTCGAAACCGGCGGCGGGCTCCACCCTTTACGGCCCGAGAGTTCTTCGACGCGACGAATCCAACTGAACTTGCAAAGGAGTTGATTGAGATTCTCGGTGCGAACGTGTCTCCCGCGCAGGAGCAGATTGTGGTTGAGGCCGCCATGAAAGCATCATCGGGTCAGCTGACCGATCAAGACTTCAACGAAGTCGCCGCCGAAGCAGCCATGGTCTTGTTCGCTCTACCTGGATTCCAGTTCCACTAGTTCTCGTGTCGGACGCAAACACAGATCGGGCGGTGAGCAGACCGACACATAGGTGCCACAGTGTTCCGGCCACATGGGTTACCCATGGGAGGGCCCGCGGGCCATCCCTATGTGTAACCGCGCCGGGCCAGGGGGAGGCATTCATGCCCTGGAAGGAGTGTTCGGTAATGGAAGAGCGCATGCGCTTCGT
>JANJUB010000122.1 GCA_024710805.1 Fimbriimonadaceae bacterium | reverse complement strand
GAGGGTCGAACCACAGACCGACGCCATCGACGTCGAACCGTTGGATTCGAGAACTTCACTGATGAGCAACAGGGTGTACGGGAAGTCCGGGTCGTCGAGCGGGATCACACTTCGCAGCGCGCGCTCGGCGAGGGCACCATGGCCGATTTCGCGTCGGCCGGGGCCGCGCATCGGTCGCACTTCACCGACCGAGTAGGCCGGGAAGTTGTAGAAGTGCATGTAGCGGTTGTTCTCGACATCCTCGATGCCGTCCATCGTCTGCGCCTCGCCAGGAAGGCCGAGGGTGGCGACGGTCATAACCTGCGTCTGGCCGCGGGTGAAGAGGCCCGAACCGTGCACACGAGGAAGAATGCCAGCAATGGCTTCGAGCGGGCGGATTTCGTCCAGCTTGCGGCCATCGGGTCGGGTGTCCTTCTTGATGATGTTCTCGCGAACGACGCCCTTGACCACATAGTCGGCGGCTTCGAACAGCTGCTTCTGAAGATCGGGCTGATCCTCGTACTCCGGCTTGAGCTGCTCGACGACGTCCTTGATGATGTCGTTGAGGGCGGACTCGCGCATCGCCTTGTCCTTTGCGCCGAGCATCGCCTTGGAGATTTCCTTGCCGTACTTCTTCTGGATCGTGGCAACGAGGCCCTCGTCCACGGCATACAGCTTGACATCGCGCTTCGGCTTGCCTGCGGTCTTGGCGAAGGTCTCGAACTCGGCGACGATGACCTTGATCGCTTCGTGCGCGAACTTGAGCGCCTTCTGCATCACCTCTTCGGTGACTTGGTTGGCACCCGCTTCGACCATCGAGATCGCATGCTTGTGGCCAGCGACGACGAGGTCGAGGTCCGAAACCTTGATCTGCTCGATGGACGGGAAGAGGATGAACTCGCCTTCGATCAGACCGACGCGAACGCCGGCGACCGGATACTTGAAGGGAATGTCGCTGACCGCGAGCGCACAGCCGGCGGCGCAGATGGCGAGCACGTCGGGCGGGCACTCCTGCTCGACGGCGAACGGCATGCTGATGACCTGAACCTCGTTGCGCAGACCCTTGGGGAACAGCGGGCGGAGCGGGCGATCCATGAGTCGGCTGGTGAGAACCGCCTTCTCCGAAGGTCGGCCACCGCGCTTCATGAAGCCGCCAGGAATTTTACCGACCGAATACTTGCGCTCTTCGTAGTCGCAAACGAGGGGAAGAAAGTCGATGCCTTCTCGGGGGTTCTCGGACATCGTGGCGACGCCCAGGACGACGGTCTCGCCCATACCGAGGAGAACGGCGCCTCCGGCCTGCTTGGCCACGCGCCCCGACTCGATGCTGAGGGTCTTGCCCCCAACGTCGAATGAGTGGGAATGAATCAATGTTGCCTCCGTGGTTAACGGGGCTTGACTTCGCGGATGCCGAGACGGGAGATCAACTCACGATACTTGACGACGTCCTTGTTGCGGAGGTAAGCCTCCAGCCGACGCCGCTTTCCAACAAGCAACATGAGGCCACGACGGGAGTGGAAGTCCTTCTTATTCCGTCGTAGGTGGTCCGTGATCTGCTCGATGCGAGATTGCATGACGGCGATTTGCACCTCCGTCGATCCCGTATCTCCATCACGTGTCGCGTAGTCCGCGATCACCGTAGCCTTCTTTTGCTTGTCCAGCGGCATTCTTTGAAATCAGCTCCGTTTCCGATTGGTCGACGGAAAGACTAGCCTGCCGCTCTACGCAAACTCCCACCACTGGAGAGGCTCCGTACAACGGCACACACACTTCTCGCCGATTGAGGGATGATACCCGATTCCCGCAAGCATGTCAAGGAGCCGATCTGCGCCACCAAAGGTAAACTTGACAACGTAGTAAGGATTGATCGCGCGATGTCGGGTCTCCCGAGTGGGCGCGCTCAAAACACCACCATGAGCATCGACCTCAACAAGCTTCAAGAACACGACGCCAAGCCCACCGTGGCGACGCAAGAAATCGACGAATCGACCGCGCTCCTCGAGGAGTGGGCCAACCGCGAATACCAATATGGGTTCGTCTCCGACGTGGAGGCCGACCAGTTCGAGCCAGGCCTCAACGAGGATGTCATCCGCGCCCTCTCCGCCAAGAAGGAAGAGCCGGAGTGGATGCTGGAGTGGCGGCTCAAGGCGTATCGGCACTTCCTCACCATGCGCGCGCCGAAGTGGCCGAACGTTCACTACACCGAGCCCGACCTGCAGGCGATCGCTTATTACTCGGCCCCGAAAATGAAGCCGGTGCTCGATTCGCTCGAGGACGCCGACCCCGAACTCCTCCGCACGTTCCAGAAGCTGGGCATTCCGCTGGAAGAGCAGAAAGTGCTCCTCAACGTGAAGGGCGCCGCCGCCAGTCCGGCTGATGCGCTCCACGGCAATGTCGCCATCGACGCGGTGTTCGACTCGGTTTCCGTCGCCACCACGTTCAAGGCAAAGCTCTACGAACTCGGCATCATCTTCTGCTCGATGGGCGAAGCGATTCGTGAGCATCCCGAACTGGTGCAGAAGTACCTCGGCTCAGTCGTGCCCTACAGCGACAACTACTTCGCCACGCTGAACTCAGCGGTGTTCACCGACGGCTCGTTCGTGTACGTGCCGAAGGGCGTGCGCTGCCCGATGGAGCTCAGCACCTACTTCCGCATCAACGCTGCGAACACTGGCCAGTTTGAGCGCACGCTCATCGTGTGTGAAGAGGGCGCGTACGTCAGCTACCTCGAAGGCTGCACGGCGCCGTCGCGCGACGAGAATCAGCTTCATGCGGCGGTCGTCGAGTTGGTCGCGCTCGAGGGTTCGACGATCAAGTACAGCACGGTGCAGAACTGGTATCCCGGCGACCCGAAGACGGGCAAGGGCGGAATCTACAACTTCGTCACCAAGCGCGGCAAGTGCGCCACCCGGGCGAAGATCACGTGGACGCAGGTCGAGACCGGCTCGGCGATCACCTGGAAGTATCCGTCGGTGATCCTGCAGGGCGACGATTCGGTCGGCGAGTTCTACTCGGTGGCGCTCACCGCCAACAAGCAGCAGGCCGATACCGGCACGAAGATGATCCACATCGGCAAGCGGACCAAGTCCACGATCGTCGCCAAGGGTATCTCGGCGGGCAACGGCCAGAACACCTACCGCGGCTTGGTGAAGATCAACGCCGGCGCCGAAGGCGCACGCAACTATTCTCAGTGCGATTCGATGCTCATGGGCGACCGTTGCGGCGCGCACACGTTTCCGTATATCGAGGTGAAGAACCCGACGGCGACGGTCGAGCACGAGGCGTCGACTTCCAAGATCGGCGAAGACCAGATCTTCTACTGCAATCAGCGGGGCATCTCGACGGAGGACGCGATCAACATGATCGTGTCTGGCTTCTGTAAGGAAGTGTTCCGCGAGCTGCCGATGGAGTTCGCGGTGGAAGCACAGAAGCTGCTCGGCGTCTCGCTCGAGAGCTCAGTCGGCTAATCCCTGACTCCCCTCTCCGCGAGTGATCGTCTCGCGGAGAGGGGGCCCGGGGGTGGGTCGTTACGCTGCGCTTTCCGGGAACAGGTTCTGCAGTCCCGAAAGAGCTCGATCCCAGCCTGGGTAGTCGTAGACCTGCTGAATAACTTCCTTTTCGGCGGCGGCATACTCGGCGGCCGTCATCGTCGCGCAGAGCACCGGGTTGAATCGATTGCTGACGGTCGTGCCACCCTTTCGCTCCACAAGCACTGAAATCGGCGGGAGATTGTGGTCGATGCAGACCCAGTCCCGGATGAACGCCAGCGGGCGGCTGAACAAGCGAGTCTCGATGCCCGCCGCTTCGCCGAGTTCATCGTAGTTGGTTCGGCGCCCCGTTTTTGCGCATTCGACCAAGTGAGGGAAGATCTTGACCGCGATGGGGACGTGGGGAGGTAGGGCCATTTCTCCATTGTGGTGCATTGGGGCTCTCGCGTGGATTTGGGATGAGAACCGCAGCTGCGCCGAGCGTCGTCCTAGTTCTTGACCATGCGCAAACTCGGTCTCTGTCTGATCAAGGCGGTCCACGTTCTGGCGGTGACCTCGCTCGCTTGGGTCGGGGGCGGGATGTGGCTGAGCAAGAACTCGTCCCCGAGCGAGTCGACGATGGGTGGCTGGCTGTCGGCGGGTGCGGTTGTTGTTGCCGTTTTGGGTGCGGTTCTGATCTATGGAAGGCAAGACTATGCCAAGCCGCTCAAGAGCACGTTGCTGGGAATGGTCATGGTTTTTGTCGCTTCGGGAATCATGACCCCGATCTTCCAGAGCGCGAAAGAAGCATCGAAGCCAACCTACTGTGCGTCGAACCTGAAACAGTTGGGCACCGCCGCCCATATCTACTCCTTCGACAACAACGACGCATTCCCGCCAGCGACGTCGTGGGAGGACCAACTTCGCGCATACGCGAAGGCTGAGTATCGGTGCCCGGAGGCCAAGTCGAAGTACAGCTATGGTATGAACACGGCGCTTGGAGGGCTCTCAGTGGACAAGATCGAGAGCCCCGAGCGGACGGTGTTGTTCTTCGAGATGGACTCAGACGTCCCGAACGCCCACGGCACTGCGAAGGATGCCGTCGCCCGCCACGATGGGTGGTTCAACATGGGTCTCGCCGACGGTTCTGCCTTGAGGAGCACATCGATCGAGCCGAAGTGGACGCCGTGATCAGAGGACGACGGATGCCGCAGAGTATCCCCTTCACTGACTGGGTTTACGACGCTTGGGACCAACTTGTTCTTGACAAAGGGGCCAAGCTTTCGTTCGCCGAGCGATACGCGGGGTGGCAGGCGCTCTACGAAAGATGCTACATCGACGGCAAGTGGACCATCCCCGTACACGATGCGGAGCTTGTGACCAGCTTGGGCTTCTATCAGGGCTGGGAGACCCGTTCATTTCAAGACTCTCGCGATCGGGTGCGTGAGCTCCTTGACCACCCAGACTTCGCCCAGCTCTCGCGCTGGGAATCCCACGATTGGGTCGCGAAGGAAGCGACTGCGACCTTTCTCTGCGGTGACACCGGACATGCCCTTGGGCAACTTCGAAGGTGCCTGGAAACTCGCGGGCATGGAGAGCTCGTTCTGCTGAGAGCAAGTCTCTACATGCTTCTTGAAGCACTGGGCCCGGATCACGTGCCCTCCGAGGGCTTGGTGGCATTGGTCGCAGATGTCATCGCGGCTCATCCTGGGCGAAAGCGACTAGCCAAATCGGTGCGCACGGCCAATACGACCTCGGAGTTGCAGGACGCTCTGGATCGTTCCTACGTGAGGCCCAACGGGCCGATCACCCGATAGCCCGGGCCGCAAGGCCCGGGTAGAGCAGTTCCCATTCGAGCCCTGAAGGGGCGACACAAGACGTCAATCCCACAGGTACCGCTCGTCGAACTCCACGCCAGCCTCCGTCAAGAGCGCGCGATACTCGTCCTCGAAGGAGATCTTTGCGTGGTGCTCGACTTGGCGCCGAATGTACGCGACGATGCGGTCGCGTTCGCTCGGCCCAACTGCGAACGCACCATAACCCGCCTGCCAGGCGAAGTCGCGGAGCCCATGGCCTTTGAGCCAATGGGTCGAACTGGTCTTGAGTTCCGACACGACGGTTGCCAGCGCGGTTGTCCTAGAGAGGGCAAAGAAGGCGTGGACATGATCCTCCACGCCTCCGATTCGAATGCTTGGACAGCCCAACCCACGGAGCGTGCCCGCCATGTACGCGTGAAGGTGTTCACGCAGTTCTGGCGTCAGCACGGGTGCCCGATGTTTGGTGGAGAACACGACGTGGATGGTCAGATTTGCAAGAGATTGCGGCACAAATTCAGGATAAGGGTTCGCGGCCTCATTTGCACGCTTTGATTTGTGTGTCGCCCTTGCAGGGCTCACGGGATTCTGGTGGCTTTCCCAGGCCTTGCGGCCTGGGCTGTCGGGTCGTCGGCCCGTTGGGCCTCCCGGAGAAACTTGCACTTCAGAGTCAACACAGTCCACTGAAGCCCGTCAGGTGCGCCAGACATGCCATGACTTCAACATCCGATTGGGACCCATGATCAGCACGAGACCCGAGAAGCCCAGCGCCGATATGCCATCGGCCATCGGGTAGGTCATGATCGTGTCGTCGGGAGCGGCTCCGGGCGCCATCGAATCCCAGCCACTGGAGTCCTTAAACACGAACTCCAAGCCCGGATCTCCCAAGAGAGCAATCACTTCCTCCCTTCTCATGCCAAGCCTCAAGTTACTCTTCGTCAAGTCGCCGACCATCCGCGTCCGCTCAGAGAAGAACATCCCTCGCTCAGCCGACTGCCATCGGGCAGAGTCGAATGGCACGGGGCGCAGCTCCAACACCAACCAGACCAAACCGATGAGCCAGAGTGTTGCCACGCAGGCCAAGAGCCGCTTTCTCCACCTAGGCATGACCGCAGTGTAACCGACGCATCCGCGAGTCAGGACCAGGCACAGATCAGTGGGCATAATCTCCCCATGCCTCCGCAGCTCCTCCGCGATGCGCTCGATGTCGCCCTCACGTGGGGACCGGAGCGGATGACGCCCGAACTCGTCCGCCTGAAGGAGAAGCAACCGTGGGCATCTGAGGAGGAGCGACAAGAGGCCCTGCAGTCTGCCTACCAAGTCCTCAGCGCGGCCGAAGCCATCGCGCCCGA
>JANJUB010000084.1 GCA_024710805.1 Fimbriimonadaceae bacterium | reverse complement strand
TCTGGATGCGCAACGCAAAGCCCTGCGCAGCCAAGCCAGCTACTCGACGATCAACGTGACCTTCACCGAGCGGCCGAAGGCCGGCGAGCCGAAGAAGGAGAACTGGTCGGGCGACGCTTGGTCGAACGCCGTCAACGGTCTGATGTCGGTCCTGCGAAGTCTGGGTCAAGCCGCGATCTTCGTGTTCGTGTACGCCCCAATCTGGCTACCGATCCTGTTCGTGGGTTGGCTGGTCGCTCGACGGCTGAAGTAAGCGGCGTGGATGTGGGATGTCAAGTGGTGAATGTAGCTTCTCGGCTGCAACATCCCACATCCGGCACTCCACATTCGGCTTGACCATCCGGGCAAACCGGGTAGACACGCCATTCCTGGGAGGGCGCCGCTCTGTCGGCGCCGACGAAGCGGCGCCCTCCCGATGCTAGCGAGCAGGCGGAGCCGTGCCGCCGACGTTAACGCGGGTGCCAAAGGCCCTTGCCTCCGCGCCTCGGCGCGCATAACATTGAGCACGTCGCTGGGGATTACCTTGCGAAAATGGAGTTGATCCGCCGCACATAGGATCCACGCCCTTCGTGGAGTTCTCTACGCAGTCAGAGCAATGCCAGTGGCATCAAAAATGTCCGAAGTGGACAAGAAATGGGTGGTGCCGCAGGCCGGACTTGAACCGGCGACCCTAGCATTTTCAGTGCTATGCTCTACCAACTGAGCTACCGCGGCACGAAATGGCGCGGATGACGGGATTTGAACCCGCGGCCTCCGGCGTGACAGGCCGGCGCTCTAACCGCTGAGCTACACCCGCGCGTGAGCTAGAAGTATGACACGCCGGCGGGCGATTTGCAAGGGCCTAGCTTGCCTGCCGGTACTGGAACCCGAACGCCGAGCGCAGCTTATCCGCCAATGTCAGCTTCACGGGCTCGAATTCGACGCCAAGCAAGCTCGCTGCCACCGCGCACACGTCCTGCGAGGCCGGTGAACCCGGATCGGCTAGCGAGAATGGCTTGCGCTTACGAATCCACTCGACCGCCTTCGGATCGTGGCGAACGTATCCGCCAAACAACAGCGACTTGCCCAAGAACTGCTCCGTGATCGAACGGAGCTTCGCGAACACCGCCTTGGCATGGGCATCGTCGATGACCATGTTCAGAACCACCCGGATCACCGCATCGGGGCGGCGGGTCCAGAGCGACTTCGCGGTCGCGTAGGCGTCGGTGATCGAGGCAGGATCAGGCGTACAGATGAGCAACGTTTCATCGGCGGCCTGCAAGAAGGTCATGACGTTGGAGTCAATGCCGGCACCGGTGTCGAAGATCAGGATGTCGGTTGTTCGCTCAAGTTCTGCGAGTTCGCTTAAGAATCGCTCGAGTTGAGGGCCGCTCAGGTTGACTAGGGCCTCGACGCCCGAGCCGCCCGCGATGAAGCGCATCCCCGCGGGTCCTTCGGAAACGATCTGAGAGAGCGTTTTCTCGCCGGTAAGAATGTGCTGGAGGGTGAACTGGGCCGGGGTGCCGAGCACGACGTCCAGGTTCGCCAAGCCAAGGTCGGCGTCGAAAACGACGACCCTGCGGGCACGCCTCGCCATCTGGATGCCGATGTTGGCGGAGATGTTCGTCTTGCCGACGCCGCCTTTGCCACTGGTGATTGCAATCGTTCTCATAGGATTTAAGCTGCTTGTCGTCCGAAGAGCCAGCTCCAGAAACCACGACGAGTTGGCTCTTCCTCGCCCTGACTGATAACGGAAAGAAGTTGCTCGCGATCCACCGCCTGCTGAACTTGTTTGGCAGACTGCGATGCCAGCACCGCCGCCCAGTTGTAGGCACGCAAGGTGTTGGCGAGGAGCACGGCCGAGGTGTATCGATCCTCGGGATTCTTAGCCATGGCGTGCGAGAGAACTTCGACCAGGGCCGGGGGCGTCTGAACATCCATCTTGAGCGGATCAGCCCAAGCGGTGCGTTGCCCCGTGCGGACGGCCTCCGCGAGGTGGGGATTCTCACCGGAGTAACACTCCCAAAGTAGAGTTCCGAGGGCGAAGACGTCCGATGCCGGCGATCCCGCCGAACCCATGTCGATCTCCGGCGAACGATACTCTGGCGCTGGATCGACAAACGGGGTGAGGAGCACGCCTTGCGGTCGAACGAGGATGTTCTCCGTACAGACGAGCCCGCAATGGCCACCGCTCTGGTGGAGATGATCAACCCCTTCAGCGATTTGGGCGACGAGTTCCGCGGCCTGGGTCAAGGTTCGTGAGCCGCGAGTTCGCAGAACATGGGCGAGGGGTTCACCTTCGAGCCTCTCAAAAACCGCCCAGCAGTTGCCCTCATACTCAAACCAATCGTAGATCGCAGAAACCCAGGGCGAGGGCACCCGGGCTGCCGACTGAACGAGCCAGCGTTGCTTTCGCTCGGCATCGGTACCGGCGGCTACCGCGGTGAGGCTGACCTTCCTATCCAGCTGGTGGTCCACCGCGTCGAACAGAAACACGGAGCCCACCTTCCGGCGCGGCCGCAAGCTTCCATAACGTGCCGGCAGCGGAAAGCCCTCGATGACTTCCTCGAGTTGCTCATCGAGGCCGTAGAGTTCACGGATCTTCGCAAGCAATCGGGTTTGGGGGGCGATCTTCAACGACACGCGCTTCTTGGTCGCGTTTTGCACGACGTCGGTTGCAATAACATCAAGCGGGTCGGCCATAACGCATTCGAGCACGTCACCCACCACACAAACAGGCAGCACGGCATGCTCCAGCGCCAGATCGGCCTTGAGCAGGCTGACCGCACTTCCTTGGGGTCGAACCCCATCTAGGTCGGCAAGCTCGTAACCATACTGAGCCGCGAGACACTCTGCAATTTGCTCCTCGGTGGCGAAGCCCCTCTCGACCAAGATCTCGCCGAGGCGTCGGCTCGACGTCTGCTGAGCGGCAAGTGCGATCGAGAGCTGTAAGTTGGAAAGCAGCCCTTCCGCTACCAAGAGATCTCCAAGTTTCCGGTTCGTCATTCTCTCCCTCGTTCTAAGGTATCGGCATCCCAGATGCATAATCCCACCCCCAAACCTCCCGGAGTGTCAAAATCCGATCGTGACCCCTTCGCTCACCCAAGTTCGCGCGCAGTTCCCCGCTCTCGACCAGGAATGCGTCTATCTGGAGAACGCCGGTGGTTCCCAGGTTCCGGAGGGGGTAGCCGATGCCATCCGTCGCTATCTGACTCAAACCTATGTCCAGCTTGGCGCGCCCTACGAAGTCGCTCGACGTAGCACCGCCGTGGTCGACGAGGCCCACATGTTCGCGAACCGATTCATGAATGGCGAGGGTCACGGCACGACCATCCTCGGCCCCTCGACCACTCAACTCGTGACGATGCTCGCTGAGTGCTACTCGCGTCTCCTGCGGCCCGGTGACGAGGTCATCATCTGCGAGACGGCTCACGAGGCCAACGCCGGGCCCTGGGCGAAGTTGGAGCGGTTCGGAATCGTGGTTAAGCTCTGGCGAATGGATCCCGTGACGTTCCAGTGCTCACTGGATGACCTTCGTTCGCTGCTAACGCCTCGAACCCGGCTCGTCGCCTTCCCCCACGTCTCGAATCTGCTCGGTGAGGTGGTCGACGTCGCGGCCATCACCCGCGTGGTCCACGAAGCTGGAGCGAGAGTCGTGGTTGATGGGGTTGCATATGCCCCGCACCGGGCCATCGACGTTGCCGGGTGGGACGTCGACTACTACGTTTACTCGGCCTACAAGGTGTTCGGGCCCCACATGGCGGCCCTCTATGCTCGTCAGGATGCGCTGGAAGAGCTTGAAGGCCCCAACCACTTCTTCCTTCCCAACGGCAACGCCTACAAGTTCGAGCTCGGGGGAGCAAACCACGAGAGTTGCGCGGGTCTGCTCGCCCTCGGCGACTACCTGTCCTTCCTCGCTGGCGGCGAAGACGGTAGGTCGCGAACGGTGATCGAGCGGGCCTTCGAAGCCGTGGAAGCGCTCGAGCTCCCGCTACAGGCCCAGTTGCTTGAAGCCCTCAACGCCAATCCGCGAGTCCGGGTTATCGGGCCGAAGACGAGTGGTCGAGAACGGGTGTGTACCATCAGCTTCCTGCACGAGCACCTCTCGCCCCCCGAGATCACGGCTCGCACCGATGCCGCCGGCATCGGTATTCGCTACGGGCACATGTACGCGTATCGCATGTGCGTTGCGCTAGGGATCAACACCGATACGGGAGTGACCCGCATCAGCATGGCCCACTACAATACACCTCAAGAAATCGAACGTCTGCTCGACGTGATGGCCCTTTAGCGGTTGCGAATGCGCTGAATGAGCGTGTAAGGCAGTCGTAACAACCGGACCAACGCAATGGCCCAAAACGGCTCGCCAAGGCGTCGCAACATGATGTCTTGAGCCTGGTAGTACACCTTCTTGCGATCACTCGACCGAGCCATGCTCTTGCCTCCCAAATGAGTCACGGCGGCGTCGAGGCACCGATAGACCGCGAGTCCTCGCTGTCGGATGGCATGGCACAGCACCACATCCTCGTAGTACATGAAGATTTCGGAGTCAAACCCTCCGACGGCGAGGAAGTCCTTACGCCGCATGAGCAAGGCGCACCCCGACACCCAGTCGGGGGTGAGAGTCGTCTCGGGCACGGCAGACTGGCGGGTGATCAGCCCCCGAACCGTCGGGAACTTGCCTTGAGCGTCGGGCTGTAGCGTTTTGCCGTCGGCCAGATACACTGCCGGAGCGAGGATTCCCGGACGATCGAGGGTAGCCCAGCACGCGATCAGCGTGGCCAAGCACCCCGGATGGAACAGCGCATCACTGTTCAACAGAAAGACGAACTCTTGACTGGCCCTTTCGACGCCGAGGTTGTTCGCTCGGCCAAAGCCGACGTTCTCCGTAGATTCGATCAGGGTGACTCGGCCGCCCAGCGCCTTTAGCCGAACGACACTGTCGTCGTCCGATGCATTGTCGACAACGATCACCTCGACCGCCTCGGGCTGAGCCAGCGCGGACTCTGCCGCCGCCATCGTCAGCTCCGGAGTCCGGTAGTTGACGATGACGACAGAAACGGCCATTGGGAGGTTAGTAGCTGACGTCGACCGATTCTTCGCGACCCGTCTCCGAGCTCTTGTAGAGCGCATCGAAGATGGCGTTGAGAATCAGGCCGTTCTCGCCGGGCACCGGCGAGGGCTTGCCCTCTCGAACCGCGCCGACGAACGCCTTGATCTCGTCCACATACGAGTTCTCGACGTTGGGCATGTTCTCCGGCTTGAGGTTGAAGTACTGCTTGTCGAGCTCCTTGAAGATCTGGACGCTCTCGGTCTCATACGGTCGGACGATGGCACCGGCCTTGGTTCCGAAGAGCTGAGTCTCGAACGGATCGCCTTCGAGGTTCGCCATGAACGAGCTCTCAAGCGTCACCATCGCGCCGTTGTCGAATCTGATGAGGCCTACGGCGAAGTCTTCGACCGTGAACTTGGTTCGATCGAACTCACCCCAGAAGTTGGCGTTGTTGCTGTCCTTGGCGAGGGTGTCCCACGTCTTGCCCGAGGCGGCCACCGGCTTCGGATAGCCCATCAGGAAGAGGGTGAGGTCGAGGACATGCACGCCGATGTCGATGAGAGGACCGCCGCCCTGCTTCTCCTTGTCGGTGAACACTCCCCAGTTCGGAACGCCGCGTCGTCGGAGGGCCTTGGCTCGGGCGTAGTAGACGTCGCCCATATTGCCGTTGTCGATGAACTGCTTGACGAATCGGGCCGGGCTGCCGAATCGGGTCTGGAGACCGACCTGGAGGATGCGGTCGTTGTCGCGAGCGGCACGGCACATGGCCTTGGCTTGGTCAGCGTTCATCGCGAGGGGCTTCTCGCAGATAACGTGCTTCCCCGCTTGGAGGGCGAGGATCGTCGGCTCCATGTGGACGGCATTCGGGGTCGCGACCGACACGATGTCGATCTCAGGATCGTCGATCACCTCACGGTAATCGGGAGTCGTGCGGGTGACGCCGTACATTTCCGACGCCTTCTTCGCCGTGTCCGGATTGATGTCACAGACGACCGCGATCTCACACTCGTCCGGAATCGCTGCGTAGCCCTTCATGTGGGCGGCCTGAGCGATAAATCCACTACCGATAATGCCAACTTTCAGCTTCTTCGACATGCCGGAGGCGAGCATACCTACGGAACGCTCATTCACGACGACCTTTCATCGGCGACCTCCTGAATCGTTCATTCACGAACGAAATAGAGAAGCCCGTTTCCACCTTGCTGTCTCCACTCGAGTTTGTCTTCCGAAACGAGCTTCCATACAACAACCTTGCCCGCTGACGTTTCCGAACCGTCAATGCCGAAGAAAATGGGAGCATCGAACTCGCTTGGCGTCACCTTCACGGTATCTCCGTTGACTTCGTACTTTGCGCTCAATCTAGCGCCGCCCACGACATACAGCAATGAACCGTCTGCAGCGAACTGCAGATACGGAAAGTCAGTGGCACCTTCGGGAACAACTACCCTCGATAACTTGGGATCCAAGGTCCATTTTCCAACGATCACCGCGGGCTTGCTCAGTGGCCTCAACACCACAACCAGAGCAAGTACAACAAACGCGGCAAGGATCCCGACCCTCATCCGCGCTTGAGTTCGTTTTCCGGGCGACGCGGTCGCGATTTCCGCCACAGTCGAACCTTGGCTGGCCTCCGGTTCGGGTTCTTGGCGCGGTCGCTCCATGGACTGATCATACTGCACCCTGCCACGGCTTGCGGCATGAATCTATCGAACCCAGCCCCTGGCAAGTCCAAGTTTGAGGATCTTAGCCCCCTGGCGGTGAGAAGTCCAAAATCGGGTCAGTTCGAGGTGTGCTCGCTTCTCTCGACCGTCGTGTCCACGGCCGAAGGCTCAGCCAGGGCATCGGCCCGAGCCTCGAGCGTCTTGGGATGCCGCATTGCGTACCACGTCCCGATGACCACAATCGAAGCGAGCACGCTCCAGAAAATGTAGCCGTTCAACTGAGAAATCATGAATCCCGGCTCGGCAACCACCGTGTAGTTGTGGGCTGACATGAACGCCAACTTCACGCCCACCCAGCCGACGATGACGTACGCCACATGGTCGAAGACCGGATACTTCGAAAGGAATGAGAGCAGCATGCCCGCGGCAAGGCGCAGGAGGATAATGCCGACAATCGCGCCCACGTACACCACCCAAATCTTCGGGTGGATCAACAAGCCCGCCGCCTTCTCGGCAGCAGTCAGCGGCTTCAGCATCGCTACGCCGGCGAGAACGCTGTCGATCGCAAAGGCGATGTCCGCAATCTCGACGGCCGCGACTGTGCCCCAGAAACTCCGGCCCGCCGTCTTGATCTTCTTGCCGTGGTCGCCGTGCGGCATGAAGTGTTTGATGGGCAACCACAGCAGGTACAGCGCGCCAATCGCCTGGAGCCACCAGAACTTGATGATGCTCGCGGCGAGGATGATCGCGATAAGGCGGAACACAAACGCGCCGCCGAGGCCATAAAGCAAGGCCTTCTTCTGCAGTTGGAGCGGCAGGTGCCGAACCATGATCGCGAGAACAAGGGCGTTATCGGCCGACAGAACCGCTTCGAGCAGAACCAATACCGCCACGACGCCGAGGTCGCCAACTTGGAAGGTCTGCCCCCACATGAGCCTCCTAGAATACCGGCCCCGTTGACCTCGATGCCGCCGTTCGGGTACATGTTGAACCTATGCCCACCTACGTTTACGAATGCAAAACGTGCGAGAAGACGTTCGAAGTCGAACAGCGCATTTCGGAAGACCCGTTGCGCGACTGCGGATGCGGGGCCGAGGGCTCCCTACGTCGGCTCATTCAGCCGACCGCCGTCATGTTCAAGGGCGGGGGCTTCCACATCAACGACTACGCCGGAGCCAAGCCAGAGCCGGCCGCACCCGCATGCTCGGGCGAACCGGCCAGTTGCCCGAGTTGCGCCCCTGTCTCGGACAACTGAGATGGCTTTCACCGCCGAGTATCGGCTACGCGTCGAGGATGCCCTCGGCGCGGTCGTGCCGGTCACTTCGAAGCCGATGTTCGGCGGCCTTGGCATCTACTCCCGCGATCTATTCTTCGCGCTGATCGACGAGGATCGCCTGTACTTCAAGGTCGATGACCTGAACCGCGGCGACTACGAAGCCGCCGGCCGCGAACCCTTCTTTCCCTATGAGGGCGCCAAGCCGATGATGGGCTACTGGGAACTCCCCGTAGGCCTGCTCGACCAGCCCGATGAACTTGCGGTGTGGATCGAAAAAGCGCTTGGAGTCGCCGAGCGCGCAGCGCTCAAGAAGAAGAAGCGGTAGTTTGCTCTTGGCCGATGCAGTTCTAGCCTAAGCACTCGTGTAGCGTCGGGATGATACGTGCCCGGCGCCCGTGCGACCGCAGGCACGTATCAACCCGCGGCTACGATTTATCGCAACTGGATCAAAATAGTCTCGTGTCAAGAAAAACTGAAAACTCACCACACACCGAACTGCAAGAGGCACAGGAGCAGTTCATCCTCGAATGGGGCCGGATGAGTTCGAGCTGGGGCATCAACCGGACGATGGCCCAGATCTTGGCCCTTCTCTTCTCGTCCTCGGAGCCGCTCACGGTCGACGAGATCATGGAGCGCTTGCGCATCAGCCGCGGCAATGCCAGCATGAGCCTGCGGGATCTCATGGACTGGGGCATTGTGCGGCGATTTCGACGACCGGGCGAGCGTCGCGACACTTATGTAAGCGACAGCGACCCCTGGGTGATGTTCGCCAAGGTGGTGCGAGAGCGAAAGCGCCGGGAGGTCGATCCGACGGTGAGTGCGATTCGCGAGTGTTTGGCCCGCGTACCCGAATCCGACGAGGCCGAGGCGAAGGCCCTTCGCGAGCGCCTGTCAGGCTTGCTGGAGGTCTTCGGCCTCCTCGATGATGCTTATCAGCAGGTCTTCGCCACCGACCAGGCATTTCGAAACACGATGCGGCTGTTCCGTAGCGACCGCTGAGCCAAGGCTGCAACTAGCAAGAATGCGGTTTGAGCGAGTATCGGGATCCTCGTATAATGAAGGCAATGAACCGCATCCTCTTTGGGCTCGCTGCCCTGACCGTCGCGACGGTGTCGCAGGCTAGTTTGCTGTACACCTTCGACACCGACAACCAGGGCTGGAGACAGGCTGACTTTAACCCGGTCACGCTGACGCTGACCGACGTCGGTCCCGCAACCTGGAATCCGGCAGGACACATTGAGGGGCCCGACTTTGCGGGGTGGGCATTCCACACCAGTCCGCTGTTGGCCGGAGGATATGGATTAGCCACGGAGATCCGTTTTGATTTCTCGGCCGACTTTGCCGATGTCCAGGCGTACCCGTTCGTAGTCCTGGCCTCGGCCAACGGAGCGATCTATCAAGAAGTCGCCCCTCCGGCTGACGGCCAGTTCCACACCTACGCGTTCGATCTTACGACCGTCGGAACCTGGAAGTACGGCGACTTGGGCGGACTGCGGAACGCGACGATGGGCGATATCGCCAGCGTTCTCGGCGGATTGCAGCGGATCGGCATCAATGCCGACGTGGCCTCGGGTGGTGACTTCACTCGGGTAGACAATGTCCAGTTGACCGCCGTCCCCGAGCCGGCAACGATGGCCGCGCTCGGATTGGGCGTGGCGGCCTTGATGCGTCGACGTCGGCGCTAACGCGCGGACTCTCCACCCAAGCCCCTCCTCTCCCAGGGAAAGGAGGGGCTTGATCTTGCCTAACGATACGTGTAGTCGCCGTTGTGGGCGTCGTCGATGTACTTGGCAAGCAACGCCACCGAGGCGTCCATGTCGTCCATGTGCACCGTCTCGTTGACCGTGTGGATGTATCGCGTCGGAATCGAGAGCGTGAACGACGGGATGCCGCCATGAAGCCGCTGCACGCCGCCCGCGTCGGTCCCGCCCGCGGGCAGAATCTCGATCTGATACTTGATCCCGTGCTGCTCCGCCAGTGCTCGGAAGTGGGAGACCACCTTCGGGTGGCAGATCAGCGAGGAGTCCATGATCTTGATCGCGGTGCCCTCACCAAGCTTCGTCACATGGTCCTGTTCGGGAATTCCGGGGATGTCGTTCGCGAGGGTCACGTCGATGGCCACGCAGATGTCGGGTTTGATCGCCCATCCCGCGGCGGTGGCACCGCGGAGGCCGATCTCCTCCTGGACGGTCGCGATCCCATGAACCTCGACTTGCGGATTGTTGGCGGCCTTCATCGCCTCGATCATCACATACACCGCGGCACGGTCGTCCATCGACTTGCAGGTCGCGAGCTTGCCCATCGTCTGAAGGGTCCGGTTCATGGTAACCATATCGCCCAGCGATACCTGCGCCTTGGCTTCATCGGCGTTCATGCCGATGTCGACGAAGAAGTTCTCGATCGCCACGCTCTTGGAGGCTTCCTCGGGCGTCAGCATATGCTTCGGCTTGCGGCTCGCCATCAGAACGCCGTTGAGCACGCCGTTCTTGGTGTGGACGAACACGCGCTGACTGGCCATCTGGTTGGGGTCCCATCCGCCGAGCGGCTGCAAACGCAGAAAGCCCTTGTCATCGATGAACTTGACCATGAAGCCGATCTCGTCCATGTGGGCGGCGATCATCAGCTTCTTCGACCCGCCCCGATTGCGGACGCAGTGGAGATTGCCCATCGTCTGAAGGGTCCGGTTCATGGTAACCATATCGCCCAGCGATACCTGCGCCTTGGCTTCATCGGCGTTCATGCCGATGTCGACGAAGAAGTTCTCGATCGCCACGCTCTT
>JANJUB010000054.1 GCA_024710805.1 Fimbriimonadaceae bacterium | reverse complement strand
GCTACGCCGATCGAGGGTCGCCCGGGCTACTACCACTTGAACGGCGAGAAGATGTTCATCACGAACGGCGGATTTGCCAAGCTGTTCATCATCATCGCCCGGGTCAGTGACACCGAACTCACGGCGTTCTTCATGGAGAAGGACCAACCCGGGTTTGAAGAGGTTGGCCGGATTGCCACGACCGGTGTTTCGGCCTCCTACACGCTTCACTTCCGCATGAACAACGCGGTTGCTTGGCATACGCCAGGATCGTTTGAGCAAGTCATCTCGCTGCTTTATCGTGGCCGCATCGGTATCGGCGCGATGGCGCTCGGCATTGCCGAGAAGGCGCTGGAAGAGGGTGTCGAATACGCCAAGAATCGCGAACAGTTCAATCGGCCGCTGGCGCAGATGCAGTCGGTGCAGAACATGGTCGCGGAAAGCGCGATGCAGGTTGAGGCCGCCAAGCTCTTGGTTCATCAGGCGGCTTGGATGTACGACCAAGGCATGCCGGTGGTGAAGGAGTCATCTTACGCGAAGCTCTTCGCCTCTGAGGCGGCGCGGGACGTGACGAACAAGATGCTGCAAATCCACGGCGGGCGCGGAATGACGTTCGACTTCCTGATCGAGAAGCTGTGGCGCGATGCAAAGCTGACGGAAATCGGCGAAGGTGCGACAGAGATTCAGAAGCTGATCATCGCCAAGGCGCTCTTGAAGTAGTCCACAAAAAGGCCCTCCCCCCACAAGACCGAGGGGAGGGAAACCCGAAGTCGGCGTCTACGTGTTGACCCCGGGTAACTCGGCCTTTTCGGCCTCATTCGCGGCTCGGAGCGGAATCCGCTTCACTTCCGGCATTGCCAATTCCGTCTTCGGAAGACGGATCTCAATCACGCCATCTTTGAAGGTTGCTTCGGCTTGATCGAGGGCATATCCCTCCGGAATGCGGACCGACCGCGCGAACCGCCCATACCGAGATTCACGCCGATACACCTTGGCCTCGGTGGTTTCCCACTCGGCTTTGGTCTCACCGCGGATCGTCAGTACATCGCGTTCGAAGGCCACTTCGACCTCCTCGGGTTTCATCCCCGGGAGAGACGCCCGCACGAAGAGCGCGTTGTCCTTCTCGTAGATGTCCAGAGGCACGTTCGTGGGCACTCCCAGCGCCGGAACCTGGCCCCAAAGGCTATCGATGGATTCCATCAACTGGTCGAGTTCTCTGAGTGGATTCTGTCGATTCAGTAACATGGTTTTCCTCCTTTTTGACCTTGTTTGTGGCATCCGATCTCGGATCCCACATTGCATTTATACGCCAAATCCGAGGCCCGCAATTCCACCGGGGCGGCAAATCGCTAAAGCTAGAATCTGTCAAAACCAAAGCCCCGGGAGCCGAAGCTCCCGGGCACGTTGAGGCGGCTCTACGGCGTCAGCGTCAGCGTGGTGGTTCTTGTCGAACTGTAGAAGTTCGCGGAGATCGTCACGTTCGTAGTGGACGTGACCGGAGCCGTCGAAACGCCGAAGGCCGCCGAGGTCGCCCCGTTTGCGAACGGGGCCGTTGCCGGAGTGTTCACGAAGCCGGAGTTGTCGGACAGTCTCACGATCATGTCCGAGACACCGGTAATCGCCGGACGCGAGATCGTGGCCGTGCCGGTCGAAGGTTGGCCACCCTTCACGGAGGCCGGAGCCATGGACAGACCGGTTAAGACCGGCTTGACCTTGACGATGATCGTCGCCGTCCGACTAACACCCTCGAATGAGGTCGTCACCGTTCCCGTCAGCTCGGTCGTCACGTTGCCTCCGGTCACGGTGAACGTCCTGGTCGTTTCGCCGGTGTTGAAGATCAGCGAGGTGGGCGTATAGATCAGCGCCGAGCTCTTGGCTATCGCTACATTCATCGCGAACGGTGCGGCGCGCGTCAGGCTCAAGGTCGCGGTGGTCGCGGTGAGGCCATAGATGGCATTGGGGTTGATCGTCAGCGTATTGAGCGTGGTGTAAGGCCCGGCGACGAAGTTCTGGTTGATCGCACTGGGCGGACAGGTCAGGAGCCTCCAGCGTGGCCCGAACATCTTGCCGGTGATCCACGGATAGACGCGGTAGCTGCCCGCAGGGACTTCGGTGAATGAGTACAGGCCGCTGGCGTTCGTCACCCCCGTCGCAAGGTTGCTGTACCCTTCGTAGGTCGGCATGACGTTGAACTGATTCAGCGTGCCCGTGTCTTGGGCGGCCAGGTCGCGGACGATCAGCTTCCACGTCCCCCGAGAGTTCTTGCCGTTGAAGGCCGATGTTGCGTACACCTGGTTGATGTTGTCTGTTCCTGCTCCCGTGCGGTCATGGAGCGTGACCTGCGTTCCGTCGGGATGAGCCAGGATGACCTGCAAGTCGCCGATGTACGTGTGGGTGATCCGGACGTACACCTCAGTGCCCTTGATCGTCGCGCTCAGAGGGACGTAGAGGTTGGCGGTAACGCCGGTCGGGTCGTTGTCGGGAATCGGGAGATTGGGCGTGGACGCGATCGTCGGCTTGATGTCTTGCCAACGCGCAAGAGTCACGTTGACGTTAGGCATGTTGACGCCGTTTTCGGTGATCCGGCCGCTGATATCGTTGCCCGCGGGCACGATCGGGATGCGCCAGATGCCTCGACCGAAGGTGGAGGCATACAGATAGGTCTTGGTTCCGTTGATGTGGAGCCCAGTTACCTGGGTATTGGGCAAGCCGAGTGCGTTCATGCGGGTCCATGTCGATCCCGAATCCGTGGTCATGAACGCTCCGATATCCGTTCCCACGTACCACGTGCTGGCATGGTACGGATCCCGGGCGATCGACTGCACGCCGCTCGAAGGCAGCCCGGTCTGGCCGCTGCCGCTAACATTGGTCCACACCGGAGTACCCGCGAGGGTGTTGGTGCAACGCCACACGTGGCCGAAGTTGCCGGCATCGCTGAAGCCGATCAGGACGTCGTTCGGGTTGGTCCACGAGACCGAAATCGCGCCGATCTTCCGGTCATCGAGCCCGGTGTCGACCCGTACAAAGTTGACCCCTTTGTCGGGGGTCCTCCACACCTGGCCATCGTTCGACCCGGTGTAGATCACGTTCATATCGGACGGAGTTTTGGCAAGCTCCTGGACATAAGGATAGCTGCCACCGGCCAAGACTTGAGTTCGCGCGGTGAACGACGTTCCTGAGCCACTGTAATACTGGAGCCGTGCGTTTGCGCCGAAGATCTCGGCTCCGTTGCCAGCGGCAATAAGCGGGGCAATGAACGCACCGCCCCCCGTCACGCTGAGTTGCGATGGGGAGTAATCCGTCAGACCGTCATAACGGTAGACACTCAGATTGTAGCTTTGGGTGTAGTGGGTGTCTGGGTTGTTCAGGTTGAACGCGGGCCAAGCGCCGTCGCCGGCCCACAGGTTGTCCCAGTTGTTGAGGTCTCCGCGGGCGGCCGGGCTGGCGTTGTCTTGAGTGCCGCCAAGGACCACATTGTCGTTCGTCGGATGCGGGATCATCTCGTAGAACTGGCAATCGAAGATGTCCGCGTTGAGGCCGGTCCATGTGCCCGCACCCGTGCCGAAGTTGCTCATCGTGAACCGGTGGACACCGCCGTCGTTGCCGATGATGAACTCCGCCGGGTTGCTTGGATTCACCGCCCAGCAGTGTTGATCGTTGTGGGTGTTGATCGGTGCGGGGCCAAAGGTTCGTCCGATATCGATCCAGCTTCCGCCGCCGTTGGGCGAGTAAGCGACCGTGATGAGCCCGACAAACACCGCATCGGCGGCTCCGTTTGTCGCGCAGTCGATGTAGTAGTCGTAGGTCTTCTGGCTCCAGTTGTAGTTGTTGCTCCCGGTAGGGAATCCGGTTGTGATGCTGGACCACGAAGTGCCCCCATTGGTCGACTTGTAGATCGTGTTGTTGGCCACGCTCAAGTAGTACAGCGTGTTCGGGTCGATCTTCGAGCAAGCGATGTCGGCCGCGGTAGGGGTGCCGCCCGTATACGGCTGGGTCACCGTCGTCCAGCTAGCACCGTTATCCGTTGACTTGACCAGATAGCCGCCGGCGACGGTGCTGTTTGTGCCCACAGCCCAGAGGGCGCGATTGCCCTGGCCATCGGCTGCGCCGAGGACGACTTCCTCCCAGTTCGCGGCCGGAGCGTTGGTCGCGGTCCAGGTCGCTCCTCCGTCGGTCGAGCGCCAGAGGTCGCCGGCATTCTGCCCGCCTCCCCCGCGCCCGGTCGAGATGACGATCGTGTTCGGGCTGTTGGGCAGAATCACGATCTTTGAGACCACCGAGTTGCCGAACTGGGCCTGGCCCAGATTCGTCCACGTGGCTCCGCCGTTCGTCGTCTTCATGATTCCAAACGTGAGGATCGGGAAGCCCTCATAGTCGCCGGTGCCCACGTACACCGTATTGGGGTCGGTGGGGTGGATGGCGACGCTTTCCGCGTTCAGTCCGGTCCAGCTGTCGCTCAGGCCCGTCCAGGGACTTCCGCCATTCGTTGACTTCCAGACGCCGCCCCCCGCCGAGGTGGTGTAGATGATTGATGCGTTCGAGGGGGCATAGGCGATCGCCGACTTCCGGCCGCTCAAGGGTCGCTTGCCGTAATAGGTCGTGTACGGGATGTCGAGGTTCTTCGGGCCGACGTATTGGAAGCTGCCCGAGGGCGCTAAGCTGCCCCCAGAGCTCGGCCATTCCGCGGGCGGCATTTGATCGCGGTGCAGGGTTGCCTCGTACATCCAGCGGGGATCCCAGTTGCCGTTCTTGTCGCTTCGCGTCTGCAGGAACCACTCGAGGGCTCGGTAGAAGCCATTTCCCAGCTTGTCACCGCGTTCCTTGGCCATGCTCGCGGGGAATCCGGTCATGACCTCATAGCGGGCGTTGACGAACTTCAGATACTGCTGGACGGACGGAAGGCTGCCCGTGTCGGGAGCGAGCGCGGTCGCGGGCATCACGTACTTGACCCGCGGGGCCAACTGCGCGTGGGCGTTCGCTACGGACACTCCGGGGCTCAGGGCGATGACGAAGAAGCCAGAAGGATCTTGGCGCGTGATCTTGCCTACAGGTGCGGCAACTTCTTTGGCTCTCTCGGGAGTGAGCTTGTGCTCGCCGATGATCAAGTCATCTACGGCGAGGGCCATGGCCGCGCCGAGCAAGCAGGCGCACATCATCAGGGGCTTCAACTTCAATCCGGACATGATTCTCCTAAGACACCACTTGAAAGGCACGATTCGACCCCAAGCAGCATCTGACTAGGATAACGGACGGTCTAACGATGTGAGGACGTTCTCGCCAAACCTGGCAATACTTTCGGCGTTCCCTACTTATTCAAACTCCGATGATTCAATCGGGAGGGAAACCGATGGGTGGCCAGGCGAAGCGTAACTCGAGTCCGTGGAAGCGAATCCTGATCGTCGAAGACGATTCGGTTTCCGCGTTGCTGCTTCGAAAGGTCCTCGAACAGAAGGGCTACGAAGTCACCCACGCCGTAAATGGCGTCGAAGCGCTTGAGAGGTTCAAAGAGACCGAGTTCCGCGTCGTGATTTCCGACTGGATGATGCCGGAGATGGATGGTATCGAACTCTGCGAACGACTTAGGAAGTCCGCCGCTGGTTACGTGTACGTGATTCTGTTGAGCGCGAAGAGCCAGCGTGAAGATTCGCTGGGGGCCTATGAAGCGGGCGTCGATGACTTCCTGACCAAGCCGCTCGATCGTGAAGAACTCCTTGCTCGACTCAAAGTGGCGCATCGCGTCTTGGCGGCGGAAGACTCGTTGCGCCGAAAGCAGGAAGAGCTCAAACTGGCAGGTGAGCGCTTGGCCAACATGAACGATCGGCTGACCCTCGCTTCTCGCCGCTTCGAGGAACTGTTCAGCGATCTTCCCGTAGCTTGCTTCACGTTCAACCGGGAGGGGCTCATCCACGAGTGGAACTGTGCCGCGGCTGACCTCTTCGGAGCGCATCCTGAGAGCGCGCTGATGAAACCCGTCTGGGAGGCTTTCCATGGCCGCGACGGGGGCTTTTGGAGCCAGACGCTCGTGAGGGACATCTTTGAAGGGAAAGCCCAGCAAGGGGTCGACTGGGTGCACCTATCGCCGGGACACGGGGAGCGCCATCTCATTTGCAACGTGATTCCGATGCACGGTGTGAACGGAGAAGTCTTGGGCGGAATCGCGACCAATCAGGACATCACCGAGCGTCGACAAGCCGAGCAGTGCATCAAGACGTTTGCCCGCGATCTCGAACTGCAAAAGCGGGCGCTGGAAGAGGCCAATGAGAGACTCTCCACCTTGGCCGTGACGGATGGTCTGACCGGAGTTTGGAACCACCGCCGGTTCCGCGAAGAACTCGAAAACGACTTCTCGGACGTCAAGCGTGGCAAGAACTTCTCCGTCGTTCTCATCGACGTCGATCACTTCAAGTCGTTCAACGATACGTTTGGCCATCCTGCGGGCGATGAGGTGTTGAAGAAGGTCGCCGAGATTCTCCAGCGATGTTCCCGAGACAATGAGTCCGTTGCGCGATATGGAGGAGAGGAGTTCTCGATCGTTCTATCCGATACCGACATGCCTGCCGCAATGGCGGTTGCTGAGCGGATGAGGCAGGCCATTGCCGACGAAAGCTGGCCGCTGCGAGAGATCACGGTGAGCCTCGGGGTTTCGACCTCTCGTCTCGATGATGAATCTCCTGAGGCCGCGCTACTGCGCGCCGACGCCGCCCTGTATTACAGCAAGGAAAACGGACGAAATCGGGTGAGTCACTTCGACACCATGACCCACCAGGACGACAGCCGGCACCTCGCGTTGAAGCGTTCGGCGTGACGGATGGCTTACGATTGCTCGGGCTTGTTCAGCTTGCTCGGATTCGATGTCAGTCCGGACTCATCCACTTGGCTACCCCGAGCCAATCAAGCAGAACTTTAGCTTCTCTGCGTCAAAATGCCGTGCATGCTGTTGAAGTCGCTCAACTATTGGTCCGTGCCCGGAGGACTCGAAGGCACGCTCGACCCCATCGAGTTCATCCGCATCGCCGCTGCGCACCGGTTTCCGGCCGTCGAAATCGCCATCGGCGAGCCCGGCTCCGCTTTCGGCACCGACGCAACTGAAGCGCGATGCCGCGAGATTCTGGCGGCCGCTGAAACGAGCGGCGTAGCGGTTGCCAGTACGGCCAGCGGTCTCTACTGGGGTCGCAGTTTGGCTGATGGCGACCCGAACGTCCGGTCCCAAGCTCGCGCGGACCTCGAGGCGATGCTGCAGATCGCAAGCTGGCTTGGCGTCAAAACCCACCTGACCATCCCCGGCGCGGTCGATGTGTTCTTCATGCCTGACCGCCCGGTGCTTGCTTACGCCCACGTGTGGCAGCATGCGACCGAGGGCATTCGATCACTGTTGCCCGTCGCTGAGCGCTGCGGCGTGCGCATGGGTGTCGAGAACGTCTGGAATCGGTTTCTCATGAGCCCCGCCGAGATGGCGTCGTTCATCGATCAGTTCAGCAGCCCCTGGATTGGAGCCTACGTGGATGTCGGCAATCTTCAGCCCTTCGGATACGCCGAGGATTGGCTCCGTCACCTTGGTTCGAGGGTGGTCGGGATTCACTTCAAGGATTTCCGCCGAAGCGTCGGCAACCTTGATGGGTTTGTCGATTTGCTGGAGGGCGATGTGAACTGGCCCGAAGTGATGACGGCTATCGGTGAGATCGGCTACGAGGGCCCCTTGGTGGCCGAGATGATCCCGTACTACCGGCACTACCCGTTGGTGCGCATCGCCAACACTTCGAATGCGATGGACGCGATCCTCGGGCTCGACTCATGAACTTCGGCGTAGTCGGTTGGGGGCTTCGGAAGCACTTGCCCAAGCTCGCTCACCAGCCTGAGCGGGGCTGGCATCTGGCCGCCCTTGCCGACCCCAACGCGGAAGCGAGGGAGGACTTCAGCGTTTTCACCGGTGGAACAACGGTTGCCGACTATCGAGAACTGCTTCGGGAGAAGCTCGATGGCGTTTTCATTCTGTCGCCTGACTGGCTGCATGTCGAGCATGCGGTGGCGTTCCTCGAGGCGGGCATCCCGGTCTATCTTGAGAAACCGATGGCGATCACGGTCGCCGACTGCGACAAGATCATAGACGCCGCCGAGCGCACCGGAGTCAAGCTCTATCTTGGCCACAACATGCGCCACTTCCCGGTGGTGCAGACCTTGCGAGACTTCATTCAGTCGGGAGCGATCGGCAAGGTCCAAACCGCGTGGTGTCGCCACTTTGTCAGCTACGGCGGGGAAGCGTACTTCCGTGATTGGCACGCGGACCGATCTCGCTCGACCGGGTTGCTGCTGCAGAAGGGCTCGCACGATCTCGACGTCCTGCATTGGCTTTGCGGCGGATATTCAAAGCGGGTGACCGCGATGGGCCGGCTAGCGGTGTATGGGGATCAGACCGAACGGCTGCCCGAAGGCGAGAACTACCCGGTGGCTTTTGAGCGGACGTGGCCGCCGCGTTCCCTGAAGCCGGTCTATCACACGGTCGACGTGGAGGATCTCAACCTCATGCTGATGGAGTTGGACAACGGCGTCTTGGCCACCTACCAGCAGTGCCACTTCACGCCCGACGCGTGGCGCAACTACACGATCATCGGCGACGAGGGGCGGATTGAGAACTTCGGCGATGGTCCTGGGGCGGTGGTGCGACTGTGGAACCAGAACCACCACACGTACCGCGAGAATGGCGATATGGAACTGATCATTCCCGATGCCGAAGGGCCGCATGCGGGTGCCGATCACCGAATCATCGAGGAGTTTGTTGGCTATCTTGAGGATCGGGTGGAGCCGCTTACCTCTCCATGGGCGGCTCGTATGGCCGTAGCTGCTGGAGTTGCAGGTACAGAGTCATTGCGGAACGGATCGGTGCCGGTGGACGTGGCCTGAACCCTCTGTTGGATGTTGGATGTCGAATGTGGCCAGATCGTGTCTGGCGACATCCCACATCCCACATTCCACCTCCGGCTTCTCGGCCCGAATCTTGTACACTAGGTTCAATATGGACCGAATCCACCTAGA
>JANJUB010000050.1 GCA_024710805.1 Fimbriimonadaceae bacterium | reverse complement strand
GGCGAGCATCTCGAACGTCGGCTTTTTGTTGACGCTGAGCCGCTGCAACCCGAACCGCTCCTTGCCCTCTTGGCCCCAGTTTCCGGTCGAGCCGATGCCGCCAATATGGAGCGCTCCGTCCGGACCCCACACAAGCCGATTCACGCCCGCTTCGAGACCTTGGGTGAAGCGGAAGACGCTGCCCTGGAGCACGCCCTCGACCTCCTCCACATAGACCCGTTTGACGCCGCCGTGGGTGACGTCGCCGTGGATCATCTGGCCCAAGTAGGGGCCGACGTTGAGGGACGTTGGCTGGCTGGGCGAGTTGCCGATCTCATTCTGCGGCAGCCAGACAACGGGAGGCATTTCCGGCGTGTCCTTCTTGCCGACCGGATCTACTGAGCGATTGCCATAGAAGGCGCCCGGCTGGAACACGAGCAGCTTTGACGCCGGCAGCCAGTCGCCTTGGTTGTCGGTGATGAAGATTCGATTCTTGAAGCCGCGGCCGATGCCATTCGGTGTGCGCAGCCCCGATGCGATCAGTTTGTAGTCGCCGGTCTTGGCATCGATCTCCAGTACGTGTCCGCGTTCGGGATTCTGGGGAGATGTGCTCTTGCCGCCAGGATCGATGGCGGTGGCGAGGTTGGCGTAGAACTTATCGCCCTCGTTGACGAGGCCAAAAGCGAACTCGTGGAAGTTCGAGGTCACGCCCCAGCCATTGGCGACCGCGAAGTACTCATCGATGATCTCGTCGCCGTTCTTGTCCCTGAGCAGGGTCAGTTCCTGCTTCTGGAGCACATAGATCTGGCCGCGGACGACCTTCAGCCCAAGCGGCTCGGCGAGACCTGCCGCGATGCGCTTCACCTTGATGTTGTTCGGTTTGGGGTCGCGAACGCCGTCGAGGATGTAGACCGCGCCGTCGGGATCCCACGTGCACACGACGAGCCGGCCGTCGGGAAGGAAGTCCATGCCGCCGACGCGAGGTTTGAAGTCCGCGGGGCGGACGGTTTCCAAATCGAACGAGGGGTGGACTCCGGTCAACGGTACGCCGTCGCCCGGGCGATACCGTCGGTTCGGATCGAAGATCGACTTGCGCCCGGGAGCGGTAACGCGCACCTCGCCGGCGGGGGTGGTGAACACACTCGCTGGGATCACGACAAACTCGGTCTTGCCGGGCGGCATCCACTCGAGCTTCAGCTCCTCGCCGCCCCCACTCTCAAAGAACTCGATTTCAAAGGGATGCTCGCCCGCCGCTAGGCGGAAGCGCCCTTCCTTGCCATCTTCGGCGCTGTGAAGGCCGTCGTGGTTGACGATCACCTCGTCACGAATCGAGAACTTCGAGCCGTCGTCCGAACTTAGCCGGAACGTGTAGTCGCCGGGTTCGGTGATGTTCAGGAAACCCGACAGTTTGGCGTAGAACTGGTCCGGTTCCGGTGAGCCAAAGTCGGCGTTGCTCTTGAGGTCGATGTTGGGGATGACCTTCGACGTGTTCGGAGTCTGACCGGCCATCAGGCGCGGAATCACCGACATGTCGACGCCGACCCAATACACTCTGAGCGAGACGCCGGGCTCGCGGGGCGGCCCCTGCGGCAATACGGTTTCTGGCTCGGGCGGAGCCGACGGGCCACGAGGCACATCCTCCGTGGGCTTCTCAGCGGGAATCTTGATCGTGATCGTGGTCAGATCGCCGAGGTTTAGCAGCCCCTCTTGGAAAGTGTGGCCGGCGATGGTCTTCGTGCCCTTGACCTCGAACTTCGACGGGTCGCTGATGGCCCCCTCAGGCGCCAGCATCCGCAGGGTCAGCTTCTGGCCGCGCCGATCGCGTACGCGGAACTGGCGCGAAAGGCGCAGGCTGCCATCGGCATCGGTGACGACTTCGGGTTGCTCTTCGATCCACAGATCGCGAAGGCCCTCGCGTCGGACGCGATACTGCAGGATGACGCCGCCCCGCTCAAATCGATACCCTTTGAAACCGGGTTCGATGGGCTTGCCCGAGAGCGACCACACCGGCGCATCCACGATGCCGGGGATCAGCGGCGCGCCGATCGAGGTCGGCTGCGGCCCGTGCGCCGACGTATAAACCGCGCCGTCGAACTTCACGCCGCCTTTCCAGGCTCGGTAGAGTCCGCAGTTGGTCGCATCGTAGGCAACCCAAAGATCGTTGTGGAGGGCGAGCGTGAGCATCCGGGCGCGATCGTCGAGCACCGATCGGAACGCCCAAATGTCTCGGGGCCGCTCGGGCCCCTGGAGCACAGTCAAAGCAAGCAGCGAAGCCAACATCATCGGCGTGAGCATAGCCGATTCAGGCTGATTCCTACCCTTGGTTCAAGCGTGGATCAGCGAGATGTCGCGATTGCCATGGATTGCCGACGTTTCCTCCGGAATGTCGAAGTCAAAGAACGGCATCGACTCATCTCGCTCAGCCTCGACCCATCCGTCGGCAATCATCGCCTCCATCGTCGAGAGCGTCATTTGGATGCCGGTTTCGACGGTCGGGTAGATCGGGTTGCGGCGGAAGAATCCCTCCAGCCAGGGGAGGATGCGTTCCATTTGGCTCTCCGCTTGCAGGGTTCGAATCACGATCTCGAAGACTCCGAATCTTGGCAGCACCTTTTGGCCCCGCCGGAAGCACGGCTTGGCCCATATCCCGCCTTCATAAAGGATCGGGAACGTGTCATCGGTGGTGTCCTCGAGGTTCAAGCGGAACACATTGTTCACCGACAGTTGGGAGACGGAGCGAGTGTCGCTGAGCCGCTCGTTGATCTGGCGAACCGCTTGCACTGAACAACCTCCGACCATCGGTAGCGAGGGGTCTTCGTGGGTGAATCCGCCCGTTGCAAGCCAACGGAAGGCGGCGTCCGCGGTCATGTCGTGCCCTGCCGTCTTCGCGATCTCGCGCGTGTAGTCCACGAGGTCCGTGAAGCAGCCATTAGAGCTGTACCAAAAGTCGGCGAACATGATGTGTTGGCGGATGCGGGCTCGCTGATTTTGGTTGTAGTAGGCATTCAGCCATTCCGGATCGTGCTGCCCCTTGTGGTGCTCGACGATGGTGTAGGCGACATGGCGCGCCCCCATCATCGCCAGGGTCATTCCCGCGGAGAGGATGGGATCGGCAAATCCGCAACTGTCGCCGACGAGGAACCAGTTCTCGCCGGTCAACCGCTCCGAAATGTAAGACCAATCGTTCGTCGTACGAACGCCGCCCTTGTCCCGGGTCGAACCCTGCAGGAGCTTTGCTACGGTGGGCTCCAGTTGGATCGACTCCTCAAAAATCTGATTGGGCCGCTTGCCTGACTTTTTGTAGTACTCGAGTGGGATGACCACGCCGACACTCGTTCGGGTCGGGCTGATGGGGATGAACCACAGCCACCCGTAACCGACCGACAGGATGAGGATTCGCGTGGCATTCTCGCCGAAGTCGACCGCCCATGCGGTGTTCTCAAAATAGTCCCAAATGGCGATGTTTCTAAGCTGGGTCGGATAGTCGGCTTCGACGCCCATCGCTTTACGCAGGATGCTCGAGGACCCGCTGGCGTCGATGTAGTGCTTGGCTTCGACCACCTCGTCCGTGTGAAGCCTGAGCCCGTCGACCCGATCTCCGGTTCGCAGCACTTCGCGGACCGTCGTTTCCTCGCGGACCTCGGTACCGAGCGAGGCGGCATGGTCGAGGAGGATCTTGTCGAAGATCGCTCGATCCACCTGCCATGCGGTCAGGGCCCTTGATCCTTCGAACCTTGCCGGTCGAGGGGTGGGTTGAAACATGGCGAGCGGAACGAACTCGAAGTCCCACAGCCCGGGTTTGTTGCCCCACTTGTAAGTTGCTCCGACCTTGATCGGGAAGTGAGCCGCCTCGACTTTGTCCCAGCAACCCATCTCGAGCAGCACGCGTGGAACTGCCGGAAGCAGACTCTCGCCGACATGCTCGCGAGGGAATCGTTCCCGTTCGAGGATCGTGACCCTGAGGTCGGGTCGGTACTTCTTGATGAGGCTTGCACAGGCACTTCCACCCGGCCCACCGCCGATGATCGCAACGTCCACCATCCATCCACTATAAAGGAATGGCTAAACAAATTCAAGAACGACCAAAATAACGGCTATGCTCCTGCCGATCTTGATGCTGTTCGCCGCTCACGAAGACGTGTTCGTCAGTGGGGCCCTCCAACCTGGTGAGCCCTACGCCGTGTACCGGATTCCCGCGCTCGCGGTGACAAAGAAGGGCACCATTCTCGCTTTCGCAGAGGGCCGTAAGACAACCGGCGATCAGTCCTCGAACGACCTCGTCCTCAAGCGGCAGGAGCGAGGTCGGTCCTGGGGCCCGCTCCAGGTCCTCGCCGACGAAGGCGAAGATTCGCTGAACAACCCTTGCGTAACGGTCGATCATAGCGGCCGCATCTGGCTGATGTTTCAGCGGTATCCGAAGGGAGTCTCGGAGTATCGGGCTCCAACCGGCCGAGAGGGCGAAGGCATCTGCCGAACCTATGTGATGGTGTCGGATGACGATGGGCGTCGGTGGTCAAAGCCGCGCGACCTGACCCGAGATCTCAAGCCCGGGTGGGCGCGCACCGTTGCCTCCGGGCCGGGCATGGGTTTGGAGATTCAACGGGGGCGCCACAAGGGAAGGCTGGTGGTGCCGTTCAACATGGGCGACGCCTCCGGCTGGCGGGTTTACGCCGCGATCTCCGACGACGGCGGGGCGATTTGGCGGATGGGCGATATGGCCCCGCGCTTATCGGGAACCCAGCCGAACGAGGTGCAGTTTGTCGAACTCGCCGACGGCCGGCTCATGATGAATGCGCGCAATCAAGCGGCGGCGCGCCAGCGACTCGTTGCGATCAGCGAGGACGGCGGCATGACGTGGTCCACCCCGACGCCCGACCCTGCCTTGGTCGACCCCGTCTGCATGGGCGCGATCGTTAGGGCGGCTCCCGGCGTGCTTGCATTCTCGAACCCGAACCACCCGCAAGAACGGGTTAACGGAACGCTGCGGTTCTCGTTCGATGAGGGCAAGACTTGGCCGCAGTCGGTCACGATCGCCCCGGGATCCTTCGCGTATTCCGTACTGGCGCGCTTGCCCGATGGCCAACTGGGTTGCCTGTACGAAGTCCAGGAGCGCGGGGCTTACCGAATCCGGATGGCCCGCTTTCCGATCCCTCGTCCCGAGTAAGGAGACGGTCCGGGATCGCGCTTCCCTTGACCCTCGCGCGCGGTTGGAGTATCATCTTACGGAGAGAGCGGGCGTAGCTTAATGGTAAAGCTCCAGCCTTCCAAGCTGATCACGCGGGTTCGATTCCCGCCGCCCGCTCCAATCTGATAATCGGGAACGCGGGCGTAGTTCAATGGTAGAGCGCGACCTTCCCAAGGTTGATGTTGAGGGTTCGAATCCCTTCGCCCGCTCCACCTTCTATTTTGATCGGGGATGCGCCTGATCTACCGCGGTTTTCAATCGCTCGATACTCAAGTGGGTGTAGATCTGGGTCGTCGCTAGACTCTCGTGCCCGAGCAACTGCTGTACCGTCTTGAGGTCGGCCCCGCCATCCAGCAAGTGGGTAGCGAAGGAGTGCCGTAATGTGTGCGGCGTGATGCCGGGCGGCAATCCGCAGCTGAGCGCCCAACGCTTGACCACGTTTTGAAGCGTTCGAGAGGTGATCCGTCCGCCGCGATCGTTGGTGAAGAGCGGCTCGGGCGTGAGGTTCGACGGTGTGCGTTCCCGGCTCACGTACGTTTCGATCGCCTCGCGGCATGCCGTCCCGAACAAGGTCATGCGTTCCTTGTTGCCCTTGCCGCGGACGCGCACGGTGCCTTCTTTGAGATCGAAATCTCCGATGTTCACGGCAACGACCTCCGACGCCCGCAGGCCAGCCGCGTACATCAGTTCGAGCATCGCGCGGTCGCGTCGCGGCGTCCGGCCCACGTCGGTCTGATCGAGCAGATCGTTCGTCTCCAGCGCGCTGATCGCCTTGGGAAGGCGGCGTCGCCGGATCGGAGCTTCGACCGACTCGGTCGGGTCGTCGTCGATCTTGCCTACTGCGCGCAGATACTTGACGAACGTGCGGACGGCGGAAAGTTTGCGCGCTCGGGTGACCGGCGACGTGCCGTACTCACGCAGATACTTGCGCACGCGCTCCGGCTTCAGGTCGGTTAGTGTGGGGGCCAAACCCGCAAGCTGGCTGAGGTCGACGGCATAGGCGCGCACGGTGTGCGCCGACCTGCGCGATGCCAGGTGGTCGAGGAACGCTTGAATCTGCGTATCCAGGTCCATCGGTTCCTTTGACGCATTTCGAGGGTGTTTCGGTGTTTCCTTACTGCGATTTAGGACGACATCGGCTATGATGAATCTAGCGGGTGTCACCTCGGTGCTCGTTCAGGAGGATCACCTTGAATCGCACCATGCTTATCGCTATGACGGCCTCGGCCGCCGTCGCCGGCACAACTTACCTTTACGGTCAGGGCACGCCGGTTAATCTTCAACCAACGACGCCCGGCACGCAGCAGGTTGGCAACGCCAACATCAGCGGGCGTGTCATCGCCAGTTCAGTCCATGTGACCGACCCGACCCCCACCGGGATGTCCATTGTCGGCTCGGCAACCTCAACCACGGGGGCAAACTTCGGCGGATTCTTCCGTTCCGACAGTGTGATGGGGCGAGCTCTTTACGGAAGAGCCAGCGCCATGAGTGGAACGACCCACGGTGTATGGGGCCAAGCTGACAGCCCAGGGGGGCGAGGTGTGACGGGCCTTGCTCCGTCCACGACCGGCAACGCCACCGGCGTTTGGGGACAAACCGCCAGCACCACCGGCCGCGGCGTCTACGGCTACACGACTTCCGCCAGCGGTGTGAACTACGGTGTGATGGGCCAGTCGAGCAGTCCAGCGGGGTTTGGTGTGTACTCGGTCGGTAACATGCACGCCACGGGCATCATCTCGGGCAACGGCTCGGGATTGACCGGGGTCAACGCTGCCCTGCTCGGAGGATTGAGCTCGGCGGCGTTCGGCCAGTTAGCCACCGGGAACACCTGGACCGAAGCCAACGCCTTTTCCAACGGGGGGAACTCTTTCACTGGGAGTGGCGCGGGCCTCACCGGTGTCAACGCCGATTTGCTCGACGGATTGAACTCGACCGCGTTCCTGCAATCCGTCCCCAACCCGCTTACCCTGAGCGGGACGAGTGCGTCTCACATCATCAAAGGTGAAAACAGTGGTACCGGTCCCGGCGTCTTCGGCGAGAGCACCGCCGCCACCGGCCAAAGCTTCGGCGTGTGGGGCCAGAGCACGAGCGGGTACGGCGTTTACGGCTTGAGCGCTGGCTCTAGCGGGCTCGGCGTCTTCGGACAGGCCAGCGCCGCCACCGGCCAAACCATCGGCGTGCGGGGCCAGAGCGATAGCTCTAGCGGGCTCGGCGTCTACGGCAAGGCCACCGCCGCCACCGGCCAAACCTTCGGGGTGCGGGGCGACAGCCAGAGCACGAGCGGGTACGGCGTCTTCGGACAGGCCAGCGCCGCCACCGGCCAAACCTTCGGGGTGCGGGGCGACAGCCAGAGCACGAGCGGGTACGGCGTCTACGGATTGGCCACCGGCGCCAGTGCGTACGGAGTTTTCGCAGGGGGAAGGCTGGGCGCAAGCGGTACGAAGTCCTTCCGCATCGACCACCCGTTCGACCCCGAGAACAAGTATCTGCTCCACTACTCGGCGGAAAGCCCAGATGTGCTGAACATGTACACCGGCAACGTGGTCACCGACGCCAAGGGCTACGCGACCATCGCGCTCCCCGACTACTTCGAGGAGATCAACAAAGACCCGAGGTACACGCTCACCGTGATCGACGACAGCGACGACTTCGTCATCGCCAAAGTCACTCGGAAGGTTCAGAACAACCGTTTCGTCATCCGCACGAACAAGCCGTCCATCGAGGTCTCGTGGGAGGTCAAGGCGGTACGCAACGACCGTTGGGTTCAAAAGCACGGCGCGCCGGTCGAGGTGGATAAGGAAGGCCTCGAAAAGGGCACCTACCAGCATCCCGAACTCTACGGCCTCGGCGCGGAACGAGGAATGAGTTTTGGTCGCGAACAGCGACAAGCACCGCCGACGCCGACGCGCAGCCGCTGATTCTGAGCTGATCTGACTACGATTCAAGCAAACACCCGCTATCATGAAGATGGCGGGTGTCCTTTGGGTGCTCGTCGGGGGGATTGATCATGACTCGAACCATGC
>JANJUB010000041.1 GCA_024710805.1 Fimbriimonadaceae bacterium | reverse complement strand
CCTGCGGACTTTATCCAGCACGCCCGGCGCCTCTTCGAGGATCACGAGTTCCGCAAAGTATGCGGTGCAAACGGACGTCGCTACGCCGAGGCCACCTTCGACATCGAGAGGATCGCCAAGCGTTTCGAGGACGTTTTTCGCTTCTGTATGTCAACATCTACGGGGCGTCGCACCTGAGTTCGTGCCGCCGATGTTCCGACGTTAGATAGGGAGATCTTAGTGGGCAAGCGCGCAATCATTACCGGAGTCACGGGCCAGGATGGGTCCTACCTGTCTGAGTTCCTCTTGGATAAGGGGTACGAGGTCCATGGCCTGAAGCGTCGCTCTTCCCTCTTCAACACTCAGCGGATCGATCATTTGTTCCACGATCGTCACGAGGCCGGTCGTCCGTTTCATCTGCATTACGCGGACCTGACCGACAGCTCTTCGATCACCCGCCTCATCCAGGAGATCGAGCCGGACGAAATCTACAATCTTGGAGCCCAGAGCCACGTCAAGGTGTCGTTCGAGGAGCCCGAGTACACCGCCCAGACCGACGCGGTCGGCACGCTGCGGGTTCTTGAAGCGGTCCGCCTCCTCGGGATGGCGCAGCGGGTCAAGGTGTATCAAGCCTCGACCAGCGAGCTCTATGGGAAAGTGCAAGAGGTCCCGCAAAAGGAGACCACGCCGTTTTATCCCCGCAGCCCGTATGCCGTCGCCAAGATGTATGCGTACTGGATCACGGTGAACTATCGGGAAGCGTACGGCATGTACGCCTGCAACGGCATCCTGTTCAATCACGAGTCGCCGCGCAGAGGCGAGACGTTCGTCACGCGGAAGGTAACCCGCGCCGCCGCTCGAATCGCCACCGGCCTGCAGAAGAAGCTGTATCTCGGGAATCTGGATAGCCTGCGTGACTGGGGACACGCGAAGGACTACGTCGAGGCGATGTACTTGATGCTCCAGCAAGAGCAGCCGAAGGACTACGTCATCGCGACCGGAGAGCAGCACTCGGTGCGCGAGCTCGCGACACGCGCTTTTCAGTTGGTGGGAATCCCGCTGGTTTGGGAAGGCTCGGGCGTCGAGGAGCGCGGTCGGCACGCAGAGACCGGCGACATCATCGTCGAAGTCGACCCCACGTACTTCCGCCCGACCGAAGTCGATACGCTGCTGGGGGACAGCACCAAGGCGCGCCAGGAACTCGGCTGGGCGCCCAAGATCGGATTCGAGCAACTGATCAAGGAGATGGTGGCCGCCGACCTAGAGACTGCGGAGGTGGACGCGATCATTCAACGGGAGGGCTACCGTGTCTACAAGAGCGCCGAAGAAAGCCACTAAGGTCTTCGTCGCCGGGCATCGGGGGCTGGTCGGCTCGGCCATCGCAAGGCGCCTACAGAGTGTAGACGGCTACGAGGTCGTGACCCGCACCCGCCAAGAGCTCGATCTCCTCAACCAAGCCGCCACCTACGCCTTTCTTGCCGAGCAGAGATTAGACCTCGTGATCGTCGCGGCGGCCAAGGTTGGAGGCATCCGCGCCAACTCGGAGTATCCCGCCGACTTCATCTCGCAGAATCTCGCCATCGAGTCGAACCTCATCTGGGGCAGCCACCTTGCCGACGTCCCGACCCTGCTCTTCCTGGGCAGCAGTTGTGTCTATCCCCGCGAGACCGCCCAACCGATTCCAGAAGAAGCACTCCTATCAGGCAAGCTGGAGCCGACCAACGCCCCGTACGCGGTAGCGAAGATCGCTGGCATCTACCTGTGCGACTCCATCACCAAGCAGTTCGGCCGCCGCTACTTCACCGCGATGCCGCCCAACGTATACGGGCCGAACGACAACTTCGATTTGAAGACGAGTCACGTGCTCCCCGCCCTCATCCGCAAGTTCCACGAGGCTCTCCCCGATCGTCCGGTCACCGTCTGGGGTTCGGGAAAGCCCAAGCGGGAGTTCCTCCACAGCGACGACGTCGCTGACGCCCTTCTGTTCCTCATCGAGCATCCGGAGGCTTCTGGGCTCATCAACGTGGGGACCGGCACCTCGGTCACGATCCGTCATCTCGCCGAGACGATTCAGAGCGTCGTCGGCCACACCGGGCCGATCGAGTGGGACTCCAGCATGCCCGACGGCTTCCCCGAGAAAACGATGGACGTCACCAAGCTCCACGGCGTCGGCTGGCGGCACCGCATCGAACTCGACAAGGGCATCCAGTTGGCGTATGACTGGTACCGCGAACACGTTGCCGGGCGCTGATCCAAGAGATATACTCTAGGCGCAACCCTCGCACCAACGAGGGCGCAGGGTTGAAGGAGATCCGACGTGATGATTCACGTGTTACTTCCACTCTTAGCTTCAGCCCCCATTGCCCATCAGGCGAACGACCAAGCCTTCTTCGCGATCCTCGCCGAGACCAAGATGATGCGCATGGCAGGCGTCGAGTTGATGCGCGACATCCCCGACCTGCCGCCCGGCTTCAAGATGCCGGCCGGAATGGAGATGATGACGGGCAAGCCGTCCCGCATCCTCAATATGCGGCTCTGGTCGCCGTCGATTGCGCCAAAAGAAGCTCTCGCTTATGTTGAGCCCCCTGCTGGTCTCAAACAAGGCAAGAAGCTCGATCTCGAACTCTATCGACCGACCGCCGCTGAACCCGGCAAGCGAAAGGGCGACGTGTTTGACCCTGACGCAACCCCCGAGTTCACGATCAAGATCTACTGGGGTTCCAGCGAGACTGTCCGCGAGGGTCAGCCCCGCGTGATCGAGTGGAAGGGGCTGACCGCCGAGCAGAAGGCGGCCATGCGTCAGATGGCACGCGATGCCCAAGCTGAGTCGGACTACTTCTACAAGCCGGATTGGACAACCGCCTTCTGGCCCACGAAGAAGCAACCCGGCCAAATCGACCCCGCCGCATCACTCGTCGGAACCTACAAGCTCACCACAAACTACTGCGGCAACGTCGAAATCGACGCCCCGCAGAACGTGAACTTCCTCGCGCCCTACGAGATCACGGCCCCCGACCTCGAGAAGAAGGTGGACCTGACGAAGGCCCTCAAGTTCCAGTGGAAGTCCATCCCCTACAGCCTTGGCCAAGCCGCCTCGATCGTAGCCATGGAGGGCAAGAACACCCTCATCATGTGGTCATCCTCCGAGGTCTTCGTCGAGGGGCTCATGGGCGACATGGGGTTCCTGCAGATGGCCGAGGTGCGCGACTTCGTCGAGCGGACCATCTTTATGGCGGGTGATCGGACCGCCGTGGACGTGCCGGCTGGCATCTTCAAGGAAGCCGACTTCGTGATGATGAACATGGTCGGCTACGGCCCGGGTGCCGCCTTGGACAAGGCACAGCCGCTCCCGAGGATTCAGGCGAAATCGACGCTGAGCATCATGCTCGGCGGCAAGAAGATGAAGTTCTAGTTTGCGCGGCACGAACCATCGTGCCGGTCTCTTACTCTACACCCCCAACCCCCTCCTCTCCCAAAGGAAAGGAGGGGGTTGTCTCTAGCGGTAGCGGCTCTGCAGCCTCTCAAGTTCGGCGGCCCCGGGACACAGTTCGCCATACGGCATCTTGGTCAGGGGTGTATCACCCGTTCTGAGCTGCTCGTTCATGTCGCTCGTCATTCCCGACAGGTACAACAGACCCGTAGCCAACTCGCCGACCTTCTGGCGATCGCGGATGTAAGCGTACGCTTGGTCCCGATCGAGCGGGTCGTAGTCCTCGGCCACTTTGCGCAGCATGATCCGGTCGCCGTTGTGCAAGGTCACTTCCTTCACCGAGCCCGGTTCGTAGTCGACGGTGATCTCGCGGCGTCCAGGCACGAAGTCCGCTTCGACCACTTCAATCTGGTGCCGCCTTGTGTAGGCGTAGCTCTTGGTAGACCCCTCGTGGTCGTTAAACGTCACGCATGGCGAGATCACGTCGATGAACGCGAATCCCTTGTGCATCATCCCTGCCTTGATCAGCGGCACCAGCTGCTCCTTGTCGCCCGAGAAGCTGCGCGCCACAAACGTCGCGCCGAGGTTGATCGCGAGCAGCACGCTGTCGATTGCGGGCATCGTGTTCGCGGTTCCCCGCTTGTTCAACGAGCCCGGATCGGCGGACGCCGAGAACTGGCCTTTCGTAAGGCCATACACGCCGTTGTTCTCCAGCACGTACAGCAAGTTCAGGTTGCGGCGAATCGCGTGGCAGAGCTGCCCGAGCCCGATCGAGAGCGAATCGCCATCGCCGGAAACGCCAACCAGCTTCAGCTGCGAGTTCGCAGCGCCGGCGCCGGTCGCGACGGCCGGCATGCGACCATGCACGCTGTTGAAGCCATGGGCTTCGCGCAGGAAGTAGGCCGGGGTCTTCGAAGAACAGCCGATTCCCGACAGCTTGGCCACCGTGTGCGGCTCGATATCGAGTTCCCAGAACGCCTGGATGAACGCCGCGGTGATACTGTCATGCCCGCACCCCGCGCAGAGCGTCGTAATCGCGCCTTCATAATCGCGGCGGGTCAAGCCCAGCGCATTCAGCTGAAGCGCGGGATGATGGACTTTCGGTTTGGCGATGTAGCTCATGCGTGCACCTGGACCTTGGCGCGGACTCCGTCGACGATAGGTTGAGCGCTCATCGGGAATCCCGAGTACGACCGAATCGACTCCAGCCTCGCGGGGTCGACCTCGGTTTCGAGAATCAGCAGACTGCGGAGCTGGCCATCGCGGTTTTGCTCCACCACGAACGTGCGATCGTGAGTCAGCAGGAACTCCTTCACCTCGTCCGCGAACGGGAAGCCTCGCACCCGCAGGTAATCCACGGGCACACCGTCGGCTTCCAGGATGTCCAACGCCTCCAAACACGCCCCATGGCATCCGCCGATGCTGACGAGCCCGACCCGAGCTCCATCGCGCCGCTTGATGAATGGAGCGGGTACCGCCGCGCGAGCGCTGTTCACCTTCCGCGCGATCCGGTCGAGCACCTCTTGGTACTCGTCACCGTCTTCGGTGTACTTGGCGAACTTATCGTGGCCCGATCCGCGCGTGAAGTAGGCACCCTTCGGATGGACGCCCGGAAGTGTCCGATACGGGATACCGTCGCCATCCACGTCCAAATACCGCGCGAACCGCTCGGCGGCTTCCAGCTCCTCGGCCGAGAGCACCTTGCCGCGATCCGGCTGGTAC
>JANJUB010000021.1 GCA_024710805.1 Fimbriimonadaceae bacterium | reverse complement strand
CATGTCGTGCGCGATCAAGATCGGCGCGAGCCGCTGCGCGAAAATCTTGACCTGTTCCTCGATAGGAATCACCCATCCACCTCGATGTTGGTGCCACCAGACAAGCGCAGGCTCGCCAGTACGCAAGTCTCATTCTACGCTGAGGATCAACGAACTTCTAACGCTGAACGCCGCGGAGCCACACGTAGCGATTCGACACGCCAACGCCGTCCAGCGAGACCTGGCCATCGGGGGCAAACCCGAGCTTCCCGAGGAGCCGGATCGACGGCGCATTCGAAGGGTCGGTGACCGCCAACACCCCGTCGAGGCCGCAGGAATCCAAGATCGCCCGAGCGGCCTCTTCGGCAAAGCCCTGACCCCAAAACCGGGGCAGGAAGGCATAGCCGAGATCGGGGCCCTCAAGCCCTTCTCGGCGCACCAAGCCGCAGATGCCCATCACCTGCCCCTCTCGAGCTTCCACTGCGAGCAGACCGAAACCGTTCTCGGCGAACTTTGCGGCGGTCGTTTCGATGTAGCCCAACGCACCGTCCGTGGTGCGAACGCCCTTATCTCCGATGTTCGCGATGAACGCAGGGTCGTTCAGGAGTTCGAGGATGAACTCCGCGTCCCGCGCTTCGAGCCGGTCGAGGCAGAGCCGAGGCGTCTCGAGCACGCTATTTTCCTGGGATGCCGGGCTCCGTCAGCAGCGCGGGGTCCAGAACCTTCGCGAGCGTCTCTTCATCCAGCAAGCCTGCTTCGCGCACGACCTGCGGAATCGGCTTCTTCTCCTTCAGCGCGGTCTTCACGACGTCCGCGGCCTGCTTGTAGCCGAGGTACACGTTCAGCGCGGTCGCCAGCGAGGGCGAAGTCTCCGCGTAGTGTCGGCATCGGTCGGCGTCGGCTTGGATGCCCTTCACACAGTTCTCGGTGAAGGTGTCGAGCGTGTTGGTGAGAATCTGCAGCGAGAACTGCGCGGCGAACGCCATGCCCGGCATCATCACGTTCAGCTCGAGCTGGCCCGCCATCACGCAGTTGTCGATCGCGTTGCACTGGCCGATAACCTGGAAGAGAACGATGTTCAGGTTCTCCGCCATCGACGGGTTGACCTTGCCCGGCATGATCGACGAGCCCGGCTGCACGGCGGGCAGCACGATCTCAGCGATGCCGGTGAGCGGTCCCGAGCACATGAGCCGCAGGTCGTTGCTGATGCGGGTCAGCTCCTGGCAGAAGATGCGAAGACCCGCCGCGAGCGAAGCCATCGCGAGGTTGCTCTGCATGGCCTCGCGCAGATCGGGCGCGTTGCGGAACTTGAGGCCGGTGTACTGGTTGAGGTTGCGAACCACGAGCGCTCGGTAGTCGGGGTGGGTGTTGAGGCCGGTGCCCGCTGCCGAACCGCCGATGCCTAGCTCCTCAAGCTCATAGGCGGCCTGCTCCAGCCAACGCTTCGACTTTCGAAGCGCGACCGCGTAGGCGGTGAACTCTTGGCCCAGGCGGATCGGCACCGCATCTTGAAGGTGGGTGCGCGCCGACTTGAGGATGCTGTCGAACTCGACGCCCTTGGCGGCGAAGGCGTCGGCGAGCCGGTCGATCGCCGGGAACAGGTCCTCGAGCATGAGCCGCGCCATGATGCGCATCGCGCTCGGGAAGGTGTCGTTCGTGCTCTGGCCGTAGTTCGGGTGGTCGTTCGGATTGACCCGGGTGTAGGCGCCGAGCTGTCCGCCGAGGATCTCCTCGGCGCGGTTGGCGAGCACCTCGTTGGTGTTCATGTTGAAGCTGGTGCCCGCACCCATGTGGAACACGTCCACCGGAAACTGGTCGCGGAGCTTGCCCCCGAGGACCTCATCGGCCGCCTGAACGATGGCGTTGCCGACCTCCTTGTCGAGGAGCTCGAGTTCCGTGTTCGCCGCCGCGCAGGCCTTCTTGAGGAGCACGTAGGCGTCGATCATCTTCGGGTGCTCAGTCAGCCCGCTGATTTTGAACAGCTGCCGACTGCGCTCGGCCTGCGAGCCCCAATAGGCTCCGGCGGGAACCTGAACTTCACCCAGACTGTCCTTTTCGATCCGAAAACTCATGGTGTGAGTTTACGGGATGCGGGACGGGTTGTGTACGGACGCGGGGCACTTGGGAGCGGAGAGCGCTGCTCCGTAAGCCTCCCAAGGGAGGGCGCTGCTCCGTCAGCGCCAAATGTAATGGAAGGCTCCGACGGAGCGGAGCCCTCCCAGTTTCTAATCAGGGCTACTTCACGTACTTCTCAAGCCACGCGACCCATCGGGCCCACATGTCCTGAATCGTTTCCCGAGCGATCTGGCCGTGGTCCTCGTGCGGATACATGTACAGCGACGCGGGCTTGCCGATGCTCTCCAGCACGTGGAACATTCGGATCGAGTTCACCGGGTCGGTGCCCACGTTCTGGTCCTCCATGCCCGCGTACATCAGCAGAGCACCGGTCATGTGCTCGGCATAGAGCAACGGAGACATGTTCAAGTAGGTCTCCCTCGCCTCGAACAGCAACCGCGTCTCGCTCTGGAACGACATCGGGGTCAGCGTCCGGTTGTAGTTCCCGGCACCGGCGATGCCCGCCTTGAAAAACGGCGTGTGGACCATCGCATTCGCGGTGCTGAATCCGCCATAGCTGTGCCCACCGAGCGCGAGCTTGGTGCGGTCGATCAGACCTTGTCGGTCCAACTCGTCGATGATCGCCGCCATGTTGTTGCGCAGGTCGTTGACATAGAAGTCGTTGATGCGACCCTGCGGCCCCACGATCGGACAGTCCGGCTCGACGAATGCATAGCCCAATCGGGTCAGCAAAGCCATGTTGGTCTGGCCAATGTTCGGGAAGAGGTTCTTGTTATAGTTCCGCTGGCCACGGTCGTAGGCGGCTTGGTCAGTGAATTCGCTCGGATAGAACCAGAACATCGCCGGCAACTTTGAACCTGGCCAGCTCCACTTCGGAGCCGTGACGCGCACCCAGAACTTGAAGCCGTCGGCGCGCGTCACCTGAATCCGATACCGCTTGGCCTCAGTCAAATCAGGGGCGTAGTCCTTGTTGTCCGTGAGGGCACGAACGAGCTTGCCGTTCTCGACGAGCCAGGTGTTGCTGATCTCGGTCGGGCTCTGGCGCTCGGCAACAAAGCGAGATCCATCCGGCGCAAGGAAGTCACCCGCGACCTCATGGGCGTTCTCAGCCGATTGCCACACGGGCTCGAGTTTTCCGCTCGCAACTTCGACCTTGTTGAGGAAGGGTCGCGGAGCCGTCTTCGCCGGGTCAGTTGTGGGTTTAGTGCCCCGTAGGAACACAAAGCCCTCATGCTCGTGCACGACCGATACGCCGAGGGAGTTGGACGTCGTCACCAAGCTGCCGGGGTTGTTCTCCGTGTCGGCGGTGCGGAAGCTGGAGATTTTCCACCGGCTGTCGGGCTTCGCAGGATCGACCGCGTAGGTGGTTGTCGTGCCGCTGACCGTCTCCGTGATGTAGAGGTTGGTACCGCCCGAGCCGAACGTGAACGAGCCGATGCCGGTCGCCGACTCATAGATCGTCGCGACATCCTTGTCCGTAAACGGGGCCGTCCATCGGACGAGCCGCTCTCGTCGTGGCGTCGTGTCGGCGGGAGCCGCTCCGCCGGGTCGTTGGCCGCCACGGCCCTGCTCGTCATCTTCCGAGGGCGGAGTCGTCGTTGGCCGCGCTTCCTGCACCCGGGCCACGTACACGAGGCCATTGCCGTCAGGATGCCAAGTTAGGCCGCGACGCGCGTCAGCTGCCGCACCCGCGGCAGCACCGCCGGGACCCGCCGGGGTATCGCCTGCGGTCAGCCTTCGCTCACGCAACTGAAAGAGCGACTTGCCGGTCAAATCCCAAATTTGCTCCCGCTCGCCAAAGCTGCTCGCGGGCACGATGTAGCTGAAAGGCTTTTGGATCGACACCACCCGCACGAAGTCGCCTTTGGGCGAGGCGTTGATGCTTCGGATCATGGCTGGGGCGCCGATCGCTTGCTCAGCGCCAGTTCGAAGGTCGATCTTGACCAACTGGCCCGTGAGGAAGTACTCCAACTGCGCGGCTTCTTCTTTGTTCGCGAGAAGTGACCGATAGGTGCGAAGACGATTGCGCGAGGAATCCGCTACTTGGACGCGCGGCTGCGAAGGCACGCCCGACATCTGGGGCATGGTTTGGCCATTGCGCATGACGCAGAACACCGCGCCATCGACGACCTCGAACCCAACCTGAGTGGCGAGCAACGGACGCTTCGTCAGCCGCTTCGGCGCACCACTTGCCGCCTCGACCGAATACACATGGGTGGCATCAGGGCCGTGAGCCATGAAGAGGACCGTGCGACCATCGGGAGTCCAAGTCGAGCCGGTGATGCGCGTTCCTTTCGGGGCATCGATCCGGCGGCGCGTCCAATCTTGGGCATCGATGAGGACGATGGCGACGTCGCCGCGCGTGGTCATCGCTCGGCTTCGGTGAGCGGCCACGTCGATCTGCACGCCCGCAAGGTTAAGGTAAGGCTTCGACAGATCAGCGAGCAACGGCATGCCCGCGCTCTCGGTCTGCAGGAACCAGCGCCCGTTGGGGCTGAGGTTGCCGAGCGACCGATTCAGGTGCCGAGGCGCATCGAGGAAGGACTGGATCAGCTTAGGAGCCGGGAGATAGCCCTCGATCTCGAGCGGATTCGGCGCGGTGTCCTGTGCGATCGAGACCGCAGCGAAACCCAACATGAAGAAAGCAGCAGGATGTCGTACCACGCACCGTTATAGCACGATCTTCGCGGCATTGGCGACGATCGCAAACAAAACTGCCCCGCTCGGTCTTACGACCGAACGGGGCTCAGAGCGCAGAGGTTACTTGCGGCGTCGGCGTGCGATTGCGGCTAGGCCTAGACCAAGAATGGCCATCGTCGCGGGTTCAGGGACCGCTTCGATATGGCTCAGCGCGAAGTCGCCGGCGTTTGAAGACGAAAAGTCGAATCGCAGTTGGTCGACATCAGATAGGTCATAACTTCCAAACGAGCCCAAAAACATCGGCCAACGTCACATCGAACACGAAGGGAGCCAACTGGCCACCGGCAACGCTCTTCGACAGGACAAGGCCGTTAACGCCTCCGTCCGTGAAGAGGCTAATGAAGATGGTCAAGGGCTGATCATTGCCTTCAAAGTGGAAGCGGTAAGTGTCGAAGGCGCTGAGATTGAAGTTCGAGTTCGGATTCGTGCCAAAGCCGCCGCCATTGTGCACGGAGCTGACGCCGTACCCGATCGACGACCTGCTGCTCGTCCCGATGGAGTTATCGACCGAGAAGGAGCCGCCACTGATGTTGAGCGTCGAAGAGCGATCTCCCGTGAACGTGCTCTGGCCGATCCACGTAGCGCGGCTGCTACCAAGAGCGGTCGCGGGATCGAGGCTGGCCAGTCCGGCACCATTCGTCACCACCAGATTGACGTTCCCGTCGCTAAAATCATCGATCAGCAACGCCTGCGCGGCTCCCGCCAGCCCGAACAGAGAAACCAATCCAAACAACCGCGCCTTCATGCCCTTATTGTCCTCCACTGAGCGTTCAGAAACGCTCATGAGCGGCACGTTCCCGCAGTATTGCGAGTTTCGTGTGTCCGAGTTTTAGGGAGGGCGTGCTACGATGAGGCACCCATGAACGCGATCCCATTCGTGGCGGGTCTGGTTCTCACCATGGCGCAAACCCCGGCTCCCCAACCCACCCAAAAACTCCCTGACAATCTTCCCGATTGGGAGAATCCTCTTGTTATCGGCATCAACAAGCTGCCCCCTCGTACCACGTCCTATCCGTTCGCAACGGTCGAACAGGCCGTGTCCGGCGAGCGCGCTCAATCGCCCTACTTCAAGCTGCTGAACGGCGATTGGAAGTTCCACTGGGTCGGCAAGCCCGATGACCGTCCGATCGATTTCTACGAGCCCAAGTTCCGCGACGCTGACTGGGCAACGATTCCGGTGCCGAGCTGCTGGGAAATGCAGGGTTACGGCATCCCGATCTATTCGAACGTCCGCTATCCGCACGGTGCGAACCCGCCCTTCATCCCTCACGACTACAACCCGGTAGGATCCTATCGGCACACCTTCGAGGTCCCCAAGAACTGGGAGGGCCGCCGCACGATCCTGCGCTTCCAGGGCGTGTATTCCGCGTTCTACGTGTGGGTGAACGGCCA
>JANJUB010000006.1 GCA_024710805.1 Fimbriimonadaceae bacterium | reverse complement strand
AAGCGGATGGATGCCCACCTCGCGTGGATGGATGCGCAGGGCATCCCGTACGGCCCCGCCGATGCGGCGATCTCGACGGTGCGGCTGGAGTCGCTCACCCGCGAGGGGATGGGGCGTCTGCACGTCCAAACCGGGCTCAAGGACATCGACGTGCGATACACGCTCAATGGCTGGATGCCAACGCGAACGTCGCCGCTGATCGAAGGCTCCATTGACTTCCCGATCGGAAAGACGTTGACGATCCGCCCGTTCCGCGATGGCAAACCCTTCGATTGGCCTAAGGTGTTCCGCAGCATTGCTCATCTGGCCTACGGCCGCCCGATCACGCTCAACCAACCTCCGGCGGAGCGGTACGCGAAGGCTGGTCTTCAGGGGCTGACCGACGGGTTCATCGGCAGCGATGACTTTGATGACGGCGTCTGGCTCGGTTGGCAAGGAACCGATGTGGTCGCGACGGTCGATCTCGGCGTGGTTCGCCCAATCCGCGAGGTGACGCTGAACTGCCTCCATCAGATGCGCTCCTGGATCTACCTTCCGAAGCGCGTCCGGTTCGAAGTCTCGACCGACGGCCAGTCGTGGGAACCGCTCGGCGAAGCGAACCACACGATCCGCGAGCGGGACGACCGCACGGTGGTCCATCCCTTCAGGGTGACCAAGGCAACCCAAGCCCGATACGTGCGCGCGACTGCAACCTCGTTCGGAAAGCTGCCGGATTGGCACCTCGGGGCGGGCGGGGATAGTTGGCTATTTATGGACGAGTTCATGGTACGTTAAGCCCGGAGTGCTAAGCTAGCGGCATGAAGAACCTTGCCCTGCCCCTTCTGCTCGCGCTCATGCTCGTTGGTGGTTGCGGATCGTCGACCTCGGGCGACACTGCTGCTCCCGCCTCGACCGAGCCCAAGTTCACCGACATCGTCCTCTCCGATAATGAGGATGACAAGCCTCCGAAGACGGAGTTCAAGACCGACACCGCCAAGATTTGGGTCTTCTTCGGCCTCGAGAACGTGAAGGCTGGATCGAAGATCAAGGGCGTGTGGATCTGCGAAAAGGCTCCCGACATCCCGCCCGACTTCAAGATCGACGAAGCCAGCGTCGATATCGGCATGATCGACAACATGGGCAACTTCTCGCTCTCGAAGCCGAACAACGGCTGGCCAGCGGGCGACTACCGCGTCGAACTCTACGTGGACGACAAGAAACTCGACGAGCGCAAGTTCAAGATCGGCGAGTAGCTACTCGGTGTCTTCGCTGAAGCCGTCTGCGGTGCGGTGTTCGTGGATCATGAACGATCCGATCAAGAACGTCATCGCCGCGATGGCCATCGGGTACCAGAGCCCGGCCAGGTTGTTGCCTGTCCGGGCGACCATCGCCGTTCCGATGAACGGCACGAGCCCGCCGAACACGCCGTTGCCGATGTGATACGGCAGCGACATCGACGTGTACCGGATTCGCGTGGGGAACAGCTCGACGAGGAAGGCCGCAATGGGTCCGTAGACCATGGTGACCAAGAGCACCTGGATGAAGATGAGCCCCACCAGCTTCCAGTAGGTGGCGACCGGAGGCTGAATCTCCGTCTTGGGCTTCTCTTTCTCGACCGGTGTGAGATCGGCCTCGGAGTTCACAAGGGTCTTCTTGACGACCTTCAGCTCTCCCTGTTGCCAAGTCTCCGACTTGGTCACCGCTTGCTTCTTGGTGACCGGGTCGACGGTGGACTCCACGGCAACCGCGGGAGTCCCGAGGGTGTCGATGTGGGGAATCGTCTTCTGCATTGCGGTGTAGATCGGGATGTAGCCGATGACGGCCAAGAGGCAGGCGCTCATCATCAGTTTCTTGCGCCCGATCCGGTCGCTGAGGATGCCGAACACGATGAAGAACGGCGTTCCGAACAGCAACGCCCACGCGATGATCTTGTTCGCGGTGGCGCCCTGGATGTTCATCACGGTCTGCAAGAAGTAGAGCGCATAAAACTGGCCGGTGTACCAAACCACGCCTTGGCCCGCCGTCGCGCCAAAGAGCGCGATGAGCACGAGGCGGCGGTTCGCAGGATTGACGAAGCTCTCCCGCAGCGGGTTGGCGCTGGTCGTACCTTCCGACTTGATGCGTTTGAACAGCGGCGATTCATCCATCTTCCGGCGGATGAAGTAGCTGATGAGCACGAGCACCGCCGACAGCAGGAAGGGAATCCGCCAGCCCCATTGGCTGAACGCGGCCTCGCCGACCGCACTGCGGGTGCCCAAGATCACGAGGAGCGATACGAACAGCCCGAGCGTCGCCGTGGTTTGGATGAAGCTCGTGTAGAAGCCGCGCTGACCCTGGGGTGCATGCTCGGCCACGTAGGTGGCGGCTCCGCCGTATTCGCCACCGAGGGCGAGCCCCTGAATCAGCCGGAGCAATAGGATGAGCAGCGGCGCGACAATGCCGATCTGTTCATAGCCGGGGATGAGGCCGATCGCGAAGGTCGAGATACCCATCATCATCAGGGTGAGCAGGAAGGTGTACTTCCGCCCGACGAGGTCGCCCATCCGCCCAAAGAACAGAGCGCCAAACGGCCGCACCACAAAGCCGGTGGCGAAAATCGCCAGCGTCGACAGCAGGTTCGCGACTTCGTTGCCCTTGGGGAAGAACTGGGTCGAGATGATCGTGGCCAGGCTTCCGAAGATGTAGAAGTCGTACCACTCGATCAGGGTGCCGGCACTGGAGGCGAAGATGACCTTGGCGATGCTGCGGTCGGCGGGGGCGCTTGCCATGAGGGGCTCATTCTATATCAAGAACCGTGCGCTGAGGGGGCCAAGACAATTCAAACCGGGCCGGCGGCCCCGAGGGAGAATGGGGCGCGCCGTCCGGTGTTTGGAGGGAAGTTGAATACCGCTTACTGGAACTGGCCAGTGAGAACGGTGGCGCCGTTGGCGTTCTCGACGCGAATCGGAGTGCCGATGCCGATCATCGGGCGAACCGCGGTGTTGTAGCGTCGTGCCACTCGGATCTTGCCGAAGGCATTGGCGAGGGCGTCAAACTCGTAGCCGGAGACGAAAACGGTGTAGTCCATTCCCGGCACCAACCGCTCGGCCTCGATCTGAAGCTCCGCCTGCTTCTGAGTCGCGCTGTCGCGGGTCTTCCAGACGGCCTTGCCCTTACCTTGGCCCACGAGCAAGGCTCGAAGTTCGATGCGGCCCAACTGGGCGGTGACGAGTGCGGTCATGGCGACCGCGGTAGTGATCAGTAGCATTCGCTTCATGGTTGTTGTTCTCCTGGACTCCTTCGAGGGGCCATGTCGAACCAGAGCGATAGACCTCGCGGGATAATACAAGGGCGTGCGCTTTTTTTCAGAACGAGGTTCCGATGACCTGCCCAAGCTCGTTGAGCGAGCTCGGCGTGGGGACTCGGACGCCTGGGCGCAGCTTGTGGACCGCTTTCAGAACCTCGTGTATTCGGTGGCGAGGCGCACCGGCTTGGGGAGTGACGACGCGGGGGACGTGTTCCAAGCCACGTTTCTCGCGCTGTACCGCAACCTCGACCGTATCGAGCAACCCGAGACCCTACCGAAGTGGCTGAGCGTGACGGCTGCCCGAGAGGCCCTCAAACTCAAACGCAACGCTTTGAGATTCGTGGATGATGCCGCTGTCCTCGACCGGCTAGACGACGTTCTGGCCGATGAAGAAGCCTCTGCCGAGGCGTTGGCTATTGAGGCAGAAGATGCCGACTACTGGCGACGCGCCTTGGTCGAGCTCGGCGGACGTTGCGAGCAACTGCTGACCGCGCTCTATCTCGATGAGAAGTCGTACGACGAAATCACGTTGTCTCTAGAGATGCCCATGGGCGCGATCGGTCCCACTCGGGCGCGATGTCTCGAAAAGTTGAGGAAGCTGTATCAAAGGGACCGGCCGGAGGCTCTGGACTCATGATGAAGGGAACGTGCTCACGAATGTTCGCGGCGCTCGTGGATCTTGCGGAAGGGCGAGAGAACACCGAAGCGGCGGCGCACGTGGCCCAGTGTGCGAACTGTGCGGGGGTGCTCAGAGACTTGGAGCGCGGCATCCGGTCTTTGAGGGCCGGGTTTCATGATGCTCCTGCCGACGTCACGGCGGCCGCGAAGTCGATCTTCCCTCTGCCGGTAAGGGTTGCCGCCCGCTTACTCGGTACGACGCTGGCTGGCGCTGGAGCGCGAGGCGAAACTGCAGTTCAAGCGGCCTACGAGTTTGACGGAGGCCGCGCCCGGGTCCTCTATCAGCCTGAAGAAGATGGTTGGTCGGTGATGGCCCGAGTCGAGGGCGAAGGCTGGCGAGCTTTTCCCGCAGAGCTCGATGCGCAGGGTCGAGTCGAGTTTCGCGTGCCGACTCTTGGAGAAGCCCGCCTGAGGCTCGTGCGCGAGGGGGTAGAGGTGATGATCGATCCTCCTTCTGAGGAAGCAGATGCTTCCCGCTGAAGCGATCGAGGCGCTGGAGCGCGGCGATCGTTCCGCCATTCGAGCTTCGCGGGGCATGGACGGCCTCAGCCAGGCTTACTTCTTGCGGATTGCTCAGTGTTTGGGGTCAGACCCTCCGGCGGCGATTCGCCTGGGCCGGGCGTATCGGTTGCTGCTCGAGTTCGGGGATCGCGCCGACTACGTTTGGCGAGCCCGTGGCGGCGCGTTGAGGGCCGAAGGCAAGTGGAAGCAGAGCGCAGCCGCATTTCTTTTGGCTGGCGAAGCCGCCCACGACCCGATTGAAAGGCTGACCTTTACCGTCGGGGCGATTGACTCGTTTGCCCGAGCCGGGATGGGCGAGGAAGCGATTCGCCTTGGCCGGAGGCTCTCGCGGCGGCTCGCGCCCCTCGATCCGATGCAAGCCGCCCGGGCGAGTCTGAATCTCGGCAACGCGCTGATCTGGCAGGATCGCTATCGCGAGGCGAGTCGCGCCTACTCGCGCGCCATCGACCACGTGCCAACGGATTTCGAGCGTGCAGCGGTGCTCCTTGGTCGCAGCACAGCAACGCTCTTTCATGGCCAGTTACCCGAAGCCCAAGCAGATGCCCTCGAGGCCAAAGCGATCTTCGAGTCCCTTGAGTTGGAGGTCCACGCCGCTCAGGCCGACGTCAACTTGGCGCGTATCGATCTGCTCACCGGACGTCTCGACGACGCGTGGGAGCGGCTTCGGAGGCTGGAAGAAGATTTGGACAGTCTCCCCGACCAAGCCCGAACCCTCGAGTTCTTAGGGGATACCTACTTTGCGCTCAACCTTTACGAAGAGGCGGTGAGTGCTTATCGATCAGCGGAAGGCCTTGCCCGGTCGATGCCGCTCAATCGCGGGAATGACCTGTTCGGGCTTGGTCGTGCGCTGGATCGGTTGGGCAAACCGCGAGAAGCCAGCAATGCCCTCTCTAAGGCGGTGCGCGCCTACCGAAAGGTGGGCAACGAAGCTTGGGAACTCATCGCTCGGGCGGAACTCGCCCAGCTGCAATCGAACGGTCGTCGGTTGATGCCGATCGCTAGGCGGCTGGAAGCTCTGGGTTCTCGGTTTGCGGCGGCTGAGGTTGCTCTCGCCGCCGCCCAACTCGGTGATGGGGAAGCTTTGGAGTTCGCCCGGTCGCTGATTCGGCGGTACGGATACACAAGCTTACGATGGAGACTTGATTGGCAAACGGCCCGCCACAGTGGCCGGCTAGCCGACTTTCGCCGAATGGCGCGCGGGCTGGTCGCCGATCGGCTGATGGTGCGGTCGATTGCGGCACGCACGGCGTATCTGCGAGACCGCGGCGTTGCGCTCCGGGAGTTTCTGGTTCGGTTGCTTGAGGAGGGGTCTCCCAAGTCACTCCGCGAGGCCCTTCGGTGGATTGCACAGACGCGCTCGGCTGCGCTCATCGATGAGATTATCGCCGCACCCGACTACGAACCTCTGCGGGAGAAGCTGGAGTGGCTTCGCGCCCAGACTCCGAAGTCGGCCCGAGCTGACGGAGCGCGCTACGCACCGCCGGTCAGACTCCGCGGGGATGTCGTGAGGTTGGGATTCGCCCAACTGGGAGCGACGCCGGCGATTACCTTGTTCGACGAAGGTGCAGCGACGTCGGTGTGGGTCGACTTAGGCGAGTCCTTCAGCAAGATCAGCAGGCACGGCGTCGAGTCCGTGCCCACTCGATGTATCAAAGACACCCTGCGCTGGCTCCAGTTTGAGATGATGGGTCCAATGAGTTTGCGCACCGCAGACAGCGCCGCATGCGATGAACTCGTGGCGGACCTTCGCAGGCTGCTCGGCGAACACGAATCGACCATTTGCCCAGATGGCTTGTTGTGGCAGGTGCCCTGGCCGTTGCTATCCGAAGCGGAACCGATTGTGGCCCTGAGCCCCCAGTTCAGGGCCGGGGCGGATTGGCGGCTCCCCGACGGCCCAAGGGTGTGCATCTGGGCACAGATCGATCCGACCCTTCCTGCGGTTGCCCACGAGGTACGTGCCCTTCAGCGCTGCTTTCCGAGCGCCAAGATCTGCACAACCGCTGAGCAGGCACGAGACTCGCTTTCCGAATCGTGGGACTACCTTCACGTAGCGACCCACGCTCGCAGCAACCGAGACAATCCGATGTTTGGCTACGTGGAGTTCTCAGATGGGCCAGTCTTCGGCGTAGAAATCGCTCGGAGCAGTCTCGACGTAAAGTTAGCGGTTTTGGCCGCGTGCGATACGGCGCGGTTTAATCTCGACTTTCCGGAAGAGCCGCACGGTTTGGCGCGCGCTTTCCTCGGCAAGGGGGCTTCGGCGGTCATTGCCGCACAATGGCCCTTGGATGATGAGGCAGCGTGTGTTACCATAGAGTCGTTCGCGAACGCCCTTGCCGAGGGAGAGTCGGTGCACACGAGCCTGGCGCGAGCCCGAGGTTGTTGTCGATCGCAGTTTGCCCACCCCTATTTCTGGGGCGCCTTGATTTTGCTCGCCGGATACCGAAATGAACGTACGTAACTTCCTTAAGCTGGCCCCGATGCTCTTGACGCTCGCCTCGGCGGGAGCGTACGGGCAGGCAAACCTGATCGCCCGGCTTCATCCGGGTGCGAACCCCGCGCTGATTGCATACCAGTACGGAATCCAATACAAAGAGAAAGCCCCCGCCGCGCCGTTTTATCTCTTCTTCGTGCGCGCCGGGTTGGATCCGGAAGCGATCCAGCTTCAGATGGCGACGAATCCGAATGTGGCGTGGGTCGAGGACGACCTCGCGTTGGAGAGTCCCGAGGGGGTCAGTGGAGGCAAGGGCGGCACGGTCGGCGCGATCAATGATCGGAACAACGGATATGCGCTCAACGCCGGGGTGTTCAATCAGATTGGCTTCTACAAACCGTTCACGCTACAATGGGGGCGACCCGTTCGGATAGCCGTGTTGGACACGGGCCTGGCACCCAACCTGACCAGCCTCTGGTCGAGGGCCGTCGCTCGTTACAATGCGGTTGAGCCGGGCACGCTGCCGCTCGACGTTGCCCGACGCACGGACTCGAACTTGAACGGAAAGTACGACGAGGGCGTCGGCCACGGCACATTTGTCGCCGGGCTCATCGACCAGGTTTCGCCAAAGAGCTTGCTCGTCATCGCGCGGGTTGCCGACAGCGACGGGGTTTCCAGCGCTTGGCGGCTAATCAAGGGTCTCTCCTATAGCGTTGCAGTGGGCGCGGAAGTGGCAAACATCAGCCTGGGGTCGCCGGGCAATGTGCCCGCGCTTAGCGACGTTATCGAGTGGGCTCAGCTCAACGGCACGCTGGTGATCGCCGCCGCTGGCAATGAGAATCGCGACATGGTGTACGACCCGGCGGGGATTTCCAAGGTGCTCGCCGTTACCGGAGTCGATGGAGCGGATCGTAAGGCCGTCTTCTCGAACTTCCACGGCAAAATCGAGTCGTGCGCACCGGCTACCGGCTTGCGAAGCTACGGAATCGGCCCCAACATGGTGATCTGGTCGGGTACCTCGTTCGCAGCACCGCTGGTGAGCGGCGCGGTGATCGAGTGTCTGAGACACCTACCCACGAAGATGAACGTCGAAGTCCTGTTCAGCCGGGTTGAGGCAAGCGGCACGAACATCGATGCCCTGAACCCGGGATACCAGGGTCATCTGGGTCGGCGCTTGTGGCTGCCCGATCTCTGGCTGAAGATCAAGGGCTAGATCTCTCCGTCCAGATCGGGCTGGTTGTGCCACCATCTGCGGGTGGAAGATGTCAGTCAACTAACCCTTCGCGAGGCGTGGTCGGGCATGATCGCCGCGGAGGATTACGAACTCCACATGGCGAACGTGGGCCAGGCGCAGGCCAACGCCGAACTCATGCGGGAACTCTTCCTTACCGATCCCGGTAAAGAAGGTCAACGGCTTCTCATTGCTGGCTGTGGTCCCGGTCAGTTCCTGGAGGTCGCTTCCCCCGACTATCTTTTGCCGCATCGGTGCGTGTTCACCGACTTGAGTCCGGCGTTCATCGGGCAAGTTCAGGTCCGGGCGGCATCGATCGGACTCGACTTCGAGGCGCTTGTCGACGACGTCGAGGACTCCCGACTGGAGCCCGGATTCCACGCGATCATCCTCGTGCTCGTGCTGGAACACACCCAGTGGCAGCGCACGCTTACCGAGATGATCCGCCTTCAACCCAAGCGGCTGATCGTCGTCATCCAGCGGAATCCCACCGAGATGGCCACGATGGTGACTCCGAACCGCGAGTTGCCGGGCACCTTGAAGGCGTGTGCCCAGGGTGAGAAGCCGAGGCTTCTCGAGCCCGAGGAGCTTGTGTCGTTCCTCGTCGGACGTGGATTTGTCGAGCGGCGGCGCGAGGTGCGGGACGTGGCCGACGGGAAAGCGATGATTGGATTCGTGTTTGAGGAGCAAGGAGAACCCCATGAGTGATACTGGATTGAAGCGTCTCTGGAGCTACGCGCGGCCGCATCGCGCGAAGGTGGTGCTCGCCGCGACATGGACCACGCTCGGCAAGGTGATGGATGTCGCGCCCGAGATTCTCATCGGCGCGGTGATCGACGTCGTCGTGCGCGGCGAGCAGTCGTTCATGGCGACCGCGTTCGGCGTCACTGATCGATGGGAGCAGCTCGTCATCCTCGCGGTGCTCAATGGCTGCATCTGGATTCTGGAGTCGACGTTCGGCTATCTGAGTGCGCTCGCGTGGCGGAACCTCGCCCAAACCTTGGAGCACGAGATCCGGACCGACCTGTACTCGAACGTGCAGGGCCTCGAGGTCGCCTACTTCGAAGACACGACGAGCGGCGGGCTGCTGAGCATTCTGAACGACGACGTGAATCAGCTCGAGCGATTTCTCGACGGCGGCGCATCGTCGATCATCGACCTGTTCTGGAACGTCGTTCTTGTCGGCGCGGTGTTCGCGGCGAGTTCGTTGCTCCTAACGACCTTCGCATTCCTGCCGATTCCCCTGATCGTGCTCGGTTCGATGTACTACCAGAAGCGGCTCATGCCCCTTTACAGCAAGGTCCGCGAGGCGGTTTCCGAGCTCAGCTCCACCCTGAGCGCAAATCTCGGCGGCATCACGACGATCAAAGCATTCAACGCCGAAGCGCGCGAGGCCGACCGGCTCGCGCGGGTCTCTGACGACTACCGCGAAGCGAACCGCGAAGCGATCCGATTCTCGGCAGCATTTGTGCCGCTGATCCGAATGTTCATCCTCACCGGATTCAGCTGCACGTTGGTCATCGGTGGGTGGCTCGTGCTGAACGAGCGGCTCGAAGTCGGCTTGTACTCGGTGCTCGTGTTCATGACCCAGCGCCTACTTTGGCCTATGACCCGCCTGGGCGAAACACTCGACCAGTATCAGCGTGCGATGGCCTCGACCAAACGCATCTTCGGACTGATGGACACCCAACCGACGATGGCCGAAGGGGCCAAGGCGCTGCCCGCGCCCATCCGAGGCGAGATCAAGTTCGAAAACGTGTCGTTTGGCTACGCGGATGGGCCCGATATCTTGAAGGGCATCGAACTCCATGTGCCCGCGGGCGAGACTCATGCGATCGTCGGGGCCACGGGTGCCGGTAAGTCGACGATGCTGCGGCTTCTCCTTCGCTTCCACGACGCACGACAGGGTCGCGTGCTCATCGACGGCCAGGATGTGCGCGACCTCGGCTACGCATCGCTCCGTGGTGCGATGGGCTATGTGAGCCAGGATGTGTTCCTGTTCCACGGCTCGGTGCGCGACAACATCGCGTACGGACGCCCGGATGCGACGGACACCGAGATCGAGGAGGCAGCGAGATTGGCCGAGGCCCACGAGTTCATCGTTGAGCTGCCCCAGGGCTACGACACGGTGGTCGGCGAGCGCGGCCAGAAGCTCTCCGGTGGTCAGCGCCAGCGGCTGTCGCTCGCCCGTGCGATCCTGCGCGATCCCGCGATCTTGGTGCTCGACGAGGCGACTTCGGCGGTCGACAATGAGACCGAAGCCGCGATCCAGCGCTCGCTCGCCACAGTGACGAAGGGGCGGACCTCGGTGGTCATCGCGCATCGATTGTCGACGGTCCGCGACGCGGACCGCATCTGGGTGCTCGAAGCGGGCAAGGTGCTCGAGGCGGGAACGCACGATGAGTTGGTAGCCGGCGGTGGACTCTATGCGGCGCTTTGGCGTGTTCAGACGGGTGAGTTGATGCACCAACACTAACTTGATGCTTGCGCATCAATGCATCATGATGCGATGATGCGGCGTCATAATGATAGTATGAGAACGACGATCGATCTGGATCCCAAGGTGCATCGGCTCGCGAAGGCGATCGCCGAACGGCAGAACACTACGCTCAGCAAGGTCATGAGCGATGCCTTCCTTAGCATCTACGCGCCCTTGGAAGGACCGAAAGTCAAGCTTGGTGTGAGCGAAGCGGGTTTCCCGACGTTCGATATTGGCCGCCCGATCTCGTACAAGGAAGTGCAGGACTTCCTCGATGAAGAATGACCTATCTGCTTGACGCGAACGTGGTGATCAGTTTGGCTTCTGAAAACCACCAGCATCATCAAGCGGCAACCCGCTGGCTCATGTCGATCCGCGAGTTCGCGACGTGTCCGATCACCGAGGGTGCCTTGATTCGCTATGTGAAGCACCTTTCGCCCAGCGACCGAGAGGCTCCTCGCTACCTGCTCGAGTTGATCGGCAAAATGCCTGGTTGGGTGTTCTGGCCCGCCGACGTGTCCTATGACAAGGTCGACCTCGAATCCCTGCGTGGCCACAAGCAAGTCACCGACACCTACCTCGTCGCCCTGGCTCGCTCGAAGGGGGGCAAGCTCGCGACCTTCGACGAGGCGCTGGCCGCGCTGTATCCCGAGGTCGAACTGATTCCTGTTGCAGAGTGACCTCGCGCGAGCGACCGATGCACCGCACCTTCCCTTTAGAGTCGGTCCGGGCCGAAGAACTTCTTCAACCTGAGAGCCAATCGCAGTCTCGCGCCTCGTCGTGAGAACATATCCCAACCCGCCGAACCCCACGCCATCCACTCGTCGAATGAACTCGGGCGGCCGTCAGCAGTGACTCGGATTTCATCGGCGTCGATCTCGACGAGGACACCGAGGGGCAGGTTGCCGAACGGCAGGTACATCGCGAACCTCGTCGGGGGAACTCCGTTTGTTCCGGCTGCTGAGACATAAACGGGCCAGTCGTCGGCAAGGGCCTCTCTGAGCTCGGCCATCGTGAAGGGCAGCAAGCTGCCCCGCTTCGCCCACTCCTCCATGTCATCCCAATCGCTGGGGCGTTCCTCAGCCGGCGGTTCCCATCGCATCAAGGTGAACTTGCGAACCCCATGAAACTCAAGACCGATGAGGTGGGCAGCCTTCCTCGGCGGACAGGGAAAGTCGGCTTCAAACTCCATCGAGACCGCATGGCGGGCGTGGTCCTCTCGAATGGCGCGAAGCTCCGCGTCGTGGAAGGCATCCCACAGGCCCGTCTGGCATCGTGACTGCATGTACTGGTGTGGACAACCTCGCATGACCTTCGCTCCCGGCGTGACGAGTCGGTGCACTCGGCACCTCATGGATTGTATCAACACTTGACGATCGCTGAGGGCCATTGGCTAGAATCGGGCATGAAGCTCAGGGTGGTCATCCTCTTCGCGTTGGCGGCTTCGCTCGCCACGGCTCAGGGTCAGGTTGACAACCTTCCCGCCGCGCCTAAGAACGGTCAAAGCGTTCAGGCGCTGATCGATGACCTCATTCGCCGCGGAGTGGTCCCCTCTCAAGACGCGATGGGCCACCGTACAGCGAAAGGGAACCGGTATGAGCAGGCGGTCTACGTTTACGCGGCTTACCAGACGCTCATCCAACCGAAGCTTAAGCGCAGGCTGTGCGTCGACTACGGCGATCTTCTCGCCTCGCTGTCGCGTGCCGCAGCGACCTTGGAGAGAGAGTTGAGCTCCCTGGGAGTCGATGTGGTGACCCTGAGACTCCACCTGCGGGCGCTGGCGCTCGGCGAGGGATTTCCGGATGTGCCTCCAACCCACTGGGCATCGAAGGCCACCCGAGAACTGAAAGATCTTGGGCTGCTGAAGGGCTACCCCGACGGGCTGTTTCGGGGCGAATGAGGCGGGGATGTTGAGTGTAGGGCGAGGTGGAACGCATCCTTACTATGATCGTCCGATGGTGCAGCGGTTGGGCGAGATTTTCGGCTGGCCTGAGAAGCCCGAAGAGCTCCCGACGCAGCAGTTTGACGGGGCCGTAGAACACTTGCATACTCTAGCCCGATCCGACTGGCACCAGATGAAGGATTGGTGGGCCTTCCTGATGGACCTCACTTACCTGGACAACATTGTTTTCCCGCGCGAGTTCTTCGACTACTGCTTCCCCGCACTCTTGATCCGCTGGTGGGAGGGACAGCTTTCAAGGGAGGGCGGGCCAGATCACGAAAGCGATTTGTATCACGCCCTCGACCGCGGGCAGTGCTTGTGGGTGATGATGGATGAAACGCGGCGGCAAGCTGTGTTGGAGTGGATGACTGACGCCTACATTCAAGGCGTTGATGCATGGTCCGGTCACCTGTCTGTCAACTATTCCTCGACCGGCCCGGATAACTTGCATCGGGCGCTCTACAGCTTCAACGCTCTGGGTCAATCGGTTCCCATATTGGGTCCAGTTTGGGACCGACTCAAGGACGTCTTTTCGGCCGGTAGGGCGCAGTGGTGGCTCGTGTATCTGACTGGATTGGCCTTTGAGACGAACCAATGCCCGACCATCCCCAAGTGGACACCTCTTCGCGGCGGCGGCGGTATCTACCTGTTGGAGTCTGACGCTTCTATCTCTCATGGATTCCTGGATCATAATCTTGCCGCAATACAACCAGATCTGAATCCGAGCTTTCTCAACTCGATGATCCCCATGGTGCGGTCGAACCTCTCCAGTGGCTCTGAGGTAGAGTGGCTGGCTCTTGTTGAGAACAAGATCGCGGAGGACCGCGGTAGATTCGCTGCAAGAGTCGTAAAGTACACCGAGATGTTGTCGCAGCCCGACCTTGGCGGCCCCTTAGCCGAGCTGTGAGTTCATCCCACAACGGGACGCAAAACAGATGGCGGATTCCAATCTGAAAATCAGCAATCTGCAATCTGAAATGATCAATACCGATACGGGTCGGTCTTGTGTGCGCCACACGGCCAGAACCTCAAACCCTGCGGCTTCTTAGTGATTGGAGGGAAGGACTGTTTCATACTCAGAACGGCGGCCTCGCGTAGCCAGCGGTAGAGCGCCTCTGTTGAGGAGATGTCCCGAGGTTCAATTCCTCGGCGCGAGTGCCGCCATCCGGTGATCCCTGAACCCTTGAGGGGCTCAGGGATTTGGCAGAGTCTGAGATCAATACCGATACGAGTCGGTCTTGTACGGGCCATCGACCGGCACGCCGATGTAGTCGGCCTGCTTCGGGGTGAGCTGCGTCAGCTCGACGCCCAGCTTCGTCAGCTGAAGTCGCGCGACCTTCTCATCGAGGAACTTCGGCAACACGTACACGCCGGGTGCGTACTCGCCTTGCTTGGCCCAGAGCTCGATCTGCGCGAGCACCTGGTTGGCGAACGACGACGACATCACGTACGACGGGTGACCCGTGCCGCAGCCGAGGTTGATCAATCGACCCTTGGCGAGCAGGATGATCCGCTTGCCGTCGGGGAAGATGATGTGGTCGACCTGCGGCTTGATCTCGTCCCACTCGTACTTCTCAAGCGACGCGACGTCGATCTCGTTGTCGAAGTGGCCGATGTTGCACACGATGGCGTTGTTCTTCATCTTCGCCATGTGGTCGTGGGTGATCACCTGGTAGTTGCCGGTAGCGGTGACGAAGATGTCCGCCTTGTCAGCGGCGTAGTCCATCGTCACGACCTTGTAGCCTTCCATCGCCGCCTGCAGTGCGCAGATCGGGTCGACTTCGGTGACCCAAACCTGGGCGCTGAGCGCGCGGAGCGCCTGAGCCGAGCCCTTGCCCACGTCGCCATAACCGCAGACGACGGCGATCTTGCCGGCGACCATCACGTCGGTCGCGCGCTTGATGCCATCGACCAGCGACTCGCGGCAGCCGTAGAGGTTGTCGAACTTCGACTTGGTGACGCTGTCGTTCACATTGAACGCCGGGAAGGGAAGCTCGCCCTTCTTCTGGAGTTCGTAGAGTCGATGCACGCCGGTGGTGGTCTCTTCGCTGACGCCCTTGATGTTCGCCTTGATGCGGCCGTAGAACGTGGAGTCGACGGCCAGCTTCTTTTTGATGCTGTTGAAGAGGCAGACT
>JANJUB010000125.1 GCA_024710805.1 Fimbriimonadaceae bacterium | reverse complement strand
GTCGATGCTTGCGACCTTCTTTGTGCGCCGAAAAGGCGACCCGCCGACGAAGCCCGGCTACTGGATGTTGCTGGCCTTCGCCAGTGCGGCGACGATTGTTGCCGGCCACTTAGGCTCGAGCCTGGTGTTTGGCGGCTAGCGTGGGTATACTCCACCGAGCTCTCAAACGAGGGAGCCTACAACTTTGCCACGGGTCCCGTGTCGCCATGCGCGACATACCGGCCCGATCACGGCGGGGAACGAATACACATGGCCAAGCAATGTCTGATTGAAAAACAGAAGAAGAAGCCGAAGTTCAAGGCGCGCGCCTACAACCGCTGCAGCCTTTGCGGCCGCTCTCGCGGTTACTTCCGATTCTTCGGTATCTGCCGAATCTGCCTTCGCGAGAAGGCGCACCGTGGCGAGCTGCCCGGTGTGGTGAAGTCGAGCTGGTAAGGCTCAGGAGGTCTACTCAATGCACAGCGATCCTATCGCGGACCTTTTGACGCGCATCCGCAACGGCGCCCACGCCAAGCAGACGCACATCACGGTTCCGCACAGCAAAATCAAAATCGAAATCTTGAAGATTCTGGAGGCCGAGGGCTACGTCAAGAGCCACGAGGTCACCACTGAATCCAGCTTCCCGATGATCAAGGTCGAGTTGGGCTACGATGCCCGCCGCCGCCCGGTCATCAAGATGATCAAGCGCGTTTCCAAGCCCGGTCTTCGGGTCTACAAGGGCGCGGGCGATCTGAAGCCGATCCGTTCGGGCCTGGCAACCCGGATCGTCTCGACCAGCCAGGGGCTGATGACCGATCGCGATGCTCGACGCAAGCAGATCGGCGGTGAAGTCCTTTGTGAGGTTTGGTAATGTCGCGAATCGGAAAACTACCCATTCCCGTTCCTGGCGGCGTCACCATTTCGGTGGACGCGATGAACAAGGTCACCGTTAAGGGGCCGAAGGGCCAGCTTGACTGCCCGATCGCTCGCGAACTCACGGTGAAGCAGGAAGAAGGCACGCTCTTTGTGGAGCGTCCCGACAACCTTCGCCGCGCGCGCAGCCAGCACGGCCTTGCTCGGACGCTGCTGAACAACTGCGTCGTCGGTGTGACGACCGGCCACAGCAAGACGCTCGAAATCGTCGGCGTCGGCTATCGTGCGCAGCTCGATGGCAAGGCACTGATCCTGAACATGGGATATTCGCACCCAGTTCGGATCGAAGAAGTGCCGGGCATCACGTTCGAGTTGGTGCAGGAAGAGAAGTCTCGTGCGCAGCAGATTCGGGTCTCGGGCATCGACAAGGTGCTGGTTGGCCAGATCGCCGCGGACATTCGCAAGGTGCGAAAGCCGGAACCCTATAAGGGTAAGGGCATCCGCTACCAGGGCGAAGTGATCAAGTTGAAGGCCGGTAAGCGAGCGGCCGCCAAGAAGTAGGAGTAGGCAACAATGGCAAAACGATCAAGAGCCGATTTGCGGGTCGCACGCCACGGGCGTCTGCGAAAGCGCTTGGATGGCACGACCGAACGACCGCGTCTCGCGGTGTTCCGCAGCCTCAAGCATATCACCGCACAGATTATCGACGATTCGACGGGGGTCACCCTCGTCGCCGCCAGCAGCCACGAGAAGGGGCTGAAGGCCACCGGCAACGCTGAGGGCGCAAAGCTCATCGGCTCCGAACTGGCCAAGCGAGCGAAGGAGAAGGGCATCACCGCCGTCGTCTTCGATCGCGGCGGTTTCCAGTATCACGGCCGCGTGGCAAGCCTCGCCGAGGGTGCCCGCGAGGCAGGGTTGGAGTTCTAACATGAAAATGCGATTGAGCGGGAAACGAGAATCCCGCAATACCGAAGGGCCCCAGCTCGACGTCCGGGTTATCCGCACCAACAAGGTGTTTAAGACCCACAAGGGCGGCAAGACGGCCTCGTGGTCCATTCTCGTCGTGGTCGGCGACAACAAGGGCAGTGTCGGAGTCGGACTCGGAAAGGCGCGGGGTATCCCCGACGCGATCCGCAAGGCCGAAGAGGCCGCTCGTAAGGCGATGTTCAAGGTCCCGATGATCGGCGACACCATCCCGCACGAGGTTAACGCGGTCGCGGGTTCGTCGCGGGTCGTACTTCGGCCGGCTTCGCCCGGTACCGGCGTTAAGGCCGGTGGCGCGGTTCGCATGTGCCTTGAAGCGGCCGGCATTCACAACGTGCTTGCCAAGAGCCTCGGCAGCCGCAACGCCATCAACATGGCGTATGCGACGATCGAAGCCTTCCGCGAGTTGATCTCGCCGGAAGATCGCGCCAAGCAGCGGGGCATGGACGCCGACGAATTAGTGCCGTGGCTTGCCAAGGCGCGTAAGGAGGAAGCGGATGCTGCGCATTAAGCTTGTGAAGAGCATCATCGGGCAGACGGCCCAGAACCGCAAGATTGTGGCGTCGCTCGGCCTGCGAAAAATGCATCAGACCGTGGAGCACCAGGACACCCCGACGATTCGCGGCATGGTGCACAAAGTCAAGCACATGCTGATCGTCGAAGCGGTTGCCCCGGTGGCTGCGGAAAAGCCGGCGGAGAAGCCGAAGCGGGCGAAGAAGACGGAGAGCCCTGAGCCCTCCGAGGAAACGAAGGAGTAATGGACGTGAACTTGCACGAACTGAAACCGGCGGAAGGCAGCGTTAAGCGACGCCGTCGTATCGGCCGCGGCATCGGCTCCGGAATGGGCAAGACCGCGACGCGAGGAACGAAGGGCCAGAAGGCTCGTCGCCAAATCCCGTCGCACTTTGAAGGCGGCCAGACGCCGATCCATCGCCGACTTCCCGTAAAGAAGGGCTTCCGCAACATCAATCACAAGGAGTTTGCGATCGTCAATCTGGATGACCTGGAAAGACTGTTCGAGGCGGGCGCGGAGATTAATCCCGAAGTGCTCATCGCCAAGGGCATCATTCCCGGCATCCGCGACGGCGTCAAGATTCTCGCCTTCGGGACTTTGAACAAGAAGCTCAAGGTCTCGGCCCACAAGTTCAGCAAGGCTGCCCAAGCGGCCATTGAAAAGGTCGGAGGCGAGGTAACCGTTCTGTGAGCGTTATTGGCGGAGGTGGCGGCTTCACGGGCGGCAGCAAGTCGCTGAAGCTGTCATTTATCGATACGCTAAAGGGTGCGTGGGCCGATCCGGACCTGCGCGCCCGAATCCTCTTTGTCTTGTCGATGTTCGCCGTGTACGTCATCGGCGTCCACATTCAGGTGCCGATCCCGGGCCTCAAAACCGACCAGATCGCTGAGCTGCTGAAGAACAACCCGTACTTCCAGCTGCTCGACGTGTTTGGTGGAGGAGCTATCAAGCGGGTGTCGATTTTCGCCCTTGGCTTGAACCCGTATATCACGGCCTCGATCATCATCCAGGTTCTCACCACGGCGTTTCCGCAGTGGAAGAAGGATCTGCAAGAGGGTGGTGAGTACGCCCGCAAGCAACAGAATAAGCGCATTCGGATGCTGACGCTCGTGCTCTGCGTGGCGCAAGGCATGGGCTTCCTGCAGATCATGGGCAGCGCCGGCTTGGCGCTGACGCCGATTGCGAAGTTCAGCACCCTCGTCTTTTGGACAGCAGGTGCGATGTTCGTGCTGTGGCTCGGTGAGCAGATCAGCGAGCGCGGTATCGGTAACGGCGTCTCGTTGATGATCTTCGCCGGTATCGTCATCTCGATGCCTGCACAGATTGGCATGATCAATCAGCAGATTGCCGATGGCATTCTGTTCTGGTGGCAAGCGGTCATCCTCGTCATCTTGTTCCTCGCCACGACCTGGTTCATCGTGCTCTTCACGAGTGCGCAGAGGCGATTGCCCATTCAGCATATGAGGCGGCAAGTCGGAACCAAGGTGATGGGAGGTCAGACGAGCTATCTGCCGATCCCCGTGAATACGGCGGGCGTCATTCCGATCATCTTTGCGATCTCGCTGGTGTTCCTGCCGATGCAGTTCGCGAATATGTTCCCGCCGACGAGCCAGATCCACTTCACGTTGAACAAGATCGCAGAGTACATGAACCCCGGTTCGGCGATGCCTCAGGGCCTCGTCGGCATGGCGATGTATACGCTGCTGATCTTCTTCTTCACGTACTTCTACACGGCTATCCAGTACAACGTCGAAGACTTGAGCAACAACCTGAAGCGCGCTGGATCGTTCATTCCTGGAGTTCGTCCCGGCAAGCAGACCAAGGACTTCTTGGATGGCGTCATCAGCCGGATTACGATTGCCGGCGCCGCCTTCTTGACGGTTGTGGCGTTGATGCAGTACATCGCCCCCGCGATCTCGGGAATGCCCGCGCAGAACGCCGCTCGGCTCATCGGTGGTACGTCGTTGCTGATCATGGTTAGTGTCGCCCTCGAGACGATGCGCCAGATCGAAGCCAACATTCTGATGAAGCAATATCAGCAGTAGTTGGTGACGAAGGGGCCCGCAGGTTCGCCTGCGGGCCTTTTTTGCCGCCTGAAGATCGCCGCCAAGGTAGCCTTGATTCACACTATGTCGCCCATCCATCTCGTACTCATCGGACCGCCCGGCGTGGGCAAGGGAACTCAAGCTGCGCTCTTGGAAGAGCGGATTGGGACTCGAACGCTCTCCTCGGGGGTGATTTTCCGCCAGGAGATTGAAGCGGAGACCGATCTGGGGCGGTTGGCGAACAGCTACATCAAGCGAGGCGAACTCGTTCCGAACGGCATCACGATCGAGATGATGGCCAAGCGACTGCGGTCCGATGAGGTGCGTCGTCGCGGATTTGTGCTCGACGGATTTCCTCGAACGTTGAGGCAAGCCGACGCGCTCCAGGAACTGCTCGCCGAAATGGAGATTCACCTCGACCGAGTCGTATCGCTCGAGATCGACCTGGAAGTTGTGGTCGCCCGGCTGTCCGGCCGGATGGGCTGTACGAAGTGCGGCGAGATCTATCACGCCGCCAACAAGCCCCCGCGTCGAGAAGGACTGTGCGACAAGTGCGACACGCCGTTGCTGATGCGTGAGGATGACCGTCCCGAGACCGTTAGAGAGCGGCTGCGCGTGTTCAAGGAGAACACGCAGCCCGTGGTGGAGTTTTACGAGGCGCGCGGCCTCTTGCGGCGCATCGATGCGAATCAGACCCCCGAGGCCGTCTACGCGAGCATTACGGAGGGGATCGTCTAGCGATGCCGTTGATCAAATCTGCAGCTCAAGTGGAGTTGATGCGGGAGTCCGGCCGGATCGTTGCCAAGACGCTGCGGCTTGTTTCGGAAAAGATCGCCCCGGGTGTCACCCCGGTGGAACTCGACGAGTACGCGCATGAGTTGATTCGCGCCGAGGGTGGGGTGCCGAGTTTCTTGGGCTACCGGGGTTACCCTCGGGCAACCTGCATTTCGGTGAATGAGGTCGTTGTGCACGGCATTCCGAACTCGACGCCTCTCGAGAAGGGGGACATCATCACGCTCGACTTCGGCGTTGTGAAGAATGGCTGGCACGCCGACAGTGCATGGACCTACGCGGTCGGCGACATCTCGGATGAGGCACGACGACTGATGAACGTCACGCGGGAGTCGCTCAATCAGGGGATCGCCAAGGCTCGGCCGGGGAACACGATCGGCGATATCGGAGCGGCGGTTCAAACTTACGTCGAGCGCAACGGCTACAACGTGGTTCGCGACTTGGTCGGTCACGGTATCGGCGAGAAGCTTCACGACGAGCCCCACAACATTCCCATGTACGGCAAGCCCGGCAAAGGCATGAAGTTGCTGGCCGGAATGACAATGTGCATCGAGCCGATGGTCAACGCGGGCACGTGGAAGGTTAATCAGTTGGATGACGAGTGGACCATCGTGACGGCAGACGGGCGACTGGCTGCGCATTACGAGCACACGATCCACATCACCCCCAATGGGGCCGAGATTCTTACGAAAGAATAACTTCGGCTCGGGTCGGCACGGTTTGGGTCGTCGCACAGACTCTGTGGGAGGGTCGTAGCGAGATGTCGAAGTGCTGTCCCACTGGCGAATCTCGACCGCAGTTCGAGCCCATTTTTTCGGTTGTGGAAAACTTCCTTGAATTCCCGTTGCATTGCGCCAATGGATCGCGTATGATAACTACAGAGACGACGGTGGTGGAGGACCACCGCTTCGGAAACGAAGACTGAAGACGTTAATCCCTTCAGACGGATCTATTACCGTAGAAATCTTCGGAGACGCCGAAGATACCCGTAAGGGTCGGGCTGAGGTTGAGTAGTCCGGTAACCGGTAATGAGCTAGAACGAGGTCGCGACCTCGCGGGGATCCTTGGACCAGAGTCCCGTGAGAGTAGCGCCGGAGAGCCAAGTGTGTCTCCGGATTGCACCGACCCCGTTCGAGGCTCGTGCGGCCTAGCCGCTCGCGCGAGCAATCGCGTATTGGGCGCGTCACGATCTTGATCGGCGACGCGCCCTTCTTAGTTTGTCTGACCGATAATCAACTGGATGAATGCGGTTAAGCTTGCGATGATCGGAGATCAGCTTGAGGACTCGCTCCTCCCCGCGGTGTTGCGGGCGGGGCTGAGCGGCCTTGGCATTGACGGAGAAGTTAAAGTCGTCGAGGTCGCTGAAGAAGAGTTCGAGGCTGCAGTCCATGCGTTGCAGGAGGCGGGCTACCTCGGCGCGGCCATCGCGCCGCCCCACAAAGTGGCGGCGGCCAGGCTCGCTCATCGCTTCTCAACGGTTCGTCACGCGTTGGGCCATGCCAGCGTGCTCAAGTTCGAGAACGGCATTTGGGGACAAAACAATGAAGTCCCGGCGATCCAAGACCTTGTCCAGCACCTTGAAGCAGGAACGGCGCTAGTGATGGGAGCAGGAGCCGGTGCCCGGGTCGCGGCCGTTGCCCTGCTGGACTTAGGGTGGCGGGTGAGAGTCTGGAATAGGAACGGGATGCGATCTCGACTGCTGCAAACGACCCTCAAGGCGTTTGGCGAAATCGAGGTGTTGCCCAGCGCGAATCCGACCGGGTGCAGTTTGATCGTCAACGCGACGACTCTGGGCAAGCGAGCCGGCGAGAAGCCACCGGTGGACTGGACGTTCATTCGGCGCGGGACGACGGTGATGGACCTCGTTTATCGGCGCGTCCCGACCGAGCTGTTGCGTGATGCACAGCTTCGCGGATTGCCCACGATCGATGGCCGTCAGATCGTGGTCGAGAAGGCAGCTCTGTCGTTGGAGTGGTGGCTGGGACAACCCGTGGATCGAGCTCCAATGAACCTAGCGGCGAGTCTGAACCGGTAGTCGTCCGGTATAGTCGTAGGGCCATGCCAGAACTCATTGCCCAGTCGCTGATCCGCGATGTTCCGGACTTTCCGAAGCCGGGGATCATGTTCAAAGACATCGCACCGGTCCTCGAACACCCCGCCGCCTTGCAGGAAGCCGTCGATCTCTTGGCGGAAGATGCGCGTGCCAAAGGGGCCGAAGCGATTGTCGGAATCGAGAGCCGTGGCTTTGTTTTCGGTGCCCCGATTGCATTGCAGCTTGGCGTCCCGTTCGTGATGGCGCGAAAGCTGGGCAAGCTGCCTTACGACCGAATCAGCGAGGAGTACGCGCTCGAGTACGGCACCAATACGGTGGAGATGCACTCGGATTCGATCAAGACCGGCCAGTTGGCTTACGTGGTGGATGACCTGCTTGCGACGGGTGGCACCGCGGCGGCGGCGGCGCGCTTGGTCGAGCGTCTGAGCGGCAAAGTCTGCGGCTTCGGATTCATGGTCGAGTTAACATTCTTGGAAGGAAGATCGGCATTGCGCGGATATCCGATCAAAGCTCTGATAGAATACTGATATGAAGAGATTTCTCTTGATTTCTGGTGTTGCCTTGGCGGTGGCCGGGCTTGCCGTTGCGGCGCAGAAAGCGACGATTGTCGATCTGCTGAAGACCCCTGAGAAGTTCGACGGCAAGGTCGTCACCGTGAAGGGCAAGGTGGTGAAGTTCCAGCAGAAGACCTCGAAAGCGGGGAACGACTACTTCACGATGAAGCTCGTCGATGAGAAGGACGAGCGGATTAGCGTCTACGGTCGTGGCAAGCACAAGGAACTCAAGGACGACGTGACGGTCGAGGTTACGGGCAAGTTCGCGAAGGAAAAGAAAGTCGGCGACGTGACCTTCAAGTTCGAAGTCGATGTCACGAAGGACGAGAAGGACAAGACGACCAAGGACTTCGGCATCAAGGAAGTCAAGTAACCGATCAAGACCGCGCGTGTTGACGGGGCAAGCAATCTTGCTTGCCCCGTTTTGCTAAGTGTCCCTGAGCCCGGAGCCGGAAGATGCCGAAACTTCACCTAGGAAAGAGCTATGAAGGCAAAGGTGAACTCAGGCGCAAGTGTCAGTCTCGTATTTTATGTTGATGGAGCTCCGATTGCCATCACGGGTCAGGTCACGGAACTTGAGCCCTTCACGCTGATGACTTCTGACAGCCAGGCTGGACTGATGCAGGGTGGCCGCCGCGCCATGCTGATTGTTCAGAGCGGACGCGAGTTCTCAAAGGCCGAGGCAGAACTCGACGCCTTTCCGACCAACGATGGCTGGAAACTGGTCGCGAAGTCGTTTGGCTGGGAAACCGTCGATCGTCGCCGGTATCCCCGATACTCCATCAATGTTCCCATCACGATCCGTGCGGTCGTGGAGACCGAGGGCGAGGCCAGAATCCTGTTTATCAACGGAGTTACCGAAGATGTCAGCATCGGCGGAGCCTGGGTAAAGACCACCGAATCGCTCGACGGCGGCAGTCTGGTCGAAGTCTCGGCGGAGTTCGAGGCAGGCAACCCGATCCGCGCTCTGTCCCTGGTCAAGTGGGCCGATCCGGACCGAAACGGCTTGGGCTTTGGCGTGGAGTTCCTCGACTTCCTTGGCGGCTCGCGCTACGCGCTTCACCAGTATTTGACTCAGCAGGCCGCCTAGACGGCGCGAAGCGGTAGTCTGGAAGCTGCGTGGAGCAGCTTCCTATCCTCATTGCGGTCATGGGGCCGACGGCCTCGGGCAAGTCCGATCTTGCCGAGGCGATGGCGTCTGAACTACGATTTCCGCTGATCAACGCGGATGCCTTTCAGGTGTACCGTGGGCTCGACATCGGCACGGCGAAGCCCACCGACCGCCACAACTACCACCTGCTCGACATCGTCGATCCGTGGGAGGAGTTTGGCGTCGGCGAGTGGATCCGGCGTGTCTCCGACGTGTTGCCGCAACTGTTCGCCGAAGCCGGCGGGGCCATCGTTGTCGGAGGCTCCGGCTACTACATTCGTGCGCTTTTCGAGGGATACCGGGATCTGGCCGACGCCCCCGATCCCCGGCGCCGTGAGGAACTGAATCGACAGAGCTTGGAGGTTCTGGTCGCCGAGCTTCAAGCACGCGATCCCTCGGCGGCCGCGAGAGTCGATCTGCAGAACCGTGTTCGGGTGCAGCGTGCGGTCGAGCGGCTAGATCTACCGACCCTTGACTGGTCCATTCCCGATTGTCGCAAGGTCAAGCTGGCTCGCCTGCCCGAGCTGGAGCGGAATCGGACGAGAATCTTCCGCAGAGTCGAAGCGATGGTCGAGATGGGCTGGCTCGATGAAATTCGCGGATTGATTTTGAGCGGGGTCCAGCGGGAGCACCCAGGACTGCGCGCGCACGGGTATCGTGCAATGTGGGACGTGGTCCATGGGGAGCGATCGCTCAGCGAAGCGATCGAGGCGACCCAGGTCGAGGTGGCTCAATACGCAAAGCGTCAACGAACGTGGTTGCGTGCGGAGCCTAACCTGATCACGATTTCCGCCGAAGACGAGGGGGAAGCCCTCGCGACGGCCCTGGATCTGCTTTGGAGTGAAGATGGGAAAATCGATCAACCTGCAAGACATGTTCTTGAACCAGGTTCGTAAGGAAGGCGTCGGCGTGACGATCTACCTTTCGAACTCGGTGCAGCTGCGCGGCTTCGTGCGCGGCTTCGACGCCTTTACGCTGCTGCTGGATGCGCCCAACAAGCCAACGCAGCTGATTTACAAGCACGCGATCGCGAGCATCGTGCCTTCTCGAAGCGTAGGAACCTACAAGTCGCCCCAAGAGATGGCGACCGACAGTGAAGACTAGACCCTTCGATTTCACCAAAATGCACGGAATCGGCAACGATTTCGTTCTTGTGGATGCGCGCTCTGGACCGTGGTCCGAGCGCGAGTCGCTTGCCCAAGCGGTGTGTGACCGTCGCTTTGGCGTGGGTGCCGATGGCCTAATTTTCGTAGAGACCGGTGATCTCGCCCCCTATCGCATGCGGATGCTCAATCCCGATGGATCGGAGTCGGAGATGTGCGGCAACGGACTGCGGTGCGTGGTCAAGTGGCTGGTTGAGCGAGGCGTCGCTCCTCACGCGATCGAGACCGGAGGACGGGTGACGACCGTTCAGGCTTCATCGGATCGTATCTCGGTAGGGATGGGCGTTGCGGAGATCCGTCATCGCGAGTTGATGGTTCAGGGATACACGGGCGTGCTCGTCGATGTGGGTAACCCGCACTTTGTGGTGTTCGTCGAGGACCCGTGGGCAATCGAGCTTGAGGTCGTGGGGCCCCGACTGGAACATGATCCTGCGTTTCCCGATCGGGCGAACATCCACTTTGCCGCGGTGACGGGCCACGACACGCTGACGCAACGGACGTGGGAGCGCGGAGCGGGGATAACGCTCGCTTGTGGCTCGGGGGCTACGGCCGGTGCCGCTGCGGCCTACTCCTTGGGGTTGGTTGGCCCCCGTGTGCAGGTGCATCTTCCTGGGGGCGATCTGTGGATCGATCTCGATGCGACGGGCCATGCAACCATGAGCGGGCCCGCCGAGACCTCGTTCACCGGCGTTTGGCTGGCATAAAGGCCACGAGCGGCTGAGCTTGCGCAGCCGCTCCGACGGCGCTCGGCTCATCCATCAGCACCAGGAATGCGTCTACGACTTCGGAGTCGAAGTGTCGCCCACGGTTCTCAAGGAGATGCTCCCGTGCGACGTCGGCTTCCCACGCGGGTCGGTATGGCTGATCCGTTGTGAGCGAGTCCCATACATCGACGACGGCGAAGATGCGTGCCGCGAGGGGGACCTGCTCTCCCGTGAGCCCGTGAGGATAGCCACGTCCGTCCCAACGCTCATGGTGGTGGACTGGGATGTCGAGGGCGCCGCGAAGCATTTCGACGGGCTCCAGCAGTAAACGGGCAAAGGTGGGATGTTGCTCCACGAGGGCGCGCTCCGCCGGTTCCAGTTTCCCCCGCTTGTTGACGATCGACTCCGGGACTCCAAGCATTCCGACGTCGTGAAGCAGAGCGCCATGGACGAGATTGCCCAGCATTGCTTCCGGGTAGCCCAGCTTTCGGGCGAGGCGCAGGGTCGTTTCGGCGACGCGATAAGGGTGGCCATCCGGCTCGCGCCTGGCAAGTTCCAGGGATCTTGCCCACGCTTGGATGGTCTGCTCTAGGCCGACGAACAACTGCTCTGCACTCGGTATCACTTAGCCGCAAAGACGGTTGGAGAATCTCAAACGATGTGGGCAAGCTAGAATCAGGGTGAGAATGATCGTTGTCTGCCGCGATGGGGCTCTCGACGGGCCGACCAACATGGATCGTGACCGGGATCTCTTGGCCGCAGCTGAGCAAGGTGTGGGCGGCGCGCGGGTTTATCGCTGGGACCGCGCTTGGATCAGCTTGGGAGTTTTTCAACAAGCCGAGCGCGATGTGTTGCCAGGATGCGAAGTTCCGACCGTGCTGCGCCCCACCGGCGGCAAGGCGGTTCTTCATGGTCACGACGAGACGATCGGCCTTGCGCTTCCTCTCGCTTGGATCGGAGGAGATGTCCGGTCAATCAAGGTGGCGTATCGAGCGGTCATCGGCCCTATTGTGACGGCCATGCGCGCTTGTGGAGTTCCGGCGGCGCTTGCCGAGGAGACTCGGTTTGTGAAGTCCGGGGGGCGTACCGCCGACTGTTTCGCCCACGTGTCTCCGAATGACGTGGTGGATGAGCGGACGGGGCTCAAGGTGTGCGGTTGCGCGCTGAAGCTGACTCAGCACGCGGTGTTGGTCCAGGCGAGCCTCCCGAACGGCATGCCGCTCGTAGACCCGCAGCGGGTGTTCGCCCGGCCGAGCGTTGCCTTTGCACCGGAGTGGGATGCGAGTGGGTTGGGAGATGCGCTTGAGGCTGCGTTGTTTGACTTGGCTCCTACTCCTTGTGGGTGAGGGATGCGTTGTGCCCTCGCTGAAGCTGTGAACAGCGGCGGGACAACGCAACCGCCGCCCTCAAGGGGAGGCTAGGGAATCAAGTCCTCACAACTCCACGCCCAGCACTTCCATGATCCGAATGAGGTCCTCCTCCGAAAAGAAGCGGATCGAGATCGTGCCGCCTTTCTCAGAGCCATCGAGTCGGACCGGAGAGCCGAGCCGTTCTGACGCGGCTTGCTGCAGCGCCTTCCAGTTGGGATCGGAGGCATCGACCACTCCCGGCTTTCGCGGACGCTTTGGCCCCGCAGGCCGCACAACTCGCTCGACTTCCTTAGAACTCAGCCCTTCTTGGGTGATCTTGTCGAAGAGCGCCAACTGAGCCGCCGGTGAATCGAGCGAGAGCAACGGCCTGGCATGGCCCTCGGTGATTGCTCCGGTCTCCAGCGCCGCCAGAATGCGCTCTGGCAACCGCAACAACCGAACCGTGTTCGCAACTGCCGCGCGCGACTTGCCCACACGATCCGCGACTTGCTCTTGCGTCATGCCGAACTCATCCATCAGCAGTCGATAGGCGCGAGCCGATTCCAATGCGCCAATATCCGCACGCTGCAGATTCTCGATGAGGGCGATTTCAAGTGAGCCCCTCGGGTCGGCGGCGCGAACGACCACCGGCACCTGCCGTAAGCCGGCTCGTTGGGCAGCCCTCCACCGCCGCTCTCCGGCAATCAGCTCATACTTGCCCTTGCCGATCGGTCGGACGACGATGGGCTGAAGAATGCCGTGTTGCCGAATCGAGTCCGCGAGTTCGGAGAGAGCCTCCTCGTCGAAGTGAGTCCGGGGCTGGCGCGGGTTCGGCGTGATATCCTCAACCCGCACTTCTGTGACCGGCCCATCCGTAGGTTCAGCGATCAGCTGCGAAAGTCCTTTTCCCAGAGCGCGACGCATGTCGCCATTATGGCCCGTCGCGGTACCCTCTTAGGGCTCATGATTGATCGTTACACTACCCCCGCGATGCGCGCCATCTGGTCTCGCCATGCCAAGTACGAAACCTGGAAGGCGGTCGAGATCGCCATCTGCGAGGCGCACGCCGAGGCCGGGAACATCCCAGCCGAGGCGGTCACGGTGATCAAGGAGCGGTCGAGCTTTACGCTCGAGCGGTGCGACGAGATCGAGCAGGAAACCCGCCACGACCTTATGGCGTTCGTCCGCAATCTTGCCGAGACCACCGGTGCCGAGGGGCGGTTCATCCACTTCGGCGTGACGAGCTACGACGTGATCGACACTGCGTTGGGCATGATGCTCCGCGATTCGGCGGACGTGCTGCTGCACAGCGGGGAAGCGCTGAAGGCGGAGATCGCGCGACTCGCCCGAGAACACGCGGACACGCCATGCATCGGCCGAACTCACGGCATCCACGCCGAGCCGATCACCTTCGGATTCAAGTGCGCCAACTGGCACGCGGAGCTCGACCGCAATCTGGCTCGGCTGAAAGACGCCCGCGACGGCGTCGCGGTGGGCAAGGTGAGCGGTGCGGTGGGCATCCATGCCTTGACCCCACCCGAACTCGAAGCGCGCGTCTGCGAACTTCTCGGCCTCGGGGCTGATCCGGCGAGCACCCAGATTATCAACCGGGACCGACACGCCCACTTCCTGAATGTGCTTGCGCTGTTGGGGGCGGGTCTTGAAAGGATCGCCACCGAGCTTCGCAACCTGCAGCGAACCGAGATTCTGGAGGTTCAGGAGGCGTTTGCGGCGGGGCAGACCGGCTCCAGCGCGATGCCCCACAAGCGAAACCCTTGGAACAGCGAGACAGTGTGCGGATTGGCCCGGCTCCTACGCGCCAACGCTCACGCGATGGTGGAGTCGGTGGCGACGTGGCACGAGCGCGATCTCACGAACTCGTCGCTCGAGCGAATCGTCTTCCCGGATTCGTGCTACCTGGCCGACTTTATGCTGAATCGACTCACGACGATCTTGAAGGGCCTGCAGGTATTCCCGGATCGGATGATGGCGAATCTGCGCCACATGGGCGACCTCGTGTTCTCCGAGCACGTGATGATCGCGCTGATCGGAAAGGGCATGAGCCGAGAAAACGCCTACAAAGTTGCGCAGAGAAATGCGGCAAAGGCATGGGAGGGCCATGACTTCAAGTCGAGCGTTGCGGCGGACCCTGATGTCGTGGCTCTTCTATCAAGCGAAGAAGTCGAGGAGTTGTTCTCGCTGGCCCACCACCTGCGAAATGCCCGGGCGACCCTCGAATCGGTTGGAATTTTGTAGAAAACGCGTCACAAACTGGCGGAGTTTCTATTAGACTGGGGAATGCTCTCGGGACAGGAACTCGACGACAAGCTGCGTCGCTGGCACTTTCGGCTTGCCGCCGGCTATGCAGCCATCGGCGTGGCGTACATTGTTACATCCGGCCGACTGGTCGAGATCCTGGTGCCCGAACCCGGGCAAATCGCCAATTTCGAGATCATCAAAGGCACGGGCTACGTGCTGGTCACCGCGTCGCTCCTCTATTGGGTGTTGTCGGTGATTCGGAAACAGGTCGTCGATATCTACGCGGCGCGCAACCGAGTGTGGAAAGAACGCCAGCAACTCATGCGCGACCTTGAGCGGCGCGTGCAAGAGCGGACGGGGGACTTGGAGTTCGTAATTCAAGAACTGGAGTCGTTCAGCTATTCCGTGTCGCACGACTTGCGGAGGCCGCTGCGGGCGATGGATGCGCGGCGATCGGAACTGAGCCAGCGGCCGCTGGATGATGATTCGCATCGGCTCGTCGAGGAGTTGGGCGAGCAAATCCGTCAGATGAGCGAGATGATCGAAGACCTGCTTGCGCTGTCTCGTGTGGGTAAGGATCATCTCAAACGGGACGAAGTTGACGTCACGGCGCTCTGCCGAAGGACCCTTGCCGAACTGCAGCGTCGCGAACCCGAGAGGATCGTCAACTGTGATGTGGAACTCGGGCTCAGATTGCACGGCGACGAGTCGATGGTGAACTTGGCGCTTATGAACATCCTCCACAACGCGTGGAAGTTCACCACCGCGACTGTCTCCGCTGAAATTCGTGTTCGTGGTGAGGATGGGGCGATCCTGATCGAGGACAACGGCATCGGTTTCGACGTCGACCAGGCGAATGAGATGTTCAAGCCCTTTGCCCGGTTGGCGTCAGCCGAGCACTTTCCCGGCACGGGAATTGGCTTGGCGATCGTCGAGCGCATCATGAGGCGACACGGTGGAACCGTACATGCCGAACTCAGACGCGAGGGCGGCGCCCGATTTGTTCTGCGCTTCCCCCCGCCCGCGGGCACCGAAGACGCATCAGGATCGGTATAACGGTTCGATATGCGACGCGGAATGCCCCTTCTTGCGGCTCTGGCCGTTCTTGTTCCCTTGTCGGCTGCCCAGTATCCAGGCGCAACCGCCGTTCCCGCTGAGTTCGCCGCCGGATTCCGAGCGATCACGATCGACGACGCGAAGGCGTGGCTCGGCTATCTCGCCGGTCCGGAGTGCGAAGGTCGAGGTTCCGGCCAGGATGGCTACCTTAAGGCGGCCGCGTTCATGGCCGAGCGTTACAAGCAGTTTGGACTGAAGCCAGCGGGTGATAATGGCACGTACTTCCAATACGTCCCCTACATTCGCGCGACGATCAATTCGGCTACGCTCTCCGCCGACGGATTCTCGGTGGCACAAGGCGAGCAACTTGTTGCCGCCGGGTTTTACGAGAACAAGTCGCTCCAGGGGCAGGTTGCCATCCTAACGGCGCAGGGACGCGACGTGAAGTTCGACCCGAGTCCGTTGAAAGGCAAGATCGTCATCACCCAGATGAACGGGGTGACCACGGAGTTCCGCCGCCAGATCGAGCAGTCGGGGGCCCTGCTGGTGCTTACCGTGAGCGAACTGATCGCCGCGCCGCGCCCGGTGACCGCCTTTGGACGCCTCCCCGCGCTCAGCGGCCGCATTCACCCGCATGCGGTGGCCAAACTGGCGGAAGCCGTCAAGATCAAGGTCCCGGTTCTTGTCGACGGCACGGTCAACCTCGCCACGTCGGAAGCGATGGTGAAGTTCGACGTCCAAGTCACCGCCGAGCGCAAGGACATGCCCAACGTTGTGGGCGTTTACGAGGGTAGCGACCCGGTCTTGAAGTCCGAGTATGTGGGCATTGGTGCCCACCTCGACCACCTGGGTCGGCGGGGTGATGTCGTTTACTGGGGTGCGGACGACGATGCCTCGGGGTGCACCGCTTTGCTTGGCGTGGCTAAGGCGCTGCAGGCAAACGCAGTGAAGCCGAAGCGCAGCATTCTGTTCATGGCGTTTGCTGGCGAGGAGTCAGGCCTGGTGGGCTCTCGTTATCTGGTTGACCATCCGATGTTCCCGATCGATAAGATGATCTGCGAACTTCAGATGGACATGGTCGGGCGGAACTCGGACGGCATCCAGAATGGAGACCGCAACCGCGTCGACAAGGCCGAAGAGAATGTGGACACCATGCGACTGGTGGGCAGCAAGCGGATTTCGACCGAGTTGCATGAGCTGATTCTGGACCTGAACCAGTACGTCAACTTCCGGTTCAAGTACGACTCGGAGGACGTTTACACCCGTAGCGACCACTATGCATTCGCGGCGAAGGGCATCCCAGCGGCGTTCTTGTTCTGTGGTTTCCACCCGGATTACCACCAACCAACCGACACCCCCGACAAGATTAACTATGAGAAGGTGACGAACGCGGCCAAGCTCTTCTATCTGACGGCGCTGCAATCGGCAAATCGCGAGCGTCCTTTCACTAAGGATGTATCGGGCGGATAGCCTTCCCATGAGCGAGTTACTCGCGCACTACAACGAGCAGGGTTACGTGATCGCGCGGGGGATGTTCTCCCCCGCGGAGGTCGCCTCGTTGCGGGACCACTACATGACCCTCCGGGCGAGCGGAACCTATCCTGGCGACTTCGAAGGCGTCGATCCGAGCAGCCACGATCCCCTCAAGCGGTTCCCCCGGATGATCCACATGCACCGCTGGGACGACATCAGCCTGCAGTGGATGATCGACGAGCGGATCAATCGGGTCCTCACCGAGATTGGCGGCCAGCTCGAGCCCTACGCGGTGCAGACCATGCTGTACTTCAAGCCGGCAGGGGCGAGAGGGCAGGCGCTGCACCAGGATCAGTTCTATCTGCGTGCGATGCCCGGCGTTTGCTTAGCCGCGTGGCTTGCGCTCGATGATTGCGACGAGGAGAACGGCTGCATGCAGGTCGTGCCCGGTTCGCACCGCTGGCCCCTTCTATGCACGACCAAGGCGGATACGACACAGAGCTTTACCGACGTCACCGTGCCGGTGCCGGACGATCAGCCGATTGTTCCCTGCGTGATGAAGGCGGGGGACGTGCTCTTCTTCCACGGGCTGCTCGTTCACGGGAGCTTTCCTAATCGCTCGACCGATCGCTTCCGGCGCGCATTGATCGGCCACTACTTGACTGGGGACAGCAAGGAAGTCGGGCGCTGGTATCACCCGGTGTATGACATGAAAGGCAATGTGGTGCCGCTTGGCGATGCTCCGGACTCCCTGCCTTGCGGCGTTTGGGCTGAGGATGGCGGGATCGAAATGGTCGAGACCAAGCTGGCAGAACTCCACGAGTAGCCGCCGGTACACTCTTGTTCGATGTCAAATCTTCACGAGTATCCCGTGACCGTCGAGTGGGCGGGCGGGCGCGACGGATCCGGCCATGTCACCCCTGATCGCTCGGGCGTTCGAATGCCCTTGAGCGTTCCGCCTGAGTTCGGCGGAGGCGGCGCTGGGACCAATCCCGAAGAGCTTCTTGCTTCCGCAATCGCCGGATGCTACAGCATCACGTTCGGAATCATTGCCGCCAATCGCAAGCTGCCGTTTGTGGGTCTCAAGACCGCGGTGACCGGCTACGTGGAGCAGAACGGGGCGAGCTTTGTTTACACGAAGGTGGTGGTTCGGCCGACGATCACGCTGGCGGCGGACGCAACGGATGAGCAAGTGGCGATGGCCGAAGATATGTCGCACAAGGCCGACCTCTACTGCATCATCACCAACGCGGTTCGTGACAAGGTCGCGATCGAGATCGAACCCACGATCGTCCGCGGGTAGGAACGGTCTTCCGGTTGTTGCCGGCTGGATCGCGCTGGCGGCTCGTTGCGCCAGCAGGTCCAGCGAGGCACGACGCATCCCTTCCCCACAAGCATGGGAAGGGATCGACGAGTATTGCGACTCCAACCTAGTGCCTCCTGAAGAACTCGGCGATGAGGGGATAGGCGGCGACCGGCAAGCTGTGCCCGCCGGGGTGGGCGAAGAACACGATTTCAGGCGTCCCGTCCTTGCGATACGTCTTGGTCAGTCCCTCTATCTTGGGCTCGACTTCCATCAGCCCAAAGCGGTCGCGGAGGGCATTCACCATCCGCTCCTGGGACGCGAAGGGAACGATGATGTCCTTCTCGCCGCCCAGGTGGAGCACCGGGATCTTGGGGAACTCTTTGGCCCGCTGCGAGGGCCCTGCCGAACTGGGGGCTACCGCCGCGAGCTTGTCCCCACGTTGGGTGGCCAGCAAGTACGTGAATCCGCCGCCGTTAGAATGGCCGGTTACGTACACCCGCTGCTCATTGATGCGGTGCGTCTTTCTTGCCCATTCGAGCAGCGCGTCGAAGAAGGCGATATCCCGGTTATCCGTGACACTGCGGGCGTTCCAGCCGTCGCGCTTGCCCTCGGGATCGCGTTGGGTGGGAGTCGGAAGACCCTGAGGGTAGATGACCATGGCCTCAGGCCAGTGGTGCTCCATCTTGAAGCTCTTCTGCGCCGCAACCGCAGTTCCTCCGTGGCCATGGAACACGAACACCACCGGCATCTTCTCGGCGGTGTCGGCTGGCACCGCGACCCGCGCCGTGCGTTCGAGGTCGCCGACGGTAACCGCGATGGTGTCAGGAGCGAGCATCGACATGATCAACGGGACGAGCATGCTCGCTGGGACGGTTCAGCCTAGCGCATGTTCAATAGAAAACGGGTCCCGACTCGTGCAAGTCGAGACCCGTCCAACACACCAAGCTGCTACTCGTTGATGAGCTTCTCGATGTACTCGCGGAACTCCTTGAAGCTGGCAGCACTGTAGCCGACCTTGATCTTCTTCACGGTGCCATCGCGTCCGACAACCGCGACGTGGGGGATACCCGTCACGCCGTAAGCGTCGAAGTTGGTCCGCTCACCATACACAACCGGCCAAGGCAGGTCGTAGTCCTTGATGAAGTCGGCCATCTTGGCGAACTCGGCATCCTTCGAGATTCCGCGCTCTTGCTTGTAGTAGCCGTAGTAGGTGGTGAATCCGACAATCTCCAGCCCCTTGTCCTTGAAGTCGCTGTAGAGCTTCTTCATGTCGGGGAAGGACGCGATGCACGGGCCGCACCAATGGGCGAAGAAGTCGAGAATGACGACCTTGCCCTTAAGCGCCTCGAGGCCTTTGAACTCGCCATAGCCGCGCTCGAACGTGATCGCCGGGGCGGTTGCTCCCGGAAGGCTCATTTGAATGCGGGCGCCATTGGCTTGCCGGCGCACGGGAGACGCTGCGTCGAGCGTGGCCATGAAGTCGTCCAGCGCCTTTAGAGCTTCCGCCTTGCGGCCGGCACTCGAGAGCAACTCGGCGCGCTTCTCGACGAACAAGAACTTGGTGCTCTGTCCGGCGCTCTTGCCTTGGACTTCGAGTTCCTTGAGGCGCTCATCGTCGGGCTTCGGCTTGTAGTTCGGATTGTTCGCGTTTCGCTGCTTCTCCATCGCCAACATCCGCGTCGCATAGTCAGCAGGTGCCTCGATCACGAGGTTCTTCTCGACTTCGTCGAGCGTCACGATGGCTTCACCTACGCCCTTCTTCTGGACGACCGTGTCGATGAACAGATAGACCGTATTGCTCGCGAGCATGGAGGTCTGAAGCGCGGTCGGCACGCGAATGTCGCGCAGCGTGCTCTGAAGCATGTCGGCTTCGCCGAGGGCATTGCAGGAGCTCAGCATCAGCATCTGGGCGCTGAACTTCTCTTGAGCGTTCGGCTGCGTCGTCAGATACTTCTTAACGAGATCGCAGGTCTCCTGATGCTTGCCGGCACGGCTAAACACCTGGGCCCAAGCAAAGGAATCGCTGGCTTCGACCTTGGCAATGTCGATGTTGGCCGTGAGTTCGATTGCTCGCTGCTGGATCGCGGCGTTGATCTCGACGACGTTGGCACGCTGGCCGCCCTGTTGGGCGTCGGCGTACATCTTCTGCTGAAGCTCGTTCAGCGACTTCAGGGCAGCTTGTCCGCTGCCGGCTTCCTGGGCAAACGCCAAGCTAACCGACAGGGCCACCGCAAGGAGCGATGCGCGTAGGATAGTTTTCATAGGTGAGGTCCTCGAGGTTAGTACGCCGGGCACCGGTAAAACGGTGCCCGGCAGTACGGGTCTAGGGCGCGAAAATGTAGGGTTCGCCTACAACGCGCAGATCATCGACATAGACGCCGTCGCCGACAATCGAGACGTCCGACGTGAAGTTGAGCCTCACGTTCAGAGCGCCTGACCCGCCAGCGGCGACTGAGTACTGGTTCCACGACGCGAGATTGCCCGACCAGCGGCCACGCTCGGTATAGGCTCCCCCGTTCAGGGAAGTGAGCACCTTAAGGAAGTCGTAGCCGGACTCCGTGCTGATGTACGCCCGGAAGGTCACCTGGACATTTGCATAGGCCGAAATGTCGAACGTGCCGACGTTGGTGAGGTTGATGTTGGTGTTGTTGGTGTAGGTTCCACCAGGGCTGTCCGTCCACGACGTAGGCCCGCTGTAGAAGTTGGACGTGGTCAGGCCCCACGGCGACTGCGCGGTCCAGTTACCCGGATTGGTCATTGGATCGTCGTAGATCACACGTACTGGCTGCACCATGATGTCGTCGATATACACGCCATCACGGACGACTGACCCATTCGTGGTCATGCGGAACCGGAAGTAGCCACTCTGCAAGTTTGGCGGAAGGGCGGCGGTTACCGTGCGCCATCCGCTGCTGGTCCCGGTAATGCTCCCGAGATTCGTCCATGTGGTGCCATCGGACGAGTAGTCGTAGTACAAGAAGTCCGAGTTCGCCTGAAGGTCGTGGTTAACACGGAAGGCAAGCGCATACGAGCCTCGGTTCGCATTAGTGGCCATGAACTGGTTGAACAACACCAGGCCAGTCTGCATCGAGATGTTCAGATTGTTGGCGTAGGAGCCACCTGGTGAGTCGGACCAGGCGCGGATGCCGCTGGAGGCCTTCTCAGTCGTCCGGGCCCATGGGCCATTCACCGGAGTGAACCAGCTTTGGGTCTCCACGTTATCGAGCCTAACCGGTGCACCGATGTACGGTCCCGCCGTGACGATGCCCGACGGATTGCCGAGGTTGTCGAGGGCGCGGACGGCAAAGTAGGTGTCTTGGCGTGGCGGCACCGAGACTTCGACCTCGATCGGTACGCCGGCGTTGACCGGGGTAATCGGGACGATCGCCCGGGTCGCTTGCTCGAAGTTGCCGGCGTTAATCGGCTCGGTCGAGTAACGAATATCGTATTGAGAAGCCTGGCCAACCGTGCCGTCATCTCCACTGCCCTTGAATCCCAGCTTCATCGTTGCGCTTGCCTTGGCGATTAAGCGGAGATCCGTAGGATTACTTGGCGGAGTGGTGTCATCGTCTAGCGCATTGTTCAGATTCAGACGCCCACCCGCGATGACTCCTTGAAGCTGCGGAACCATGTCCGCCGTGCCGATTAACCGGTCCAGCGACTGACGGTCTGTCAGGTTCGGGAACTTGGATCGCACGACCGCGACGGCACCGGCCATGTGCGGACAGGCCATCGAAGTGCCGCTATTGAGCGCGTATCCACTGTTGATCACGGTGCTGAGGATGTCCACGCCCGGCGCAGCGATATCGACCGTCTGTCCGAAGTTGGAGAACGAGGCCTTGTTGTCGTTATGGTCCGTGGCGGCGACAAAAACGACGTTCTGGTGAACGTTGCGAAGCGCGCCGCGTAGTCCGTCGGCGTTCTGGTTGTTGTTGCCTGCGGAGTTGACATACACCATGTCGGCGGTATCGGCACGGCCGATCGCATCCGAGAGCGCCTGCGTGTAGCCGTCGATGTTGTAGCTGACCGACACGACCTTTGCCCCCATCACGCGTGAGTAGTCGATGCTCTGCACGAGCGCGGTCATCCAAGTCGATTGGCCGCTGTACATGCGAATGGGCAGCAGAAGGACGTCTTGAGCCACACCGGCGACACCGATGTTGTTATTGGTAACGGCGGCGACAGTGCCCGCAGTGTGCGTTCCGTGGGTGTTGCTGCCCGTCGGATTTGGGTTATTGTCTCCGCTCGCGAAATCCCAGCCGTTGACGTCGTCGATGAAGCCGTTTCCGTCATCGTCGATTCCGTTGGCGGGAATCTCTCCGGGGTTGACATAAATGTTGCCGGCGAGATCGGGGTGGCCGATCTGTACGCCATCGTCGATGAGGCCCACGATCACCTTAGGGTTGGTGCCCGCGGTCGCCCAGGCCTCTGGAGCGTCGATGTCAGAGTCATTCGATCCGCCGGTTTGCCCGGTGTTGTGGAGACCCCACATCTCGTTGAAGCGAGGGTCATTCGGTAAGGCTTGGTCCGGGTAAACCCTCATGTCCGGCTCGGCGTAGCGAATCGCCGGATCGCGCTCCAGCACGTGGATCGCGTCCTCGACCGACATGCCTTGGGTTTGGGGAGTTCTGCCGATGAAAAACCGGTTGAAATACGGGGACTGGACGGCCATGTCTTCAACCAATCCGTAGTTCTGAGCCTTAGCTTGACGCACTAGGAACGGGACATCATCGTGAAAAGCCACGACGACGACCCCGGGCGCATACTTGCTCTGATTCTGGCCGCTGGACGAAAACTGCTCGAGCGTCGACTTCCCGTCGGACGCCTTCGATTGCTCGATTTGACCTCCAAACATCGGTACGCCCGGGTTCGGCGGGCCACCGCGGAACCACCCAAAGGCCACAACACTCGCGGCAAGAACGACGATCGAAGCCCTCAAGAAAGGCGCAGGCTTGCTCCTTGGCAAGGCAAAAGAATCTCTCACAATAAACCCTCCGGGGTTTCAGGTTAGCACAACCTTTGGGAATTTCCAAATCGGTCTTAAGTGCCGGTGACTACTCCCACTCGATGGTTGCCGGTGGCTTGCTGGTGAGGTCGTAGAGCACGCGGTTGACTCCCGGCACCTCGTTCACGATACGCCGGGCGACCAACTCCAAGACCTCGAACGGGATTTTGACGGCGCGAGCGGTCATGGCATCTTCGCTCTCCACTGCGCGCAAGACGATCGGGTGCATGTAGGTGCGCTCATCGCCCATCACTCCGACCGACCGAACATCCAGCAACGCCGCGTAGCTCTGCCAGATCCCGACGTGGGCACCGTGGTTGCGAAGCTCGGTCCGAAAGATCCAGTCGGCGTCCTGCACGGTGGCCACGCGTTCGGGAGTGACCTCGCCGAGGATTCGAACGGCGAGTCCGGGACCGGGGAAGGGCTCGCGATCGACCATCTCCTCGGGTAAGCCAAGGACTCGGCCAACCGCGCGGACCTCGTCTTTAAAGAGCCAGCGAAGGGGCTCGATGAGCTTGAGCTGCATCCAGTCGGGCAAACCCCCGACGTTGTGGTGGGTCTTGATTTTGGCGGCGGTCGAAGACCCCGACTCGATCACGTCCGGATAAAGCGTGCCCTGAGCCAGGAAGTCGCAGCCGGCGAGTTCCTGGGCGTGATCCTCGAAGACGCGCACAAAGTGCTCGCCAATGATCTTGCGCTTGGTCTCGGGGTCGGTGACTCCGGCCAAGGCGCCAAAGAACCGCTCGCGCTCATCGAACGCGTGGAGGTTGCCGTGGAAGTGGCGGCCGAAGGTCTCGACGACCTGTTCGGCTTCACCTTTGCGAAGCAACCCATGGTTGACGAAGACGCAAACCGCGCGGGGGCCAATGGCGCGGATCAGCAGCGCCGCCATGACACTGGAGTCCACTCCGCCCGAAACCGCGCATAGGACCTTCCCGTACTCGCCCACGGTCTGCCGAATCTGCGCAACCTGCTCTTCGATGAAGTTCTCAGCCGTCCAGTCGCCGGTCAGTCCGGCGGCTTCGACAAAGGCCTTGAGAAGATCCTTGCCTCCGGGCGTGTGGGTGACTTCGGGATGGTACTGGACGCCATAGCGGCGTTGAGCCACGTCTTCCATCCCCGCAATAGGACAGCTTTCCGTCGACGCGGTCACCAGGTAGCCGGGTGGGACTTCGCGCACTTGGTCACCGTGCGACATCCAGACTTGATCCGAGGAAAGCTTTGTGCTCAGTCCCGATCGCTCGCTGAGGTTTCGCAGGCCGTACTCTCGATCATGCGCCTTCTCGACGCGCCCGCCCAGCCGGTGGGCCATCAGCTGCATGCCGTAGCAGATCCCGAGCATCGGCAGTCCCTCGACGAGGCTCAGGTCGAGGTCGGGAGCACCTTCTTCAAGAACGGACCGGGGCCCCCCGCTGAGGATGACCGCATCGGGCCGGTCATTGCGGAGTCGCTCGGCAGCGGACATCCAAGGCACCATCTCGCTGTACACCCCAAGCTCTCGCATGCGGCGGACGATCAGCTGGGTGTATTGCCCGCCAAAGTCGATGACGAAAACCCGTTGATGCTGCACGTTAGAGACTCACCCAGCCGCGAGCCTCTGAGCTTCGCTCGACCGCGTCGAGGATGCGCTGATTCTCGTAGCCATCGAAGAAGTTGGGAGTGGGCAGGTCGCCTCGGTGGATTGCGGTCACCGCATCCGCTACCAGATTGATGAATGTGTGCTCGTAGCCGATGATGTGCCCGACGGGCCAGTATCGCCCCGCGTAGGGGTGGTGGCTTTCGGTGGCCTGGATCAGCCTGAAGCCGTGAGTTCCGGGAGCATCGTCCGCGTTGTAGTACTCCAGCTCGTTCATCCGCTCCAGATTGAACACAATCGAGCCCTTCGAACCGTTGATCTCGAAGCGACCGTGGTTCTTTCGCCCGACCGCGAACCGTGATGCTTCGAAGGTGCCGATCGCTCCGTTTTGGAACCGGACGAGAAACGCGGACGCGTCGTCGACGGTGACTTCGCCCATCGGGACATCATGACTGGACTTGCTCTGAGCAGCTCCACCGAGGTCTCCCTCTACGGCCCCGGCGAGCGGGCGCTGCTTTACGAAAGTGTGGAGCATGCCGGTCACTTCAGCGAACTCGCCAACCAAGTATCGGCCCAAGTCGATAATGTGCGCACCGATGTCCCCGTGGGCTCCCGAGCCGGCCCTGTCCTTCTGCAACCGCCACACGAGCGGGAAGTTGGGGTCGGCGATCCAGTCCTGGAGGTAGGTCGCCCGCATGTGATAAGGCGTGCCGAGATCGCCGTTCTCAATCATCTGCTTGGCCAGCGCCACGGCCGGGATCTTCCGGTAGTTGTGGAACACCGCGTGAGGCACGTCGGCCTGCTGGACGGCATCCAGCATCTGTCGAGCCTCGTCAAGCGTGTTGCCGATAGGCTTTTCGCAGAACACAATCTTGCCGGCGGCGGCGGCGGCGAGGGCGATCTCGCAGTGACTGTCGCCCGGGGTCGAGATGTCGATGACTTGAATGTCGGGATTCGCGACAACCTCTCGCCAGTCCGTTGAGTAGCCCTCCCAGCCTAAGTGATCCGCAGCCGCTTTAACGTTGGACTCGGTGCGCCCACAAAGCGTGTGCATCCCGACTTGATAGGGAAGATCGAAGAATCGATTGACCTGGCGATAAGCGTTGCTGTGGGCTTTGCCCATGAACTGGTAGCCAATGAGGCCGACGTTGAGGCGGGATGACATTAGCATCGGTTTTACCAAAGAAAAGGCCCCGAGCGTTGTCGCTCGGGGCCTGTCTCGTTTCGGTTGCTAGGCTGGGATTACCAGCGATCGCCGCCGCGGCCGCCGCCGCCACCCCCACCGCCACCACCCCGTCGGCCGCCGCCGCCGCCGTAGCCGCCGCCTCCGCTTCGGCCGCCACCGCCGCCGCCGTAGCCGCCGCCACCGCCGCCACCGCTGCGGAAGCCGCCACCACCACCGCCGCCGCCCTCCTTAGGACGAGCTTCGCTGACGGTCAATCGGCGACCTTGCATGTCGGACTGGTTCATCTTTTCGATGGCGTCCTCGCACTGGTCGGCAGCGACATCGACAAACGCGAATCCGCGACCCTGCACGATGCGGGCCTGGGTCGGGCTGAAAGCTGAGAAGTGGTCGAACAGGTCCTGCTCGGAAGCAGAATAGGGGATATTGCCCACGTAAAGGGTCTTAGATGCCATGTTGTTTGTTCCTCTTGGTTGGAGGCGACGGGTCTTCAAGCTTCAAGGCGGAGGAACGCTCCGAGACTCACTCACTCAATTTTCCAATTCGCGTATCCGTAACCAATCTATAGGATACCTGAGTTTCCCCCTCAGGTCACAAGTTTTATTGTCAAGGGGCTCGGAGGCGGCCCGGAGTGCCATGGCGGTCCTCTACGGCACATCGGGAGCAATTAGGTATACTCTGTACCAGTATATGGAGCAACGAGCGAAGCTGTTAGATCGGGTGGGAGCATGTGCAAGTGCCGTCTGCGCGGTGCACTGCATTCTCACGGGTGTGGCCCTCGGGTTGCTCAGTTCGCTCGGACTTGGGTTCTTCGGCAGCCTCTGGGTGGACATCGTGTTCGTCCTGACCGCCGTTATCGTTGGAGCGGTCGCGCTTCGCCACGGGGTGCGGAGGCACGGGTCTTTTGTGCCCGCCTTATTCTATGTGATGGGTCTGATCGCCATCGTAGTCGCCCACTTCGAGGACTTCTCGCATGGCTGGCCGGTGCATCAACATCATCATCACGGCTCGGTGCCCACCGTGTTGTCGGTCATCGGCGGTTCCTGCTTCGTACTGTTTCACGTGCTGAACCTGCTGCTGCAGCACCGATGCAACTGTCACCTCACTGAGTAGGGTGGCGGGCGCCGGTCCGCCGTGGCCGATGTCGGTTCAGGGCCAATGACCGAACCTAGTAAACTCTGGTTCTCATGCCCGACCGCTACGAACCTGCCTCGTTTGAAGCCAAATGGCGCGCCCGATGGGCCAAGGCTGAACTGTTCCTGACCCGCGAAGAACCGGGCCGGCCCAAGTTCTATTGTCTTGACTTCTTTCCTTATCCGAGCGGCGCAGGTTTGAGTGTTGGGCACTGCCGGAACTACATCCCGAACGACGTCGTTGCCCGCATGAAGTACATGCAGGGTTTCAACGTGCTTCACCCCATGGGCTTCGATGCCTTCGGTCTGCCGGCCGAGAACGAGGCAATCAAGAACAAGACCCATCCTGCGCCCATGATCGACCGATATGCGGCGACGTACCGGCGGCAGATGGACCTGGTCGGCATCAGCTATGACTGGTCGCGCTCGTTCAAGTCGTCGGATCCAACCTACTACAAGTGGACGCAGTGGATCTTCAAGCTGCTGTACCAGCGTGGACTCGCGTACCGGGCCAACGCCGAGGTCAACTGGTGCCCCAAGGACAAGACCGCTCTCGCCAACGAGGAAGTTGTCGCGGGGCTCTGTGAGCGCTGCGGCACTCCGGTTGAGAAGCGACAGATTCCCCAGTGGTTCTTCAAGATCACTGACTACGCCCAGCGGCTGATCGACGATCTCGACGATATCGACTGGCCGGAGGGCATCAAGGCGATGCAGCGCAACTGGATCGGTCGCAGCGAGGGTATCGAGTTTGAACTGAAGGTCGCCTTCGATGAGTCGGGACAAACCAGCTTCACCGATCAACTTGCCGCGCTCGAGGCGGAAGTCGCCGAGGAAGCCGGTGGACAGGTTCCCGGCGCAGTCGCTGAGAAGATCGCCACGCTTGAAGCCAAGCTGGGAATCCACGCGCAGAAGGTTGGTGCCGACCCGATGCCGATCACGCGCTCCGACGACTTCGCCATCAAAGGGAAGCCGCTCACCTTTCGCGTATTCACCACCCGCGTCGATACGATCTTTGGGGTCACCTTCTGTGTGCTCTCCCCCGAGCATCCGCTGGTCGACGAGATCATCAAGCGGGCCCCCGAACAGGGCCCGGCCGTTCGGGAGTATCAGGTTCAGGCTCGCCGGAAAACCGACGCCGAGCGAACCGCCGACACCAAGGACAAGAGCGGCGTGTTCACCGGCGGCTATGCCGTCAACCCGGCGAATGGCAAGCGGGTCCCGATCTACATCGCCGACTACGTCCTGATGAACTACGGCACGGGCGCGATCATGGCGGTCCCTGCCCATGACCCGCGCGACTTCGACTTCGCGGTGAAGTACGATCTGGACGTTGTCCCGGTGATCAAGCCAACCGAGGAGTACCTCGCGGGCACGTCGCTCGAGGACTACTGTGCGAATCCTAAGAACCACGTTCCCGTGTTCACTTCCAAGGATTCGGTGATGATGAACTCGGGCGAGTACGACGGCCTGACCTACGAGGAAGGCACCGCCGCGCTTGGGCAGTGGATGGAAGGTCACGGCATCGGCGAGCGCAAGATCCAGTACAAGCTCCGCGACTGGCTGATCTCGCGTCAACGCTATTGGGGATGCCCCATTCCCGTCATTCACAGCAAGGACGGCGAAATGCACCTCGTGCCGGATGATTGCCTGCCGGTCTACCTGCCCGACGTCGAGAGCTACGAACCTGCTGACGACGGGTCTTCGCCGCTGGCGAAGATCTCTGACTTCGTCAACGTTACGGATCTCGATGGCAAGCTGGGCCGCCGGGAGACCGATACCATGGGTGGCTTTGCTTGCTCGTCGTGGTACTTCCTGCGCTTCTGCGATCCCTACAACGACGAGAAGCCGTGGGATCAGGAACGGGTGAACTACTGGATGCCCGTGGACTGCTATGTCGGCGGCGCAGAGCACGCCGTCATGCACCTCCTCTATGCGCGCTTTTGGACGAAGGTGCTCTTCGATGCCGGCCTCGTGCCGGTCAAGGAACCGTTCCAGAAGCTGAAGAACCAGGGCCAAGTCCTCGCGATGACCCCCTACCGCCATCCGAAGCAAGGCGAAACGCTGGCCCCCGGCGAGGAAGGGGTTCTGATCTCCTTCAAGGAAGCCGAGGGCATCCCGGACGATCAGAAGTTCTACCGGTGGGCGCGGATGTCGAAGAGCAAAGGCAACGTCGTGACTCCCGAAGAGGCGGTGGAGTCGTACGGTGCCGACGCGCTACGGGTGTACGAGCTGTTCGTCGCTCCGTTCGATACGGACGTGCAGTGGTCGAATGAAGGCATGAACGGCGCCGTTCGCTTCCTGAGTCGGGTCTGCAAGTTCGTTTCGGATCACGCCGCGCATTACGACGTGGGTTGGAAGGCGGAGATCGATGCCGTGCCCGCCGAGGGAAGGAGCCTCGCGTTCCGCCGCGCGACGCATCAGGCGATTCAGAAGGCGACCGAGGACATCGAGCGGTTCGCCTTTAACACCTACATCTCGGCAATGATGATCTACGTGAACACGCTGAGCGACCTCACCAAGGGACTCCAGCCCAATCGCGCGGAGAAACTGGCGATCTCTGAGGCGATCGAGAGTCTGGTGCTGCTGATGGCACCCTCCGCACCGCATACGGCGGATGAACTCTGGGAGTCGCTTGGTCGGCTTGGATTTACCTACGGCGAATCTTGGCCGAAGTTCGATCCTTCGCTCACCGTCGACGATACAGTGACCATCGCCGTTCAGGTGAACGGCAAACTGCGGGATACGATCGAGATTGAGGCGACGGCGGACAGGGCCGCCATGGAAGCCGCCGCGCTCGAATCGCCCAAAGTCAAGGTGTATACGGACGGGCAGACGATCCGCAAGGTGATCATCGTGCCGGGGAAGCTAGTCAATGTGGTGGTTTAGAGTCTTCGTTCTTTCGATTTGTGCGGTGGGCCTCGTCGGATGCAATCGCGGCGAGCAAGCCCGCGTGATCCAAGTGCCCACCATTCGGACTCCAGCGGAAGCAGACAACTACTTGATCGAGGCCGAGAAGATCTCGAAAGCGGCACTCGAAAAATCGGGCCGCGATGAAGCGCTAACTTCGGCCGAACAAGACAACGTCAAGGAAGCTCTCGCCTACTTCGAAGGGCTCATCGCCTACGACCCGGCGCGTTATCAGCCGTACTTCGGGGCGGGGAAACTTGCCTATGCGCTTGGCGATTGGCAGAAGTCGCTGGAGTACATGCAGCAGGCGATCCGTCTCGCGCCGCCGCCGAGCAAGACGCCGCCGGTGGAGCTGGTCACGATGATCGCCGAGGCGCATTACGTTTCATCTCGATCGCTGTTCTTCCTGCAGAAGTTCGACGAAGCCGCCGCTGCCGCCGGTTTGGCGCGGACGCTCGTGAAGGCGAGTCCCGACTACCTGATCGCGGAGGCTTCTGCCTTGCTCGAGATGAAGCGGGAAGACGATGCGCGGATCTTGGTGCTTGAAGCGCTGAGCTTGGATGCGGAGCACCCTCGAGCTAAGCAACTTGCCAAGCTTCTGAAACTGCGTTAGTCGCGAATTGCCGTTCCGATGTGGCAATATTCAGCATCATGCGTTTCTTGGCACTCACTTTGGCCCTGACACCGTTCGCGGCGGTCGCTCTCTGGCAGAACTCCTTCGACGACCACGTCAAGAAGCTTCAAGACGCACAGAGCCTCTCCATGACCCTGACCACGTCAGTGATCGGCGGCACGACGGAAGATGTCCGGGTCACGCTTTCGAAGCCGAACCTGATGAGGATCGACAGTTCCGCGCAACTGATCACGACGAACGGCAAGCAGATCTGGATTTATGACAAATCGGGCAAGACTTATGAGGATTCGCCCGTTGACGCCGGATCCCCCGCGTCAGTCTGGCTGCAGGAGAACGCGTGGGTTTACACCGCGTTCTTCAACGAAAAGTTGGGTGACCAGATCGCGTCAGCGACCAAGGGCAACTCAAGAAAGTTGAGGAACGTTGCGGTTACCGATTGGACCATCACCCGGAAGGATAAGGCGGTCTTGCTCGTCCAGATGGACGATCAGCTCGGAGTCGTACGAGGCTTCCGCACGACGAAGGACAAGGCCGAGGTCTTTGTGTTTGCCAAGGAACTCAAGATTGGTGACACGCCGATTGCCGAGTCGGAGTTCGTCTTTGTCGCACCCGCCGGTGTCACCAAGAAAGAAGCTGGAGCGCCCGCCGGCGGTGCCGCGCTCACCTTCGCCGACATCAAGCCGATCCTGGATGCGAACTGCATCGGTTGCCACAGTGGCGGTGGCGCGAAGAAGGGCGTTGTTCTGTCGTCGTACCAGGAAGTCGCGAAGCACGTGACGCCAGGTGACCCGGACAGCAGCCGGATGATCCGACCGGTGAAGCGCGGAATGATGCCTCCCGGACGCCCCCTGCCCGCCGATACGGTGGCGAAGCTGGAGGCGTGGGTGAAGGCCGGCGCGAAACCCTAACTGGGAATCGCGTGGGTCGGGTTCTTCGGCGGCCATCGGAGCGAGGCGAACACCGAGACCGCGAGGATCGTGGCAATGATCACGAGGGACAGGGCAACCGGGAACTTGCCCCATTCCGGCACAACCACCTTCTCGAGGTAGGCATAGATCATCTTGCCGCCGACGAACACGAGAATGGCCGCGAGGCCGTAGCTCAGGTAGTGGAACAGGTTCATCAGGCCAGCGAGCGCGAAGAACAGCGCACGTAGACCGAGAATAGCGAAGACGTTCGACGTGAACACGATGAACGGATCGGTGGTGATCGCGAAGATCGCGGGGATGGAGTCCACGGCGAAGATCACGTCGGTCAGCTCGATGAAGAGCAGCGTGATGAAGAGCGGCGTCGCCCAAAGCTTGCCATCGATTCGCTTGAAGAAGCTCTGGCCCTCGTAGCCTGGGGTCACCGGCATGAACTTTCGGAAGGCGCGGATGACCGGGTTGTTGTCCGGGTTCATCTGCTTATCCTTCATCTTCACCATCTTGATGCCGGTGATGATGAGGAATGCCCCGAAGAGAATCATCGTCCACATGAACCGCTCGAGGATGGTCGCTCCGACCGCGATGAAGATGGAGCGAAACACGAGCGCGCCAACGATGCCGTAGAACAGCACCCGGTGTTGGTACTTCGCTGGCACCTTGAAGTAGGCGAAGACCATCAAGAACACAAAGATGTTATCGACGGAGAGTGCTTTCTCGATGAGGTAGCCGGCAAGGAATGCCAGACCCGCCTCTTTGGGTGTGTACTCGCTGTCTGGATAGATCTGACCCCAGAACGCGAAGATGCCCGCATTGAAGATCAGGGCCAGGGCAATCCACACGCCGCTCCAGACAAGCGCTTCGCGGATCTTGACAACGTGGGCCTCTTTGTGAAACACGCCCAAGTCGAGGGCGAGCATCAGAAAGACAAAGCCGAGGAAGGATCCCCATATCCAAAGGGGAATGCCGGCAAGTTCAATCATCATGGTTTGTTGGGTTCGTTCGGGTTGGTTCGGGCTTGTTGCTCAGGCACAAGGTGCACTAGACCTCCAATGGAGGCTCGAGTCAAGTTTGAGTCTGGGGAATAGGGTCGCTAGTCGAAGATCTCCTCGAACCAGCTCTTTTTCCGCTTCCACTTGCGGCCGTCCCAGTAATAGTTGGGACCGGGTGCGGCACCGGGGGCGGCCGTAGGTGGCACGTAGCCTGGGTGGCCGACCACCACGGGCTGTACCATCGTCGGCTGCGATGGTTGGGGCGGCTGCGCCGCCTGAGCCTGAGCCTGGGGTTGAGTCTGGTGAGATCGCTCGATGATCTTATCGAGTTCGCCTCGGTCCAGCCACACTCCGCGGCACTGCGAACAATAGTCGATCTCGATCCCCTGCCTCTCGGCCATGATCAGATCTGCGGTAACACACGTTGGGCACTTCATGGTTTTCCTCTCTCCGGTTGGGGAGCCACGGTTTCCCGTGGCCCCGTGATTTAACGCATTAGATGTTCAAGGCGCGAAGCTTCTCCACCCGCTCTTCGATCGGCGGGTGCGTCTTGAACAGCTTCGTGAAGCCGCCGACTCCGCGGAACGGGTTGACGATCGCCATGTGGGCGGTCTGCGGGGTCATCGACCGCGAGGGAATGGCGTCCGCGCCGCGCTGCAGTTTGAGCAGCGCATTCGCGAGACCGTCGGTTCGTCCGGCGATCTCCGCTCCCGACTTGTCGGCCTCGAACTCACGAGCCCGAGAGATGCCCATCTGAATCATCATCGCCGCGAGCGGAGCGATCATCGCGATCACGAGCAGCACCAGCGGGTTGGTGCCGCCTTCTTCGTCAGAGTTGCCGCCACCGAAGATGGCCGCGATCTGGGCGAACTGGGCGAGGTACATGATCGCGCCGGCGATAGAAGCCGTAATCGCCATCGTCAGCGTGTCGCGATGCTTGATGTGAGCAAGCTCGTGGGCGACGACGCCCTCGACTTCCGACTTGTTGAGGATGTCGAGCAGTCCGGTGTTCACGGCGACGACGCCATGTTTGGGGCTACGTCCCGTAGCGAACGCATTGGGCGAAGGATCGTCGACGACATAGAGCGCAGGCACGGGAATCCCGGCCCGGGCCGACAAGCGCTCGACCATCTCGTGGAGTTCCGGAGCCTCGCTCGGGGAGACCGGACGAGCCTTCGTCATCTTGATCACCAACTTGTCGCTAAACCAAAAGGTGCCGATGTTCATCGCCAGAGCCAAGCCGAGCGCGATCGTCGCCCCGGCGGCACCACCGACCAACTGGCCGACCCACACCATAAAGGCGGTCAGCGCAACCAACAACACTCCAACTCTCAATGTGTTCATAGCTTCTTTTTCGAGCCCGAAACGAAAAAGACCTCCGCTACGACAATCGCAGCGAAGGTCTTGCGTTGGTGGCGAGGCCGGCCTTTCGGCGTATTGACGACCATCACCTCCCGCTGATTCGGCGGGCGCTACTCCCCTTCGGGTTCTCTACATACAACGACGGGACGACGCGGAAAGTTTCCGCCTTTTTGCACAAGTCGTGGGATTGTCTTGGAGGGATGCTCACGTCGGGCACGGATGTCTCGTGCCGTGCTTCCGGAAGGCGGGGCACAAGACATCCCCGCCCCACGTGAACTCGGTAGAGTGCGGTAAGGCAATCCGCGACCGCAAGCGGTCGGCAAAAATCCACTGCATCCGAAGCCTGCCTCCAAACGTACCCACCATCGTGCAGTTCATTGTTCAAGGACTTGCTTTGGTGTTCGGACAGCAGCGCTTCCGGCCGTTCATTTGGCGGCCGATGCTGATCTCGGGCGTGGTCTTCCTCGCCATCGTCATGATCGGCTATTGGTTGATCGTTCCCATGGGCGACCGCTTCCTCGTGTCTCGCGGGCTGGACTCCTGGATCGGAGGAACGCTGATTCGCGTGGGTTACGCGGTTATCTGGTGGTTTCTGGCCGGTGTCGTGTTCGCCTCGATTGCGGGATTGTTGAGTTCATTCCTTTGGGACAACTTGAGCCTGGAGGTCGAGCGGTCGGTTCGTCCCGACCCGCCCCATCAGAAGCTCGGAGCCGGCGACTTAGTGGTCGACACCGCATCGCGCGGCGTGTTTGCGCTCTTCATCTTCGGCTTCACCTGCGCCTGCTTTTGGTTGCCTCCGGCCGGCATCCTGTTGGCGGCGTGGCTGTGTCTCTACGACTACACCGCTTCGGCCTACTTGCGAAGAGGAACCCTGTTTCCGGCCCAGTTCCGAAAGGCGTTCGGCGTGCGCGGCTCAGCTACGTTTGCCCTGGTGAGTGGGCTGCTGACCATCGTGCCGATTGTCAACGTTCTCATGCTGCCCGGTTTGGTCGCCGGAGGAACGCTCATGCTGGCAGAACACGAGCGTCGAAGCGGAACGTCACAATAGACATTGATGTCGACTGCTCCTGATGTCCGCGGCCGTTTTGGCGACTTCGGCGGACGCTACGTCCCGGAAACCCTAGTCCCTGCCCTCGACGAACTCGAAGCCGAGTTCACCAAAGCTTGGGACGACCCGGCTCTTCGGGCGGAGTTCCAGCAGCGTCTGCACGACTACGTGGGCCGACCCACGCCCGTCACCCGAGCGGATCGGCTATCGGAGCAGACCGGGCTCGACATCGTCATCAAGAGGGAAGACCTCAATCACACCGGCGCCCACAAGATCAACAACGCGCTCGGACAGGCGTTGCTCGCACGCCGGATGGGCAAGAAGCGGATCATCGCCGAGACGGGCGCAGGTCAGCACGGCGTTGCCACCGCCACGGTTTGCGCGCTCTTTGGCCTCGAATGCGAGGTCTACATGGGCGAACAAGACTGCGCGCGCCAGCAGTTGAACGTGTTCCGCATGCGATTGCTCGGAGCGAAGGTCAACCCGGTCAGCAGCGGCACCAAGACACTCAAGGACGCCCTGAACGAGGCCATGCGCGATTGGGTCACCAACGTGCGCGACACCCACTACATCATCGGAACCGCCGCGGGGCCCCATCCTTACCCCTACATGGTGCGCGAGTTCCAGCGGGTGATCGGCGACGAAGCGCGGGCTCAGTACTTGGAGCGCTATGGAGTGCTTCCCGAGGTCGGCATCGCGTGCGTGGGCGGAGGATCGAATGCGATCGGCTTCTTCGCCGGGTTCGTCGATGATCCGTCGGTGAGGCTCATCGGAGTGGAAGCCGGTGGACTTGGTCTGGATTCGGGCGCCCACGCAGCGCCCCTGACCGCAGGCTCGCCGGGAGTGCTCCACGGCAGCTATAGCTACCTGATGCAAGATGCGGATGGCCAGATCATCGGCACCCACTCAATCAGCGCCGGACTCGACTACCCCGGCGTGGGAGCGGAGCACAGCTATCTCAAGGATTCCGGGCGCGCGGAGTATATGGCGGTGACCGACGACGAGGCGATGGCGGCGTTCCGCTGGCTCGCCGAGAAGGAGGGCCTGATTCCTGCGTTCGAATCGGCGCACGCGTTTGCGCCGCTTATGAAGCCGGGGTTCTTGCCTTCCGGATCGCGGGTGCTGGTCAACTTGAGCGGCCGGGGCGACAAGGACATGGAAACCGCGGCGCGGATGTTCGAGTTAGGTTAGGGCCTTATCGGGTATCCCTAAGGGGATGTCCCCCGTTACCGTTGCCGTGGTTGGCGCGACTGGCGCTGTCGGTCAAGAGTTCCTCAAGCTGTTCGAGAAGCGCGACTTTCCCGTCGGCAAGTTAAAACTTCTCGCGAGCGAGCGATCGGCGGGGAAGGAGTACACGTTTCGGGGCGAGACGGTTACCGTCGAGCCCTTGACCGCGGCTGCATTCGCGGACGTCGATGTCGCATTCTTTAGCGCGGGAGCTTCGCGATCGCGGGAGTTTGCGCCCGCGGCCCTTGCCGCGGGGGCGTTGGTGGTCGACAACTCCAGTGCGTTTCGCATGGATTCAACCGTGCCTCTGGTCGTGCCCGAGATCAACGGCGAACAGATTCGCAAGGACCAACGGCTGTACCCGGTCGCCAACTGCAGCGCGATCATTCTGCTGATGGCGGTGGCACCTCTGCGTCACCTTGGCCGCATCGACCGGCTGGTTGTGAGCACCTACCAGAGCGCGAGCGGGGCCGGAGCCGCGGCGATGCAGGAGCTCGAGGACCAGACTCGCGCGGTCTTAGCGGGTGAGCCCGCGGTGCCGAAGGTGCTGCCCCATCCCTACGCCTTCAACCTGTTCAGCCACAACACCGCGATCAACGAGCACGGCTACAACGAAGAAGAGTGGAAGGTGATCGAGGAGAGTCGGAAGATCCTCGGCATGCCGAGCCTAAAAATCAACGTGACCTGCGTTCGCGTTCCGGTGTTGCGCGCCCACAGCGAGAGCATCACGGTGGAGTTCGCGGAGGAGGCACCGGCGGAGGAAGCGGTGCGCGGCGCGCTCTCGGCCTTCCCCGGAGTGCGGCTGGTCGATGATCGAGTTGGGAACCACTTTCCGATGCCCGCCGAAGCAAGCGGGATCGATGAAGTGCTGGTCGGACGCATTCGGCGAGACGTCTCGAACCCGAACGCGATCTGCCTTTTCTGCTCGGGAGATCAACTTCTGAAGGGTGCCGCACTGAACGCGGTTCAAATCGCCGAACGATTTTTGGAACTGTAGACGCGGAACATCGGCCTATAATGCATGATGCGTCGAGTTTCCCGGCTGTTTGCCGCTGTTTTCGCATGTTTCCTCGTCTCCTCGGTTCAAGCCTACGACGTCGTTTTCTCCCACGACGCGGCAGATGCGGTGAGGCCCGTCGTCACGGTCGATGACTCAACCGGCGATGTGTTTGTCGGCTACACCGTTGAAACCGCCAATGGACGGCGTTTTCGCGCCTTCCGCTTTGACCCGAGCGGCACCGAGATCTGGTCGGTCACGCTTTCGGATGGCTTCGCGGACGGATTCCGGGCAACCGACATGGCGACCAATGGTCAGTTCCTGGTCGTAACGGGTGAACAAGATGGCGGACCGTCGGCGAAGGGCGAGATGGCGACCATCAACCTTCGCGCCAGCAACGGGACGTTTGTTTGGATTCACACGGAGAACACCAACTTCCTGCCCGACGTCGGCCAGCACGTACGGATCGTCGGGGACTCGGCCTACGCGGCAGGATCGGTGGGAAGCGGGTTCGTCGGGGCGAGAATGCGGCTTGCCGATGGTCTGAAGCTGTGGCAGCGCACGTTCCCGGGAATGGATGGCGTTGTGGGTCAGCGGGTTGGCATCGAGATCAACCCAACCGGCGATGTGTACCTTGCGAGCACCCGCCAGCCGAACGGCAACGCGGCGTCGAACATCGTTCTGGTGCGGATGACGCAAGATGGGCAGGTTCTCAGCGAGCGCTTGCTGAACGCCAATGCAGAGTTCTCGGCGATGTGCCGCACGTTCGATGGGCAAATCGTCACGGCCGGAAGCATCAACTCGCTCGGCGTGTTTCGACCGTTCATTGCACGATGGAACGCGATTGGGATTCCTCAGCAGGCGTTCACGTTCTCGGGAGACGACGGGCGCATTGCAGCGGTGGCCGCGGCCTCAGGTCCAGGTTTTGTGCATATCGGAATCGAATCTGGGCTTCCGCCGAGCACGTCGGTGGGGCTAGGCACGTTGAACGGCACCTTCGGCGTGGTCAGTGGCTTCCCGCCTGGGCAAGGGGTCATGGGCCAGGTTCAAGAGGGAATCGGTGGCGTATTGGTGAGCATCCTTTCGGTCCGCCAGCCGAACAGCCTCATTCACTTTGGGCGAATTTTCTCGATCCCTCCGGTTGATGGGTTCAACTTGGTCCAAGGTGGTATCGACATCAAAGCGATCGACCTCGCCCTCGACAATCGGCTGGGACGTCATGTCGTGGCCTTCGCTATCGACGCAGCCTCGGATACGATCGCGATTCGAAGTCTGAATCCTCGCCCGCAGGCGAATCCCGATTCATTTGAAGCTTTTCGAGGTGAGACTCTCAGCGTGCCTGCACCGGGCGTGCTTGGGAACGACATCGGCGGAGCAGGCGCGATCGCGGCGGCCGTCAATCCGCCTCAGGGACTGACTTTGAACCCGGACGGTTCGTTCGATTTCACTCCGGCACCGGGTTTCGATGGCGTGGCAACGTTTGACTACGCCGCCCAGCGGGGTTCGGCAAGCAGTCAGTCGACCGTCACGATCCATGTGCAGCCAGCGCTCGCTTCGGTCGAAATGGACTCCTCGGTTGTGATTGGCGGCCAGCCGGCGACCGGCAGGGTGAACCTGACCGGACCGCGACACCTGACACCCGCCGCGGTGGCGATCACTGAGGATTCCGCGTTCGCGGTTCCCAGTTCACCGAACGCGACGGTGGCGGTAGGGGCCACGCAGGGCACCTTCTCGCTGATCACCGCGGCGACGCGCGAGAACCGACTCGTGACGGTATCGGCTCAGTTACGGGGCACAACGGTCACGACGCAGTTTACGATTCGGCCGCCCCAGGTCACCCGCCTGGTCGCGCTTAGACCGACGATCATCGGCGGGGCGTTGGGTCGATTCCGCGTCGAGTTGGATGGCGTTGCCCCAACGAACGGGATCGCGGTGAGCCTGAGCGACGACAGCACGGCGATCTTGGCTCCGGCGGCGGTGGCGGTTGCTGCGGGTCAAACAGGCGCCGAGTTCGATGCACCGACCGCCCAGGTGACGACCTCGCGCACCGCTGTGGTGACGGCAACGCTGGGAACGAGTGCCTCGGCGACCGTGGGTATTGTGGGCTGTACGCTGACCGTGACTCCAAGCTCGGTCACTGGCGGCACAAGTGCAACGGGTCGTATCGCCCTGACGAGCAACGCCATCGGTCAACCGATCACGTTCGACCTCACCGACGACTCGCCATCGACCGGCTTTGCGAATCCGACGGTCTCGATCGCCGCGGGAACCCTTGCCGTCGAGTTCAACATCATCACGGCGGCGGTGCCGACCGACCGAACCGCAACGATCACGGCAACGGGCCAGGGCATCGCGCGGACCGCGGCGCTTAGGGTTTTGGCTCCGGCACTGCAATCGGTGGCCATGAACCCGACTCAGGTTCGGGGTGGACAGAACTCGACGGGGACGGTGACGCTGACTGGACGTGCGCCCGCGGGCGGGATTGTGGTCACTATGCAACCGGGAGCGGCGATTGTCCAGCTTCCGGCGAGTGTGATCGTCGCCGCCGGTCAATCCACTGCGAACTTTACGGCCACGACGAATGCGGTCAATCAGACCCTTATGATCACCATCGCCGCCCGCCACAACGGCATCACTCGAACGACGACCCTCATCCTCACACCATGAAGAGACTCCTAACTTGGTTCTGCTGTCTTGTCGCGACCGTTGCCGCCGCTCAAGACTTTGAGACGGATCGCTCCCTTAGCTTCACAAGCATCGGTTCTTCCGTGGCCGCTGCCCAGGGTGAGTTCGGCTTTGTGGTTTCTCCCCTGGTCAACGGGATGCAGGTTCGGCGAATGGGGGAGCTTGCTCCGAATGACCGGCTTGTGAGCTTCACGACTCTGGGTGGGCAAGTCAATCCAACTGATGCGACTTTCATTGGCACAGGAATCCTGTGCGTCGCGGGCTCGATCGACATCAACGGCCTCGAACGTGTGTTCGTTGCTCGCGTCAACGTGACGACGTTCGCGATTGAATGGGTGCATGTGGAACCTCCCCGCAGCCAAGGTACGAAGGCGCTTCAAATTCTCGATACCGGAATTCAGATCGTCGTGGCGGCCGCGGTGGACGGCGGGATTGGCGCAATCGCTTTCAACCCTCAGACAGGTGCGGAAGCGTGGAGGACAACGATTCCCACCCCTCTCCGTGAGTGTAGCGTCGCCAGAGATGGCCAGGAGAACGTGTACCTGATCGGCAACAGGGCGGCGGGCAACTCGACCGAGATGTTTGTCCGGAGTGTGAACGACGGAGGGTTCTTGCGATGGGAGCGGGCCTATCCTGGCGTAAAGCAAGGGGTCTCTGCCCAGAACTTCTCCATCCCCTTGATCGCGCTCGGGATGACGAATGGCCCTACGACCAGCTTGATCAGACTCTCTGCGCTGGATCTCGCCGATGGCAGTGTCGTAGCGTCAACGTCCTTTCCGGAAGTCAGTGGCACCATCACGCCGCCTATCCTGTTTCCGTTTCAGGGCAAGTTTCACGTCCGCTTCTCGGTCACCGACAACTTGAGCCGCCTGCTCTTGACGGCCAACGCAGACCTCACGGGAGGGAGCCTGCAATCACTGGGCTTCAGAGGCCAGGACTTGGCCGTTTCTAGCGTCGCCGGTATTCCACTGACCTTGCTTCGACGCGACGTCAATACGAGCGTGCGATTAGCTCTGTCACCAGCGGCGACATGGCCTGAAGCCGAAGTTACCGACCAACTGGATCCACAGGATTTTGCCGTAGGGCAGAAGAACCAGATCTATGTTGTTGGCGCGACCCCCTTGACTGCTACATCCGAGGTCCGACGCATCTTCGTCAGGCCCATAGCGGCCGACGACGTGTTTGAGATGTTCTTCAACGCTCAGTCGCTGACCATCGACTCGCCCGGCGTTCTGGCCAATGATGTTGGCGCGCTGGGTGCGCAGCTTAGCCTAGTGAGCCAGCCCTCATTTGGCACGGTCACCCTCAACTCGGATGGGTCGCTCTTGTTTACTCCGACCGCGCCAAAGCATATGGTGGACGCCTTCACCTATCGACTCCAGCGAGGCAACCTGCAGTCGTTTGGTGTCGTGAAGATCCGACGGCAACCTATCGGCACGGGGATCGAGCTGAGCGCCGCGCGAGTCAAGGGCGGGACGATCGTAACCGGGCGCGTGATCATGAGTGGCCAACAACAAGAAGTCCCTAAAACGTTAAGGGTTTTTGAGAACTCGACTGCAACCGCTCTCTCATCTCCAACGGTCGAGCTTCTCCCTGGACAGGCTCACTCCGAGCTCTTTACGGTGTTCACTGCGCGTGTTCGCGAACCTGTCCGTGTAGTGATCACCGCCGACGAAGGGAACTTCAGCGTGGAGGAGATTGCTTTTCTCGATATCGATCCGCCCTTCTTGACCGCGCTCGAAGCGGTCAACACCACGATTGTGGGCGGAACCGTTGCCCAGTTCCGCATGGTTCTCGATGCGCCCGCACCGACAAACGGCATGCCGATTTCCATCGTGGACAACAGCCCGGCGATCCTCGTACCGTCGGTAGCGGTCGTCCCGGCCGGCCAGACGGCGGGCACCTTCAACGCGCCGACCGCCAGCGTCACCTCATCGCGAACGGCGGTGGTAACTGCTTCGAGCAATGGCATCACGCGCAGCGCGACGGTCGCGATCGTCGGGGTGTCGATGGCGATCGATCCGCTGTCGGTCGTGGGCGGTCAGTCAACGACGGGCACGATCACGCTTACCAGCAACGCGCTGGTGAACTCAGTGGTTTTCGAGACCAGCGACAACTCGCCAGCCACGGCTCCTCAAACCCCGGCGATTGTGCCCGCCGGATTCCGGGTGGGCACGTTTAACATCGTTACAGCTCCGGTTACGAGCACGCGAAGCTCCACGATCAGTGCCAGCAACGGAGGAGTCGTCCGCAGCGTGACGATGACCGTTCGGGTAGCGGCGCTGCAGTCGATCATCGTGTCGCCGAGCCAGCTGCAGGGAGGCAACCCCTATGCCGGTTTGGTCACTCTGGATGGCAAGGCGGCAGGATCGGGTCTGACGGTGGGTCTGACGTCGGCGAATGCGATTGTCCAGCTACCCGCGACACTGACGATCGGCGCGGGCAACTCGCAAGGCTTGTTCGTCGGGAACACGACTCGCCCGGCGCAGACGCTGATGATCGTGATCACGGCTTCGCTGAACGGCATCACCCGCGCCACCACCCTTATCGTGACTCCATAATAGAGCCATGAAGCGACACGGAATTGTTTGGCTGATCGCCGCGCTGCTGGTAGTGGGTTGCGGGAACAAAGGGGTCACGGTGACCGGGAGCGAAGGCGAAAAGGTCAGTGTCAACCCGACCACGGGTGATATGACCATCACCGATAAGGATGGCAAGAAGATCGAGGTCGACAATAAGGGCGACTCGTGGACGGCGAAGAGCTCCGACGGCACCGAGGTCAAGTTCGAGGACGGAAAGGTATCGACCAAGAACGAGAAGGGGGAGACGTTCGAGAGCGGCATCACCACGATTACCGAAGCCGATCTTGGGTTGCCCTTCTATCCGGGATCGAAGGAAGTCGAGTACGGCAGCTCCAAGATGGAGACCAACGACCAAGCCACGTACTCGATGAATCGAGCGACATCGGACACGCCGGAAAAGGTCGTCGAGTTCTATAAAGATAAGTTCACGGACCCGCAGACGTTCAACTCGTCGGCATCCGGAACGGCTCAAGCTCAGGTGAGTGGCAAGCTGAAGGATGGTTCCGAGGGTGCGGTCATCGCCATTCGCGACAAGGGCGAATCCGAGACGAAGGTGATGATCACGGTCCAGCGGAAGAAGGCGAAGTAGCCTACATCCGCAAGTTTTCGAAGTTGGCGTAGGTCGGCTGGAAGCCCAGCTTCACCGTGCCGATCGGGCCGTTTCGGTGCTTGGCGATGATGATATCGGCGACTTCGGTGCGCTCAGGATCGCGGTTGGCCTCTTCGGGCTTCTCGCGGTCCTTGTAGTAGTCGTCGCGGTAGATGAACATGACGAGGTCGGCTTCGGCCTCGATCGATCCTGATTCGCGGATGTCCGAGAGCTGGGGACGCTTGTTCTCGCGGTTTTCGACGGATCGGTTCAGCTGGCTCAGCGCGATGACCGGGACGTCGAGCTCCTTCGCCATCCCCTTGAGGGAGCGCGCAATGTCGGAGATTTCCTGCACCCGGTTCTCAGTCTTGCGATTGCCACGCATGAGCTGGAGGTAGTCCACGACCACCATCGAAAGGCCGCCCTCGCGCTTAAGCCGCCGGCATTTTCCGCGCATCTCCAAGCCGTTGATGTCGGACGACTCATCGATGTAGATCGGCAGGTCGTACATGATCTCGCACGCGTCGGCGAGGCGGCGATAGTTGTCAGGGTTGAGATCGGTCTTCTTGAGGACACTGGTGCTGACCCCCGAGATCATGGCGGCGAGGCGCCGGGCGAGCTGCTTGCCGCTCATTTCCAGGCTGAACAGAGCGACATTTCCTGGGACTCGGCGCGCGACGTTCACCGCCATCTTCAGAACCAGAGAGGTCTTTCCCATGGAAGGACGGGCGGCGACGATGATCATGTCGCCGCCGTAGAAGCCGGTCGTCATCGCGTCGAGGTCATAGAAGCCGCTGGGGATGCCGAGGGTGGGCTCGCCGGTCTCCACCAGCGTATCCATATCGATCATCACGTCCTTGGCGAGGTGCCGAAGGTTGAGGAAGTCGGCACCAAGCCGCTGGTTGCCGACCTGGAAGATCAGGTTCTCGGACTGGTCGAGCTTGTCGTCGGTGTCGATTTCCGGGTCTCGAACCACGCGGATAATCTGATGGCCGGCGTCGTCGAGTCGACGCAGGGTGGCCTTTTCAAGGACGATCTTGGCGTAGTGGGCGGCGTTGGCCGCACTGGGGACGGACTCGGCGACCTGGATCAGGTAGTCCTCGCCTCCGATCTCCGCCAGCTTGCCGCGTTCTTGGAGCTCGTTCTTGACGGTGAGCAGTTCGACGGCGCGACCCGACACCGCCAGTTGGCGGATGGCGCGAAAGATCTCGCGATGGGCGGGAAAGTGGAAGTCGTCGTCGGATACGAGGCCGAAAACGGTCTCAGCCGCTTGCTCCTTGAGGATCATCGACCCCAACGTGCTCATCTCGGCTTCGAGATTGTGGAGGGGGACGAGGTCTTCGGGGGCGAGCCGCATGGGCCACCCAGTATATCGCCTAGGCCGTCAGATCGACGCGGCCGCCGAGCCACCGCTTGACGATGGCCAAGAGGCCTTGGCGGCGGGGCGTACGGTCGGCTTCGATCCGCACCGCTTGATCGTGGTAGATCATGCGAATCAGAGACTCTTCGATGCGAAAGGGATCGTGATCGAAAGCGCCGTGCCACTCGCAGACGAAGCAGCTTCGGTTGACGCGGGCGTTCAGCGCGTTGCAGAGCGGGCAACGCTTGAGGTTCGACTGGGCGATTCGGCGGCGCGTCTCGCTTCGATAGATCACGGGTTCGTGTCCTGATTCCATGGGGTCCACCATGAATATCGGAATCTCAAACGGGCTTCTCTAGCAAATCGGCGGGGTTGATGGGTCAGTGTGCCCGGAACTCGGCGCGCGTCCAGTCGGTTCCGATTTCGAGCCTGATCGGGTCGAGTCGCTCAAGCTCCGCGAAGCGGTCCGTTCTGCCGACGAGCAGCAGACGTCCACCCGGTGCGACTCGCTCCCGGGCGGGATCGAGGAGTTCGGGCCGTCCGCAGCGGATGAGCAGAACAAGGTCGAAGGTCTCGTCGGGCAGGCTGTCGCGCCAATCGACGGAGGGTCCGTCGCCGTATCGCGCTTCCAAGTCTCGGCCGCGTTCGAGCGCATCGGGGAGCGGGTCGGTGGCAACGACATGCCACCCGGTCGCGGCCAGGGCGACCGCGTCGCGCCCCGAGCCGCAGCCGACGTCGAGGGCACTTCCCACGCCCCTGACTTGCTCGACCCAAGGGTCGGGTTGCCAAAGCCGGTATCGAGGACGCGTTGCCGGATCTTCCCGCGTGTCCGGTTCGATGTCTCTGACCTCGGCGAGGCGTCCGCGCCTACGCAGATGGTCTGCGATGGCTTGCGCGCCGTCGCCGGCGACGTGGAGCAGCACGTTGGGGGGCGGGAGCTCGTGCATCCGATTGGCGAGTTCCGGAACATACACCCCACCCTCGACCAGCAGCGGCTGGGTCAAAAGGGTATGCCCGAGCGGCGGGAGTGGCATCTAAGGTTCATTGTGGCGGATAATCCCCGCATGACCTGCGAAGAACGTGTAAACGCGACCTTGGCGAAGCTGGATGATGCGGAAGCCCGGGTGAAAGCCATCTTTGAGGGCATGAGCGATGAGGTGTTCAATCGGCCAGGCCCGCCATCCAACTGGAGCCCAGCCATGATCCTTGACCATCTGCTCATCGTCGATGATCCGTACTTGGGCAAGCTCGCCGCCCTGACGGACTTGCCGGCTGGGGGAGGCGAACCGGTCCGCTACACGTGGCTGGGCAAGTTCCTCATGAATGCGGGAGGGCCCGGCGGCAATGCGCCGGCTCCGAAGTCGATGACGCCGAAGTCGGGCCCACGAGATCGCGAGATTGTGGAGCGCTACCTCGCGCATTTGGCGGAGGCGCGGCGGCAGGCCGAGCGGCTGCGCGGTGTCGACCTGAACCGGGTGAGGATCAACAACCCCTTCATGCCGATCTTCCGAATGACCGCGGGGGATGTGCTGGGCTTGATGGACACGCACAAGGAACGGCACATTCAGCAGATCGAGGCGATGTTACGAGGATGACAGGGCGCTGATCACTTAAGAGCTCTCTTGTGGGTCAGGGATATGTTGTGCCCTGACGTTTTGCGAGGGCACGATGCATCCCTCGCCCACAAGTGCCCTTCCGCTCACCACGCATCACTGCTCCGGAACTTGAAGTGGTCTCCAGGACGATACTTCGGCCGCGTCAGGTAAGTGTTGACGCCCTCGACGACGTCCCCCCGGAGGTGGAACAGGCAGCCGGCATCGGGCACCAGCACCTTCGTCGAGGTCGGAATGTATCGGATCGTCAGACCGCAGCGACGATTCGGTGAGGTGTTGGCGCTCGAGCCATGCACGATCGTCGGATTGTGGACGCTGACGTCTCCCGGTCCAAGCACCAAGTCCACCGCGAGCGATTCATCGACGAACTCGACGGGTATCTCCGAGCCGAGAACGCTGTCCACTTCGGGGTTCGCTTTCATCTCCTGGAGGTCCAACCGATGGGTCGCCGGAATCACCCGCATTCCGCCGTTGTCCGGCGTTGAGGCATCCACCGCCAGCCACAGGGTCACAACCTCCATCGGCTCGAGGGGCCAATAGCTGCCGTCCTGGTGCCAAAGCACGGGGCGCCCCGAGAACGGCGGCTTGTTGATGTAGTGTGAGGCGAACAGGGCGATGTTCGGCCCGATGAACTGCTCCACGATGTCGAGCAGACGGTCATCGGAGACGAGCCGAATCCAGAACGGGTCGTCGGGCACCAGGAAGTGTCCGAGTTCCTCCGGCCGCAGCTCCGGATGCTTCTTGGCGAGCCATTCGACATGGTCGCTCGCCTCTTTGATAAGGTCGGCGTCCAGCACGTTTCGGAAGATCGTGTAGCCGAGTTCGTCGTACTGCTTGCGGTGAGGAGTCACGAGCCCATAATGGCATATGCGACTCACGGTCGAGCAGATCCGCTTCTTCCACTTGAACGGCTTTCTCAACGTTACGGAGCCTATCGCCTCGCCCGACGAACTGGCGTGGATGCGCGACGCCTACGACGGCATGTTTGAGCGAAAAGCCGGGTTCGAGAGTGGCGACCAGTTTGACCTTGCTGGCGTGGACGAGGAAGGGAAGTCGGCGGCGCTTCCGCAGGTGCTCAACCCGCTCGCTTACGCTCCCGAACTATCGAACGGCAAGTACTTGCAGGTGGCGAATGAGATCGTGCAGGACCTCCTCGGTCCCGAGGCGAGCGTGGGCGTCGCGCACGCGATCTTTAAACCGGCGGGTCATGGCGCACCTACCCCTTGGCATCAGGATGAGGCCTACTGGGAACCGAACCAGCAATACACCACCGTCAGCGTATGGATGCCTCTGCAAGAGGCGACCGTAGAGAACGGGTGTCTGTGGTTTATGCCGGGCAGCCACTACTGGGAGCTGCTGCCCCACCAACCGATCGGTGGCGATGTGCGGGTGCATGGGTTAGAGTTGAGCGATCTTGCCCCGATCGTGGATCCTGTCCCGTGCCCCTTGCCGGCTGGTGGCATCACGATTCACCACAACCGAACGCTCCATTACGCCGGTGCCAATACCAGCGACGTTCCGCGTCGCGCCCTGATCATGATGGGCGGCCTGCCCGCGAAGCCCGCGCCAAGGGAGCGAAGGTTCCCTTGGCAGGAGACTCGACAAACCGCTCGTGCCAAGCGTGCGGAACGTGCTTAACACATTGGGTTGGTGAGGGATGAGTCGTGCCCTCACCTTCCAAGAAGTCTCTGCACGCACGCCCTCTACCTGGCTCGCAAGGCGGCGAGCACAAGCCTGATCGCTGGCCTCGTCGTCCACTCATAGATGACTCGAAACCTGTGCCTTCGTTGTGTGCGGAGAGTGCTTCCTTAGGCGTGCCACAATCACGTCATGATTACCGCCGTCGTCGCCATCGCCATCCTGGGCCAAACAGGCTCCGATTGGACCCCGCTCTTCAATGGCAAGAACTTGGACGGGTGGACACCGAAGATCACCGGATACGACTACGGAGTCAACTTCGGCAACACGTTCCGAGTGGCGAATGGCGCGATCCAGGTGAACTACGACCAGTACAACGGCGAGTTCAAGGGCCGATTCGGGCACCTGTTCTACAAGAGCCCCTATCAGAGCTATGTGCTCCGGCTCGAATATCGCTTCACGGGCACACAGATCAAGGATGGCCCGGGCTGGGCGAACCGCAACAGCGGTGTGATGTTCCACTGCCAAGACCCGAAGACGATGACTAAGGATCAGGACTTCCCGGTGAGTCTGGAGCTTCAGTTCTTGGGCGGACTTGGCAGCGGCACTCGGTCAACCGGCAACATTTGCACGCCTGGAACCCACATCTTCTACAAAGACAAGCTCTGGACCCAACACTGCACCGACTCGACATCCAAGACCTACGACGGCGACCAATGGGTCAAGTGCGAGCTCGAAGTGTGGCCAGGTGGGCAGATCATCCACCGGATCAACGGGGAGAAGGTGCTCCAATACTCCGGTGCTCAGCTCGATCCGAACGACGCCGACGCAAAGGCGGTCGTCGCCGCGGCGGGCGGTGAACTGAAGCTCAGGCGAGGCTGGATGGCGCTCCAGTCTGAGAGTTCGCCCGTGGAGTTCCGGAAGATCGAGATCCGGCCTCTCAAGTGAGGCCCTGAGCGTAGGCTCGTGACTCGAAGCTTGCACCCCAGCAACCCGTTCAGAACTGGTCGGTCATGAACATGCGCGGGGGCGAAGAGAAGCCGTATCCCATGTAGATGAGCTCTTCCTTCGCCTCGCCAATCGGCAGCTGCATTTCCTCGGCCATGCATCGCAAACCGAACCACTCGGCACCGGGATAAACCGGCCATGCCCCGAGCGGGATGTCAAAAATGCACTCCCGAACCGTGTCACCTTCTTGGCAAACGTATCCGCCGGGCACCTCGCTGCAGATGCGCAGGTTCCACTTCCAGAACTGCCAGCGTCGTGGAGGACGTTGGAGTCGGTGTACCGATCGGTTGGCCCAACGCTCATAGCACGCCTCGACATCATCGAAGGGAAGCAGCGGAGCTTCATTGTCGGTGGCTAATGGGGTCAGAGGCGCCCGGATGACGTGGTCGAGGACCTCGAACCCGCATCGCTCATAAAGCTCGGGGCGGTGGGCGAACAGCAAGGCACGTTCCTCTCCGGAGTCTCGGCCGTGACTCAGCACCGCGCGCAAGAGTCTCTCCCCGAAACCTCGACCCTGATGGTCGAGGTCGGTGCCCACCCCCGCAATGCCGTACGCAGGGCCATCTCCGAACACCAGCGGGACGGTCGTGAGGATGCTGCGGATGCGTCCCGACTCAAAGAGCGCCCACTTCCGATCGAGCTCGAAGAACGGCTCGGAAAAGAAAATGCCCTCGGCTCGTGTAGGGTCCAAGTTGAACACCCGGCACAGCAGCGCCAAGAACGCGGGTGCTTCGGTTTCGTTGATCGGGCGGATAACGATCATGGGTTGTCGCCGTCAACGACCGGCGGCCCGTCGATCTCAGGGATCTTCTCGATCTTCAAACGCACGTCGACCGTGTTCTTGTCGAGCGACAACCCGCGGGGAGGCGTCAATCTGACGCGCATGGTCGTCGGCTGCATGAGTCCGTCGAGGCGAATCGCTTCGGTGTTCAAGGACTTGAGCGCGGTCAACAAGTTCATCTCGCCGCTCACCGACACGATCGGCGGAATCGCCTCGAACTCGACCAGTCGATAGCCCGGGGCGGGCTTGCTCCCACCGGCAAACACCACCGATACGATGATCGACTTGGTGGGGGCGACCTTGGCGAGTTGGGCGACGACGGAAACTTCGGGCGGAATCGCGCGAACGGCTTCGAGCGGCCGCTGATTCTTATCGAGAATCTCGAGCGGCACGGTCACGGCTCGCCCGGGGGATAACGACAGGTCGAAACGAGCGCGGATCTGATCCACACGGGCGAGGTCACCCATGGGACCCCGGAGCCGCACTTTCTCGGGGGTGACCTCAGCGGTCGAGAACATGAGACCGGCGGGCGCGTTGTAGGGGTCGATGGTGACCGGCGACTCCTTGATCGCGACCTCTTCGATGATGATGATGATGTCGTCGCTGAGGGCTCGCAAATCCGCCCCGGTCCGCTGAATGGCCTCGGAGCGCGGCAATCGAACGCGGTACGTGGTGATCTCAGGGTTGGCATCGCTCAAATCGACGGTGGCGACGACCGTGCCCGCCTTGAGCGAAGTGAAGCGGTCGATCTGTTCGGCGGTGCCTTCGACCTGAGCCGCCACCGACTTAGGCAGGCTCCTGACCACATATCGCTCCTCGTCCAGGTTCACATAGCGCAGCGGTAGGTCGATCTTGCGGCTCGTTTGCAGAGCCGCCTCTGAACGTACCTGCAGCCACAGCAGCACGGAGACCACCATGGACGCGACGATCAATCCAACGTTGGGCCGCCTCATCGCAGTTTCGAACCTCGCGCAAAAAGCCGTCGCTTTGGCTCAGATTCTGGTTCCTCTTCGCCGACCAAGCGGAGTTCTCGATTGAGAACCTCCCGGAGTTCGACGTGGCCCGCCATTCGGCGAAGGTGGCCATCTTTCACGACGCTGATCGTTCCGCGCTCCTCGCTGACGATGATGACCAGGCAATCGTGCTGTTCCGAAACGCCGATGCCCGCGCGATGGCGCATATGTAGAGCGGGGTCGAGTCGCGCATTTTCACTTAAGGGTAGGCGGCAGGCGGCGGCGATGATCTCGTCCCCCTTGATGACGGTTGCGCCGTCGTGGAGCGGGTTGCCTTCATAAAAAATCGACACGAGTAAGGGTGTCGACAGGTTGGCGTTCAGGGGTACGCCACTCGAGACGACGTCAATCATGGGGCTGGCTTGCTCAATCACCATGAGGGCCCCAATCCGCGCCGAACTCATCTCGGCGGCGGCCGCTACGATCTTCTCCACGGTCTCGGCTTTGACGTCGGTCCGCTCCGATCCAACCAGTTTTTGGGTCCATAGGCCAAGTTGACCGAATCCCTCCAGGGCCTGCCGTAGTTCAGGAAGCAACAAGATGACCAGAGCCACGGGACCGAGCAGGGTTCCTTTTTCGAGAAGCCAATGCAGAGTATCGAGTTGCAGCCACTTGCTGACGAAGAGGATCAGCAGGAAGAACGCAATGCCGGCAACAATACGGATCGCCCGAGTGCCCCGCACCAGCGAAAACAGCCGGTAAACGAGGTAGGTCACCAGCAGAATGTCAACGACGGACACGACGTTTCGCCACGACATCTCGCGGAAGAGATCTAGTAGGGGCTTGATCGTGTCGTTCACGGCACTCCGGGTAGGTTCATTTTAGCCGCAATCTCGGCAATAATGAAGGATGACGGCAACGGGGCCGGCAAATGTGACTCATGATGGACCCGGAAGCCCAGAACCCCCTCCTCGCGGCTCGCGCCGAAATCGATCAGCTCGACTCTGAACTCGTCGAGTTGCTGAACCGTCGGGCGGAACTCGCCCAGTCGATCGGCAAGCTCAAGGGACGAGACCAGCGGCCCTTCTTCACTCCCGAGCGGGAGCGAGAAGTCTTCGAGCGATTGCGCGAAATCAACACTGGACCCTTGCTGCCCGATCAACTCCGCAGCATCTTCCGAGAGGTGATTTCGGCGGCCCGTGCGTTGGAGAAGCCCTTATGCGCGGCCTATTGGGGACCGCCGGGGACGTTTTCGAACATCGCCGCTGCCCAGACGTTTGGCTCCAGTTCGAATCTCATGCCCGTCGATTCGATCCACGACGTATTCATGGCGGTCGAGCACGGTACGGCGGACTACGGCGTGGTTCCAGTCGAGAACTCATTGGCGGGAGTGGTTCCGGAGACGCTCGACATGTTCCCGCTGACGAACGCGCGCATCTGTGCCGAGCGCTATGTCTCCATCGACCATCAGCTGGTGAGCGTCGCCGAGTCGCTGGCGGCGATCGAGCGGGTGTACGCCGGTCCCCAACCCGCGCTGCAGTGTCGTCGCTGGCTTCGCGAGAACCTGCCGCATGCGGAAGTCGTGGAAGTCATGCCGACGGCTCGGGCTGCGGAGCGCGCGTTGAATGATCCCCACGGCGCGGCGATCGCCAATCGGCTCGGCGCGGAGACGGTCGGCATTCCCGTTCTCGTCGAGCACATTCAGGACAACCCGCAGAACCAAACCCGGTTCTTGGTGATCGGCTTTAATGAACCTGCCCAAACCGGCCGGGACAAGACGAGCCTGATGTTCAACCTCCGGAACCAGCCGGGCCAGCTCTACCGGGCGCTCGGGGCACTAGAGTCGGAGCATGTCAATTTGTTGATGATCGAGTCTCGACCGGCTCAGCGTGCGCAGTTCGAATACATGTTCTTCCTTGATTGTGTGGGCCACCGGCTCGACGACAACATGGCTCGAGCGATCGAGAGGCTTCGCGAGCTCGCGCTTGAAACCGTCGTCCTGGGGAGCTATCCCAGCGCATAGACGGGGATTCTTGGGCATCCTGGTAAACATGCGGGCATTTTTGCCGCCCGATGGCCCAAAATCTGCGAGGGATAGCGATGCTCATGGTTGAACTCGGTGGTTTTCTGTTGTCGTGTGAGTCTTTGCCGCAGAAGTGGCATGAGCCGCTCTACGTGCCGATCCTGATGACGATCGTCGGTGCGACGATTTATGGCTTGGGCATGCTCAGCGAAACTCGTGAAGGAAAGCCGAAAGCGTGGAAGTGGTCTTCGATGCTCTTCCTGCTGCTCGGTCTGTATTCGGGCGGCTCCATAACGTGGTGCATGACCGATTCCTTCTATATGAGCCTGGTAAGCGATTACGGCAGGAAAATGCTCCTGGGCCACATCGGGGGTTTTGTGATCCCGCTGGTCGCGATACTGACGATCGGGGTCATCCACTGGCGGATCAGCCGAGATCCCTATCGATAGGCGGCCCGCCGGTACACTCTTCGGGTGCTGAAGCGGAAGCTCGCCCTGGCGAAGACTCTCTTGCGTCTCGGGCCACGGCGACTTCTGCTGGTGGCCCAGCATCGCCGTCGCTTACGCGGGGGGGCATACAAGAAGCTCACGCCGGGTCGCGATTGGTCTGAGTTCGGCGCGACCACGCTTCGCTCTCCCTTCTCATTGCCGTCGGCTGGTCAGCTTGTCCAGGTTATGGGCGAGGACGCGCGTGCCCAACTCATCGGGGTGGCAGACCGCATCGTCGACGGGGAACTCCGCTACTTCTCCGTCCACTGGAAACGACGAGGACCCTGGCGCGCGAATCCTCTGACCGGTTACGAGACGCCCCTCGTCCACTGGACAGAGATTCGCGACTTCGACGAGCGGCAGGGCGACATCAAGTGGATTTGGGAAGCTTCTCGATTCGACTGGGCGGTGACGCTCGCTCGCGCATACGCCCTGACCGGAGAATCGAAGTATGAGCGCACCTTCCGTGATCTGCTGCAGGATTGGCGCTCCCAGAATCCGCCGAACCAGGGCATCAACTGGTATTGCGGCCAAGAGTGTTCTCTCCGCCTCATGGCGTTGGTGTTCGCGGGCACGGTGTTTCGGTCGCCAGAGTCGCAGACGCTCATCTCCTCGACCGTTTCGGCGCTTGCCGAGCGGGTCGAGCCAACGATGGACTATGCGATCGGCCAGCACAACAACCACGGTACGAGCGAAGCGACCGGACTTTATCTTGCGGGGTGCTGCCTTCCCGACCACCCGTCTGCCGTTCGCTGGCGACAGCAGGGAAGGCGTATCTTAGAGCGGCTGATCCTCGAGCAGTTCGCGGTCGACGGCAGCTACGTTCAGCACTCGTTCGTGTACCAGCGCCTCGCCCTGCGGGCTTGCCTTTTGGCCGCGCTTGCCGCTCGTCGGCTAGAAGACACCACCTTGGAGGGCCGCGCGGAGGATCTCGTATCGTACGGTGTGGAGTTTCTGCACGAAGTGATGGTCGCGCCTGATCTCGGTAGGCTTCCGAACTATGGCGCAAACGACGGCGCGAATGCGCTTGCGCTGTCGGAAGCGGATTACCTCGATTTCCGCCCGATTATCCAGGCAGGAATGGCCCTTATGGACGAGCAGCGAGCATTTGGACCAGGCCCATGGGATGAGGAACTGGCGTGGTTAGGCATCCGCACAGAGAACCTCAAGCCAGCGGAATCCCCCGAGCCTCTGTACGTCGCGCTATCCGGCGGTTACGCCCGTCTAACGGAGCAGGGGTTCTCGGTGTTTATGCGGGTGCCGAAGTATACAGACGGGCGCCCAGGTCAAGCGGATGCGCTTCACGTAGATATTTGGCACAATGGGAGTCCAGTTGCCATCGATTCGGGAACCTACAGTTATAACGACCCCGATGGCTGGTCCAAGCACTTCAAGTCGACCGGCGCCCACAACACGGTGATGGTCGACGACAAAGACCAGATGCCGCTTGCGAGCCGGTTCTTGTACACGCATTGGACCAACGCAGATATTGACATGGGAAGCGACCTTGACGAGGACGGCATGACCGAGTTCGGGTCCATTTTTGTGCGCGGCCTGGGCATGGGCGGCACGTCACACGCCTATGAACAGATTGGGCTGGGCATCCAGCATCAGCGGGCGATCGGCGTGAGCGACATCGGAGTTACGATAGTCGACGTTCTTCGGGGTACAGAAGGGCGGAGCGCCAAGTTGCTTTGGCACTTGGCCGGCAAGTGGATCGAGGAAGAGACCCGTTGGCTGCGCGATGATGGGCTGTGCCTGGACATTCAGGTTGGCGAGATGGAACTTAACCGATCAACCCTGACCGACAGTCCTCCCGCGACGTTGGTCAGTGAAGCGTACGGGGAGACCACCGCCTGTACCTTGATCGAAGTTGAGTTCACGATCAAATCGGAACTCGCGATCGTCTCCACCTTCAGCATCCCCGCATCCTAGATCCCGATCATGCGCATCCTCTACTTTCATTTCTACTATTCGACCAAGCAGGGCACCACGGGCACGCGGAGCTACCATATGGCCAAGGCGCTTGCCGCTCGTGGTCACCAAGTCTCGATTGCGTGTGCAAGCTGGAACCAGAGCGACACCGGACTCAGCGGTGAGGTGGTGAATGGCATGCGCCGCGGAAGGGTTGAGGACTTCGACGTCATTGAGTTCGTGATCCCCTACGATCAAAGCTTTGGTCCGATGGACCGCCTGAAATCGTGGTTGAAGTTTGCGAAGGCTACCGTTGCTCTCGCCAAGCAGAACGACTACGACCTGCTCTTTGCCACGTCGACGCCGCTTACGGTCGCGATCCCGGGAATCTTCACGAAGCGGAGTCGAGGCAAGCGACCGTTCGTGCTGGAAGTACGCGATCTGTGGCCCGAGCTGCCTAGGGCTCTGGGTTACAGCAACCCGGTTGGTCTCGCGGGCATGAACTGGCTGGAGAAGTCGGCCTACGATGCCGCGGACGGAGGTATCGGCCTCTCGCCCGGCATCGTCGACGGCATGGTCAAGGGCGGCATGAAGCGCGAGTCGCTGGCGATGATCCCGAACGGGTGCGATCTCGACACGTTCCGACCGGCCGAGGGTCCGAGGCGATTCGAGTTGCCGGGAGTCGAAGAAGGGGACTTCATCGCGCTCTTCACCGGAACCCACGGCCGCGCCAATGGTCTCGGCGCCATCCTCGATGCGGCGGCCGAACTCAAGAAACGAGGCATCACCAACATCAGACTGGTGTTCATCGGCAAGGGGGGCGAGAAAGCCATGCTTGTCAAGCGGGCCGAAGATGAGGGGCTCGACAACTGCGTGTTCCACGATGCGATTCCAAAGGTCGAGTTGGCCAAGCTGTGCGCTCAGGCCGATGTCGGGCTGATGTGTCTCGCGAACGTGCCCGGCTTCTATTACGGGACGTCTCCGAACAAGTTCTTCGACTATTTGGCATCTGGCTTGCCAGTTTTGGTGAACTACCCCGGCTGGATGACCGACATGGTGAAGGAACACGACCTGGGCCAAGCCGTGCCACCGGAGAATCCGTCCGCGTTGGCCGATGCGCTGATCGCCATGCGAGATAACCCTTCGCAACTGGAGGTACAGGGACGAAACGCCCGTGCGTTGGGCGAGCGGGAGTTCGATTGGAGGAAGCTCGGCGAGCAGTTCTGCGATCACCTCGAAGCGATCTATGCGGCGAAACAGCGATAACGGGGTCGGTATCCTACAGACAGAATGATCGCCCTTGCCTTTCTGGCTATCCCCCCGCAGATTCAGCTAAACGATCTGTTCGATCGCTACGCGAACCTGCGCAATGTCGAGATTTCGATCAGCCGGTCGCGGCGGTTGGCAAAGCATGAGGCTCAAGAAGCCGGAACGGAGATGGTCGTTCGCTACGCCGGTCAGCGTCGATTCCGAGTGGACTCGGCCGAGTATTGGGGCGACGGAACGACCTTCGTGTCGGACGGGAAGACGCTCTTGGTCGTTTCGGGTGGCGACGGACGCGTGTCGCTTCGCAACACCGCGGACATCCTCGAGGCGCATCCGAGCCTGAATCCGCCCGGGCCGTCTTCGGCGATCCTGTTTCTGTTCATGAAGGGGCGCGAGTCGTATAAGCGGTTGGTTGCCGACGAACCGCACTTTGAGTCCGGCCGCAACTGGATCCGGTTCGCCACCAAGAGTCTGGGGGTCATGACGTTGACGCTTCGCGATGGTTGGATTCAGGAGATTGCCTATGACAATCGGCCGGGTTCTCTGGCGAGCTACGTGATGTTCCCCATGTGGTACGAGCGGCCTCAAGACCCGATGGAGATCGAGGCAATCACCTATCGGTTCGGACAGCGGTTTCCATCTCGCACGTTCGATACCACGCCCCCGAAGGGAGTTCTCGTCGAGGACTTACGAAAGAAGCCCTAGGGCTTGACGGAGTTCGGCAGGGTGGGAATCTTGGTCTTGCCCCACGCTTCCAGCTTGCCGTTCGCGATGTCGACACCTTCGATTTGAATCGCATCGTACAGCTTCAGGTCTGCGCGCAGATCGACGACGGGGTTAAGCGCCTTGAGCAACGTCTGACCCGACAACTCATCCGCGGGGCGATCATCGAAGAAGATGCGGGCGTGTTCCAACTGGAGGGTGTAACCGTCCGGAGAAGCTAGCTTGGCGATCACCAGGAACCGAGTTTTGAGCAGCACGAACTCGCCATCACCTTCCACGGTGACTTTGTCGTTCTCGAGCGTGACGGTCGCCGACTTGATCTCGCGAAACTTCTTGAGGATGAATGCCCCCAAGTCTTCCGCGCGGAGCACAACTCTGCCGGTGCCTACGCCGCTGCGGCTGAGGCGGATGATCCGACTGCGGAGAGCGAGCGGATAGTCGTAACGGCAGTCGGGAATGTCGGCACGGAGGCTCTCGATGCGCAGGTTGCCCAGGTAGAAGTCGTCGAGTTCGAGGCGAAGGTGGCGGAGGATGCCTCGTTGAGATCGCCAGGGTTCGGTGTAGAGCGGCAATCCTGGGGTCGAGAAGTGACGAGCGGTGATCGTGCCGCGGCGGACGTCGCCTTGGGGGCCATCGATGATCCCGGTCAGGAGCGTTTTGACGTCCACAAAGACGTTTTCCCCGGTCAGCTGAGATCGGATATCTGCCGCGGCCGACAGTTCAAACTGCCTCACGGTGATCTTGCCCCATCCCCCGAGTACGCCAAGGGACGCCAAGAGAAAGCCTAACACGAACGAAACTCCACGCTGAATCGTAGACTAGCACAGGTGCTCTGCGCCATATTAACTTCCTGCTGGAATTCGATCCATGTCTGATCGCCTAGTCCAAGACCCCATCTCACCTTCCACCGCTGAGGGCTATGAACTGCTTCGCGGCGGTTGCGGTCGTTACGAACTGAAGAACTCGGCTCTCTTTGAGTTGACCGGTGAAGACCGCAAGGCGTGGCTTCAGGGTCAGATCACCAATGACATGCGGAACCTGCAGCCCGGTGGATCGATGGCGTTCTGCCTCTGCTCGCCGACCGGACAAACGGAAGCGGTTGGAGATCTCTGGTCGGTCGACGATCGCTATCTCATCCGAATGCACCGTGCCGCGAGTTCGGCATTTCAACATCGGCTTGACCACATGATCATCATGGAGGATGTGGTCGCTCGCGACCTGACTCCGGCTTACCGCTTGGTGTGCCTGCAGGGTCCCTATGCGACTGCTCAACTTCGAGAGCATCTTGAACTCCCGCATCTTGATGCCAGCGTCTCGCAGTTCAAGGGGGTCGAAGTGATCTGTCTGCGTTCGAATCGGACGGGCCTCGGCGGTTGGGACCTTCTTGTCCCAAACGAAGCCGAGGAAGCGTGGAAGGCCCTCGAGAGCGCGTTTGCGCCGATCGACGAACGGGCGTTCAACATCGCCCGATTGGAAGCGGGCATTCCTCGATTCGGTGAGGACATCGACGCGCGGGTGCTGCCCCCCGAGCTTGGACCCTGGTTCGAATCGAAGCACGTGAGCTACCAGAAGGGCTGCTACACGGGCCAAGAGGTTCTGATGCGGATTCATAGCCGTGGCCACACGAATCGAACATGGATGGCACTCATCTCCGACCAACCGATGGCGGTAGGCGACCGTGTCGCGCATCGGGACCGAGAGGATGCGGGAACCATCACTTCAGCCGAGTTCTCGCCGCAGTTCGGATTCATCGCGGGCGCGATGATTCGTCGAGAGGCCGCCTTCGATGGTGAGGTCGTAACCGTCCAAACTCAGGATGGGTCGGTCGAGGCCGAAGTCCGAGAGTTTCCTTTGCTCGATTTGTCTTGACATTCTCGGCAGTTGCCCTTATCATAAAGGGATGCGAAAGTGCATCCTTGTGGCGTTGCTTGTTGGCTTGTGGGCGGTGCTCAGTTCAGCTCAAGACGGCTTTGCCGTAACCAATGCCATCTCTGGCCTCAACGCCCCGACGTGCATGGTCTTTGCCCCGGACGGGCGGGTGTTCGTCGGCGAGAAGGGCGGGACGATCAAGGTGTACCAAAACGGGTCGCTTGTCTCGACGTTCGCGACGATTTCCTGTTCGACCAACAGCGAGCGCGGCGTGCTGGGCTTGGCGCTCGATCCTAACTTCGCGGCAAATCGCTTCGTGTACGTGTACTACACCACGAACAACCTAAGCCTGAGCGCGCCTCCCACCCCGAAGAACCGGGTCTCGAGTTTCACCGAACTCGCCAATCAGGCGGTACCGGGCAGCGAGACGATCGTGCTCGACAACATCCCGTCCGATGCCGGGAATCACAACGCGGGATGCATCCGCTTCGGGCTCGACGGCAAGTTGTACATCGCCACCGGCGACGGCGGGTCCAATCCTGCACTCTCGCAGAACCTCACCTCGATTGCGGGCAAGATCCTGCGGATGAACTCCGACGGGACGATCCCGCCCGATAATCCCTTCGTCGGAACGGGCAACCGCGGCGAAATCTGGGCGTACGGTCAGATCGGAAGAGCACACGTCT
>JANJUB010000170.1 GCA_024710805.1 Fimbriimonadaceae bacterium | reverse complement strand
CGTTCTTCACCGAGATCATGGTGGAGGGGTATCCGATGTGGCGGGAGCTGCAGGATCGCATCGGCCACCAGATTGAAGGGGGGCTGTTGCACGAGGTCGGGCTCATCTTGTTCGGGCTGCCCGATTCGGCGATGGTCGCGGATACGATCCGCAGTCTGAGGGAACTGGACGTGCCGCATGAGGTCGTCTCTGGTGACCAAGCTCGGGATCAGTGGGGAATCGAGATTCGTTCCGAGGAAGTGGCGGTCCTAACGCCGGAGGCGGGTTGGGTCCATGCGTCAAACGCGGTGGCCGGCACGATCGACCTCGCGATGCAGCAGGGCGCGATCTTCGTCCAAGAAGCCGCTGATCCAAAGGCGCTGGTCGGGCAGTTCGATCGCGTCATCGCCTGCGTCGGTGCGTGGGCCCCCGAGATGTTCGGCGTTGACGCCGCGGTGACCTGCCAGACGGTGGCCTATGTCGATCTGGGCCGGTCGTGGCGAGGGCCGGTATACATCGAGGACTCACCCGACTTCGTGTATGGCTTTCCAAGCGAGCGCGGGTGCACAACGGTCAAGGTCGGGGTCCACACGCCTGGCCTTCCGCTTGACCCTCAAAATGAACCTAGGCCTCATGACGAGGCGATGATCGAGCGCATCCTGCGGTTCGCCCGCGAGCGATTTGGTGTTGGAAATCCGGAGATCGCCGAAGTCGTGACCTGCCTCTACACGAACACGGCCGACGAGGACTTTCGCTGGGGCGAGGACGACAGAGTGATCTGGGCCTCTCCATGCAGCGGGCATGGCTTCAAGTTCGGTCCGTGGATCGGTGCGCGGCTGGCCGACTTCGCGGAAGGGAATCGCTCCCCGGCGGAGTGGCCGCGGTTCGACCGTCGCTAGGCGGGAGCTGGCGCGACGGATTCCGCCGGTTCGGGCCACCCGAGGAGCCGTCGACCCCACCGCCGTCGCGCGAGCCATCGCTCGACCTCATCCCCCTCGTAAAACGCGATATACGTCGTCGTGATGATCAGCGCAAACATCGGGATATTGAAGCGGTACTCGATGTACGCGTGGAGCAGGAGCCCCAAGATCACCACCCACTTGCGGGCGGGCTTCCAGAAGATCAGCGTGCCCAGCGCCACCTCGACGATCAGCGTTCCGTAGGTGGTGAGTCCGATGAAGGGTTGTCGCTCGAGGAAACCGGGGACGGGGAACCGGCGGAACTCGTGCATCATCGCCGGATAGAACGTCGCCGTGCCATCCATCCAGAACGTGCCGAAGACCTTCCACCAAACCGTCGTCAGGTACACGAGGGCGGTCTGATACTGAATCAGCCTTTGGCCCGTGACTCGAACGTATTCTAAAGGCGTGTCGGGCGGGAGTCCCTTCTGGCGGAGTTCTCGCCGCCGATCGAGCGAGAGGGCGGCGCCGCTTGGGGAGAGCACCAGGTAGATCAAACACAGCCGCAACAGGGTGTCGCCGGAGTGGATGATCAGCGGGTTGCGGGTGTGGATCGAGATCATCCCGAGGACGAGCACGATGCCGCACCAGCGCGTCCGCCAGCCGAGCGTAAACCCGACCGCGGAGGCGATCGTGAGCAGGTAGAGGCCCAGCGTCAGTGCCGAGTTATCCGTGAACGCGAGCAGGTTTAGCCGGGGCGGGCCGAAGGGCAGATGGAACTCCCACGGGGTGTTTGCCCAGACTCGGTGCGAGTCCCATCGTAGGAACTGCTCAGTGAGCGTCCGCGGAACAAACCCGTCGGGGGTGTACCAATCGTCGAACATGAACAGCGTCATGCCCAGACTGATGACGGCGGCGAATCCGAGGAGAATCCGCAGCAAGCCGAGCGCGACCGGTGACCGGTACCCAAACCACCAATCATCGAATCGGGCAAGACGCTTCTTCATCGCGTGCGTGCCAAAGCTAGGCGCTCCTGATCGACGTCGTAAATCAGAAAGACGGACTGCTCAAAGGGGGGGATCACGGGGTTGGCGGGTGACAAGGTCTCACCGTCAAGGCGGCCCTCGCGGATCGCCGCAATCACATTTGAGCAGTAGTCCGGAAACGTGATGGTTCGTGGGGTGACGATGAAGTTCCGTCGGAGAACTACCTGAACGGGAGGATTGCCGGGGTCATCCATCTTGACCGCGACGCGCTGGGCAAAATCCGGCCACATCCACTGGAACAGGTCGTGGTTGACCCGCTCATAGAACTTGCGGTAGCGCTCGATGACGTACTTCTCGGCGTAGTTGACCTCGGAAACGCGAGGATAGGTGTAAACCTTCTCCGAACCATCACGGTAGCGGACGATCGCATCGCACCAGATATCTTTGTTCGTGGGGTTGGGTGCGAACATGTCCCACGACTGGAACAGACCCAGCGAGAGGATGTATTGCTGGACCGGCGAAACCCGCACATAGCGATCATTCGCGTAGAGCACCCAATCCAAGCCTCTTGGCTCGAGCATGTTGTTGAGCACGCCCGGCGATGACTTGGGAAGCGACCACGAGGTAATCGCAAGCACATGGAAGCCCACCAGAAGCTTGAGCCATCTGGGGGCGTTCCGTTTGCTGTCCATGATCTACTGTTCCAGTTCGGCGAAGACCTTGTCGAGTTCTTCGTTCGGCCCGACTGCGTCTCGGATCTGCTGGGCGAGGTTCTTGGCCTCGTCCTTGTGTCCGGCGCGGTTTGCGGCCAGCACCAGATTCACGTGGATGCCCAGCGACTGCGGCATCTGACCCGCGGCGAAGCGCATCACGTTGTAGGCGTCATCGTTGCGGCCAAGCGCGTTCAACGCGGCCATCAGTTCCACGTATGCTGGCTCGCAGCCGGGGAAGATATTGATGAGCCGCTCGGCGCACTCTCGGGCTTCTTCGTGCTCGCCGATCCGGTTGTGGGATGTGGCGAGAACGGCCCAGAGCTTCCAGTAGTCAGCCAGCCAGTTGCGGAGGGGCTTGAGCTCCTTGATCGCACCTACGAAGTCGCCATTAGTCAGCTTCTCGTCGGCCCGGGCAACGGCTTCAGCGCGCTTCGGCTCGGTGATCTCGGTCTTCCACGCCAGCACTTCGGCGCGCATGTTCGGATCGGGGTTCTGGGCGAGAATCTGATCGAGCACCGTGGGTACTTCGAACTCGCGGTTCGCCTGGCGCAAGGTCTGAGCGTATTCGTACAGCACCTGGACATCGGCCGGGTTCTCGTCGATCACGTCCTCGTAGAAGTCCATCGCGCGGTCGAACTCTTCGCGCTGCACAAGCATCGGCGCGTAGTATCGCTTGACGATCAACTTCTGATCTTCGGCTTCGAGAGTCGACAAGGCGGACTCAAACGCCTTCTCTGCTTCAGGGAGTTGCTCCGCCTGATAGAGGGCGATCGCGTACTTGGCGTGGGTCTCGCCGTTCTGAGGGTCGCGGTCGAGCTGCTCCTTCCAAAGGCCGGGGATCTCGTGGCCGCGGTTGGTGGATTGGAGGACGCCGGCGAGCAGATTAAGGCTCGGCTTGTCGTTGGCCTCGAGCTCGATCGCACGACGGAAGTTTCTCTCGGCGTTGACCGGCATGCCCAGAGACATCTGAGCGACACCAATCCGCGAGATGATCGAAGCTTGCTCGAGCTGCCACTCCTCCCCTCGACCGTCGGTCTCGTATTCGGCCTTCTTCTTTTCGTGAAGCTCCAGTGCCTTCTCGTACGAGTCCGCCGCCTTGTTGCCAAGGTTGCCTTGCTGATACAACTCACCGAGGCCGTAGTGGGCACGAAAATCGTCGGGCGCAACTTCGGCAGCCTTCAGCAACGCATGCTCGACCTTCTCGAACGTTCCGATCCGGAACTGGCCGCACATGCGGGCGAAGGCGACGCTGACCTCGTACGGGGCCAGGAAGTCGGGGTCAGCCTGCATCGACTTGCGAAGGGCGGTGAAGGCGAGTTCGGGGTCGAACTCATTGGCGACCTGACCGTTGGCGGCTTGCATGTATTGGAAGCCATCGTAACCTTCCAAAAAGTCGATGAACGCGAGGCCGCTATCGGTGCCGAAATCTAGTCCACCCTGCATCGCTTCGGGCAGAGTCTTACCGGCTTGATCCGCGAGGTCGCGAATCATCTCATTGAGCGGCCCAAAAACCTCGGCGGGTTTGAAGTGGAAGGTCTTCTCGGCGATTGGCTGCGGATTACCCGCCTCATGAAAGCGCACGACGACTTCGTAGTTATCGCCTTCTTGGCGCACCACGCCGTCCATGACCTTTTGAGCCTCCGCCTGCTCGAAGAGCGGCTGGATGAAGTCGTATTCGACGAGCGTATCGGCCACATTGACGAACGCGGCCTTCGGCTGGCCGTCCTGCTCGATCTGCGCCAGGTAGTTCACCGCATTCAGTTCGGCGTCGGTGGCCGAGCGGACGGTGTCTACCAGGAAGTTCGCAAGTTGGCGCCCGAACGCAGGCTTGGCTCCGGGGCCCGCGTTGAACGGGAGGACGGCAATTCTCATAAGCTAGAGTTTACCGGTCGGAGACCGATGCCGACTCTCGTAATCCCAGCAGAGTGAGCAACTCCTCAAGATGGCGGATGACCGCATCCGGCTCGGGAGCATCATCAGGACGTTCCTCGGGTTGGGTAACGTGGCCGGGAGCGCTTGGGGGAACATCGCTAGGACGTCGAATCCAGACCGATCGCCAACCCGACTCGATCGCCGGTCGGATGTCGTGGGCGTAGCTGTTGCCCACCATCAGGATCTCGTGCGGCGCGACGCCGGAGTTCTCGGTGATCATGGCAAAGACGTCGAGGAGGGGTTTGCCCCGGCCCATTTCGCCTTCGATGTAAACCTGATCGAAGAACTCACCGATGCCCAGCGCGGCAATCTCCTGCCGCTGGATATCGGCTGGACCGTTGGTGATGAGGCCCATCGGGTACCGCTTGTGGAGCGTCTGCAACACTTCCCAAGCGTCATCGAACAGTTGCAGGCCATCGTTTCGGTGCCGCCCGTAGGCTTCGCTCAGGCGAATCGCGAGGGCCTCGTCTTCGATGCCGATGCGGCGCAGCGTGAGGCGCATCTGCTCGGTACGGGTGGGCTCACCCTCTTTCAAGTAGGTTTGGTACCAGCCAGTCTTCTTGAGCGTCGGTGCAAACTCGCGGAACGCCGCTGCCCACTCCTGAACCATGTGCTGGGCGTCATGCCCATTCGGACTCACTTCAGCAAAGGTCTTGCGCAGCGCGGCCTTGGAGGCGTCCCAATAACCGCATAGCGTGTCATCGAGATCGAAGTAAATGCGCCTGACGGAATCGAAGACCACGTTGCTCATTATGGCTTTGTCGGGTTCAAAGTGCATGGTGCGGGCAACATCTTGGTTTCGCGCACCATTTGCATTCCTACGCCCAAAGCCACTCGCCGAGTTCACGAATCGACTTGGCGCCGGACTTTGCCGTCCAACCGATGACGTCCCGCAGAGTCGTCCACTCGTGCAGCATCGCATAGACGGTGAGCCTTTTCATGAGGTCATTCTCGCGGCTAGGATCGAGTCCATAGCCTTGAAGGAAGGCCGCCCTCAGTTCAGGAGTTGGCGCCAGATCCTGCCGGATGGTGAAAAAGTCGTAGAGAGGATCGCCGATCTTGGCATCGCCAAAATCTAAGATTCCGACAATCTGGTCGTCCGAGTAGAGCAGGTGATCGGGTTCGAGGTCACCGTGCAGAAGGACGGGCCACGACGGCCCCATTCCGGCTACCGAGATCGATCGCAACTCGTCGGCGATCGGCAGTAGCGCAATGTCGGCGCTGCCGAGCAAGACATCGAGTTGGCGGGCAAGGAACTGGTCGAACCCGCGTGGCCAGTGGGTTTTCCAGGCGGCGGCCAAGTCAGGAGTCGGCGTCATGCCGTGGATTCGGCGGAGCTTGGCTCCGAGATCGGCCAGCAGTCTTTCCTTGCTCGGAGAGTCGAGCGTGGCCCAGTCCTCCTGAAGCACCCGCCCGCTCATCCTGGTCATCACGACGTAGGGCCAGTTCCAGTCGTTAGAGCCATGCAGGAGTTCGCCGCGAGCAAGCACCTTGGGGACGGGGATGCCGGGGTCGTTTCGCAGCGCCTCGAGGGCGGCAACCTCCATCCCCTTCGTCTCCCGGCCGTGGAAGAACGGCGTGTAGAACTTGACGACCGCGTGTCCGACGAAAAACACCGGGTTCGTGGCATCGCCACGCATGACCTCGTAGGTCTCCATTGCGAGTGCATGCCGCCGGGCGATCTCAGCAACGTGAGGGCGCCAGAACTCGGCATCGGTGCGGACCGATGCGTAGTGGGACTCGACGAGGAACCTAAGCGACATTGGAAATCTGTTCTTCCGAGACGATTTGGCGTGGGTGAAGGATTCGGGGGCGAGGCGCGGCTCTAATCTCGGTGGCACGGTTGGCTCGGACGGCGAACAACCCTGGGAACACTCAGCAACCCCAAGCTATCAAAGCAGACCCGAGCTAGCCTGCGCCGGCTGAGTTACTTCGGACGGCGAGCACCAGCAGGGCGCACAGCACGATCGCGATTCCGTAGAGCACCCAAACCGCCTGGCGCTGAGAAAGGCCGCGCGCTAGCAACTGGTGGTGGATGTGCCGTTTGTCAGCCTGGGTGATCGGCACGCCGCTCATTTTGCGCCGGATGACCACCTGCACGGCATCGAACAGCGGCACGCCAAAAACAAGCAGCGGTACGAGGATTGCCATGGCGGCCGCGGTTTTCATTGCCCCAACGATGCTCAGCGCGGCCAGCGTGAAGCCGAGCAACTGCGCTCCGCCCGTCCCCATGATGATCTTCGCTGGGTTGTAGTTATGGCGAATGAACCCTAGCGACGCTCCCGCCAAAGCAGCGGTGAGAAGCGCCACTCGGGGTTGACCCTCGTAGGTTGCGATGATCGACAGGGCTCCGCCCGCGATTGCGGCGATGCCGCTGGCGAGGCCGTCGATTCCGTCGATCGTGTCCATCGTCTTCGACACGATGAAGATGTAGAGTGCGGTGATCGGTAGCGCCCAGATGCCGAAGTCGATCCAGGTGCCCCCTCCTCCGAACGGCGGCCACGAGAGTCCCTGGATTTGGATGACCTTGCCCTCCGAGGCGAAGAACTGGATGCCGAATCCGGCGAGGATCAGGAACAGCAGCTGGATCTTTGCGGAGAACTGGTGCAGGTCGTCGAGCGCGCCCACGATGACCACCAAACCACCGATGCCGAGAATGCCCCAGACGTACAGCGGGAAGGGCTGGATCGGATAGGCGAACGGCAAGACCCCGAGAACGGCCGCCACAAACCCACCGTAGATGGCGATGCCACCCCAGCGAGGCAACGGCTCCTTGTGGACACGCCGGTCGTCCCGCTTCGGATCGTCCACCGCGCCGAACTTGAAGGCCAGAGTCTTGATGAGCGGGGTGAGCAGCATGCTGATGATGCAGGCCACCGCTCCCGCGAGAAGCGGAAATCGATATCCTTCCAGCAGCTGCGATTCGGCGAGCGTTTGCATCAAATGCCTAGGTCTACGGGTTCGATCGCTCCGTCTCGGTAACGCAGGACCTCCATGTTGGCCTCGCGGAAGAGCTCGAGCGAAAACTCGTCCGGGTAGTCCCCTTCATAAATGACGCGGGAGATGCCGCCATTGATGATCATCTTGGCGCAGGTGTTGCACGGCTGGCAGGTGACATACATTCCCGCCCCTTCGCAGGGCACGCCAATGAGTGCGGCTTGAAGGAGGGCGTTCTGTTCGGCATGAAGGGCACGGATGCAGTGCCCGGCACGCATGCATCCGAGCGGCCAATCGTGCTGGTCACCCTCGTGCGGGCAGTGAGAAACGCCGCGGGGCGCCCCGTTGTAGCCCGTTGCAAGAATGCGTCGATCGCGCACGATGACGGCTCCGACATGGCGTCGCGGACACGTGGCGCGGGTGGCAACGAGATGCGCGATCTGCATGAAGTAGGCATCCCAACTCGGGCGCTCGCTCATGGGGGCGATTATGACGCGTTCCGCCGACGTGGGTTTGCCCCAATCCAGGCAACATAAGCGATCCTGCTCTCATCGAAGCAAGAAGGTGTAGGCCCTGTCGTCACCTGCGCGAGCGCGGGCCCTAGATGGCATAAACGTTGTTCAGTCGGTCCGGATACTTCTCGTAGAAGTGGCTGAAGAGCCTTGCGACTTTATCGTCGTACAGCTCCTTTGAGAAGGACTCTGGCAAGCCAGAATCCAACAAATCTTCGATGGCCAGAACAACTCGTGCCCTCGCATTGGAGCGGCCTCGCCAGTCGATGTCAAGCAGTGCTTTCAGCCGCTCCAGGAGATCCTGGGCTACCTTCTTGACCTCAACTCGCTCCTCAGCAGACAACTCAGGCGCAGGTCGCGTGAGGATATCGAACACGACGAGTTCCTCGTCGGTCAGGTTTTCCCGCACATGCCGTTCTGCCTCCTCACCAAGGCTTCTTGTTAGGTTCACCAAGTCGTTAAATAGCTGGTCGATGTTGGCCGCACCCGAGTTGTAGGCGTCGATCAATTCCCGGAACTTATCTAAGAAGTTCACGCGCGTTGGATTCACTTGCACCATTTTCTCGATCCGAGACTGTATGGCAGCCTTCAACATCTCCAACTCGGTGTTCTTGTGCGGACTCCTTTCAAACCGCTTCTTTAATGCGACAAAGTCGATCTTCGACAGGTCTACGCGTTTGGTCGTCTCCGCCACCATGCTGACGCCGGAGATCGACTCGTCCAAGATCTTGCCGATGCCTCGCATGACGTCAGATACGTCCACGCGCCCGGGGCCAACTCGTTGTTTGATTTCGGCGGCAAGGGTCGCAAGACAGGCAGTCCGAGCGGTGAACTGCGCGGCCAAGGGATGGGGCTTCAGGGCATTGTAGAGCGTAGCCACCATGCGTTCGTGGGCCAAGAACTCTTTTCGCACCTCGTCCGGAGCGATCAGACAGTCGACGGCATCCGCGACCAAGCTGAGCTTCGCCATCGATCCGGCCGTTGCAGACTCGATCGTCTCCAGCGAAACGCCATGCCCCAAGCAGAAGCCCGCTGCTTCGTCGGCGGCATCTTCCAGCAACGCGGCTAATTCGTCTTTGTTCCGAACTGGCTTGCCGCCTCCGGACCCCGAACCGTAAATGGCCAGCGCACGCTCAAGCGAAAGGAACACGTTGGCATAGTCCACGATCAGGCCGTTGTACTTGCCCGGATACACACGGTTCGCACGGGCGATCGTCTGCATCAACGTGTGGTTGCGCATGGGTTTGTCCAGATAGACCGTCGAGCAGGACGGCGCATCAAAACCGGTGAGCCACATCGCGCACACAAAAACGAGCCTCAGCGGGTCCTCCGTGTCCTTGAACCGCTCGTCAAGCGGCTCACGGTTCATTTTCTCGCGGTGCGGAAGGATGTCGAGTCCAAGCTCCCGCATCTTCTCGATCTCGTTCTGCTCCGGGGACACGATCAGCGCCATCTCAGTCGTCTTGAGGATGCGTCGCCGTTCCGCCAGTTCGGGACTCGCTTGACCCTCCAACTGCATCCGCGCAAGATCCGCCTCGACGCGCTGGAATTCCTTGGCCCAGTAGGCCGCGACCTTCGTGTACATCTTCAAGGCGGTCGCTTTGTCAATACTCACAACCATCGCCTTGCCCGGCTTGCCGTCGCCAAGCAAACCGCGGGCAAGGAAGTGGCGGACGATGTCTTTCGCCACCGTCTCCAAGCGATCCTCGCGGGTGATCAGGTGATACTGCCGGCCAAGCAGCTTCTCCAGCTTCTTCTCTTGCTCTTCGTCCAGCGAGGCGGCTTCGATCAAA
>JANJUB010000148.1 GCA_024710805.1 Fimbriimonadaceae bacterium | reverse complement strand
AGGCGTCACCATGCTCACCGTCGACTCGATCTTCATGACGCCCCACCTCGGCGTGCTCTCGCAGCACTTCTACGAAGCGGCCAAACAGGTCTTCGAGTACGACTGTATCGTCAAAATCGGCGACTGCATCTCGCCCATCGGTAACGGCAAGGCGGGCGATATCGCGGTCACGTTGTCGGGCTCGGGCATCAATGAGGCGATTCCATACGGCTCGATCAAGGTGATTCCGTGCGGCAAGGGCGAATACAAGGACCTGACTCTGGAGCCGGGCAAGGGTTTCGATCTTGGCGCCGGCAAGGGCAAGCCGATCACGAAGCGCGTCGAGGGCGGCATGGTCGGCATCATGATCGACGCTCGCGGCCGACCGTTCAATCTTGCCACTGATGTCGCCACGCGAGTCGCCAAGCACCGTGAGTGGCTCGGCGCGATGGGGCTACCCCTACCATGAGCCTGGGATTCAGCTGCGTCATCGATGGGCCGTACGAATCCGCCGTAGAGCGGGTTCGGGAGGCCTTGGCGGCCGAAGGCTTCGGCATCGTCAGCGAGATCGACGTTCAGGCGACGCTTCGCAAGAAGCTCGATGTCGAGTTCCGTCCTTACGTGATCCTGGGTGCCTGCAATCCTGGACTCGCGAAGAAGGCGATCGACGCGGATCCCGAGATTGGCCTGCTGCTGCCGTGCAACGTGACGGTCGAGGAAGTCGAGGGCGGGTTCAAGGTGACGGCCGTAAACCCAGATGCAATGCTCGCCGCCGCCCCCGCGAACGAAGCGATCACTGAGGTTGCCGCAGATGCGAAGCCAAGGCTGGAACGAGCGATCGCGGCGTTGTCGGGATAAGACCTATAGGTCCTATTCGACCGATGCTCCGAGTTCGACCAGCCTAGCGAGTCGCTCTGCGTCGCCTGTCAGGTCTTCAGCGAGAAGCTCGGCTGCGAGTTTGAACCACGGCCGAGCGTCGTCGAGCTTGCCGAGCGCCAGCAAGTTCTCGGCGATCTCCTCCGCCACGTAGCCATCTGGCTCACCGGAAGACAGTTCGGCCAGGATCACCATTGCCGCTTCGTGTTCGCCCAAGGAACGCAAGGCACGCGCGACACACCATCGCGCGATGAGCAACGGCCCCGGCGCGCCCATCTCTTCGCGAAGTTCTACCGCCTCCAAGAAGCACTCCAGCGCCCGCTGATACTCGCCGCCCTCGTGATAGCTCCAGCCGAGGTTGTTCAGGAGCGAAGCGCGCCACCGCAGGGCGCGAGGGTCGTCGCTCGACTTCGCCTCCGCCAGCGCCGCCTCGTTCGCCTCCAGCGAGCGCGAGGGGTCGGCAATCGCGATCATGTGCAGCGCATCGATCCGCAAGTCGGCGATGTCCGTCTCCGCCGCGCGGTCGAACAGCGCCAGCGCGCCATCCCGCTTACCGGCCGAGTTATAAAGCCGGCCCCGCTCCAGGAGGTAGCACACGTCGCCGCGGGTCTGCGGGCGGCCGATCACGTCGTTCAGTGAATCCAGCACCCGGTGACCTTCATCAAATCGCTTCTGCAAACCCAGCGACCGGGCCAGCTGCGCGGAGAGTTCTCGGTGCCAGTCGCCCTCTGCAGTGAGAAGAGCTTCGCGGAAGCGCGCCTCCGAACCCGCCGGGTCGTTGAAGTCCCAAAGCTCGCGGACGTCGTTCATCGGATGGCGTCGATTCTCCGCGCGAGCTCAAAGTCGAGGGGCGAGATGCCGCCGACGTCGTGGGTGTTCAGAGCGACTCGCAGCTTCCGGTAGCGAAGATCCAGGTCGGGATGGTGGTCCATCGCCTCGGCGAGATGGGCGATCGCGCTCACGAACGTAACCCCCGCGAGGTAGCTCGGGAACTCGTAGGTCTTCGTGATCTGGCCGTTCTCAAGCTGCCAGCCCTCGTATGCGGCAAGAGATGCCGAAACTTCTGCGTCCTCCAGTTTGCGTCGTTCCATTGTCAGTCCTCCACTCCGCAGGTTTCCAGCACCGCCTCGATCCGCTGCCGATTCGCGGCCGCAACCGGAATCAGGGGCAGGCGGACATGCGCTTCCAGCAGGCCCATCAGCTCCATCGCCGTCTTCACCGGCTGCGGATTAGGCTCACAGAAGTTGATCTCCATCAGCGGCAGGTATCGGTTGTGAAGTTCGCGGGCGGTGGTCCAGTCGCCTTCGTAAGCGGAGCGCGCGAGTTGGGTCATCTCGCCCGGGATCTCGTTCGAGGCGACCGAAATCACGCCGTGCCCGCCAAGCGCGATCAACGGCAGGGTGATGGCGTCGTCACCGCTCAGCACGAGGAACTCCTTGGGCGCGCGGTGGATGATCGACGCGATTTGGCCGATGTTGCCGCTCGCTTCCTTGATGCCGATGATGTTGGGAATCTGCGCAAGCTCGAGCACGGTCGGCACCTCGATGTTCACGTTGGTGCGCGGCATGACGCTGTACAAGATGATCGGCAGCTTCGTGGCCGACGACACGGCGTGGTAGTGGGCGATTAAGCCCGCCTGGCTGGGCTTGTTGTAATAGGGGGTGACGCTGAGGATGGCATCAGCACCGAGCGCGGTGAACTCCTGGACCATCGCCACGACTTCGGCGGTGTCGTAGCCGCCGGCTCCCGCGACCACCGGAACCCGACCCGCCGATTCTTCGACCGTAATCTTCACGATGCGGAGCTTCTCGTCGTGCGAGAGGGTGGGGCTCTCGCCCGTCGTTCCGCAAGGCACCAAGAAGGTGATGCCGCGGTCGATTTGGCGCTTCACCAGACGGCGGAAGGTCGTTTCGTCCAGTTTGCCCTCGGCCGTGAAAGGGGTGACCAAGGCGGTGCCGCATCCGATGAAGCGTGTGTCCATGTCTCTATTGTGTCTTGCGCGGTAAAACGCTTGCGATGAAGATCGGCATCTTTACTGCGTTGTTCGGCGACCGCCCCCTCGGTGAGGCGCTCGATATCATTCAGGCCGAGGGGATCGAGGCGGTCGAGTTTGGCGCGGGGGCGTACCCCGGCTCCTCGCACTTGGGCGGCAACCATGAGGCGGTCGAGGCGCTGATCGCCGATGCGGGCAAGCGCGCCGAGTTGGTCCGCGAAGTGGAGAAGCGCGGGCTCAGCATTTCCGCGATCTCCTGCCATGGCAACGCTCTGCACCCCGTCCGCAGCGTCGCCGAAGACCACCATCGCGCCTTTGTGAACTCGGTAAAGCTCGCGTCGGCGCTGGGCGTGCCGTGCGTGAACGGCTTCAGCGGATGCCCCGGCGACGGACCGAACGCGGTGAATCCGAACTGGGTGACCTGCGCTTGGCCCGACGAGTATCGAGACATCCTGGAGTGGCAATGGAGGGAAGTGGCGATTCCTTACTGGCAGGAGCAGCACAAGCTGCTCGAATCGCACAACGTGAACTTCGCGATCGAAATGCACCCAGGCTTCATCTGTTACGCGAACGACAACTTGCTCAAGCTGCGCAACGCCGTCGGCTCGCGCATCGGCTGCAACTTTGACCCATCGCACCTTTGGTGGCAGGGAATCGACCCGATCGCCGCGGTGAGGGAGCTAGCCGCCGAGGGGGCGCTGTTCCACGTGCACGCGAAGGACACCCGCATCGACCCGTACAACGCGGGTCGCAACGGCAACTTGGACACGAAGAGCTACGGCGATATCATGAAGCGATCGTGGGTGTTCCGCTCGGTGGGCTACGGCCACGGCATCGAGTGGTGGAAGGACTTCGTTTCGAACCTGCGCATGGTCGGCTACGACTACGTGCTGTCAATCGAGCACGAGGACGGCCTCATGTCGCCGATCGAGGGGCTCCGTAAGGCGGTCGATGTGCTCAAGCAGTCCGTCATCTCGCAGCCCGCAGGCGAGATGTTCTGGGCCAAGGACTAAGCGATGCGGGTGGCGGTCGTCGGGGCGGGAATCATGGGCGCAAGCGCCGCTCTCGCCCTGGCGGACCGCGGACATCAGGTCACGATCTATGACCGCTATCCGCCCGGCCACGATCGGGGCAGCTCGCACGGGCGGTCACGCATCGTGCGTGCCGCGTACCCCGACTCGTTCTTCACCGAGATCATGGTGGAGGGGTATCCGATGTGGCGGGAGCTGCAGGATCGCATCGGCCACCAGATTGAAGGGGGGCTGTTGCACGAGGTCGGGCTCATCTTGTTCGGGCTGCCCGATTCGGCGATGGTCGCGG
>JANJUB010000131.1 GCA_024710805.1 Fimbriimonadaceae bacterium | reverse complement strand
ACCTTGCGGGCAGGAACGTCGAGCCGTACCGCCTTGTTGCCGCAGCCGATGTCGTAGCCCACTCCGGAGGGCGAGACCAGTTCGTGATACGCGACTACGCCGCCGATCGGCACGCCGAATCCGAGATGATGGTCGGCGAGCAGGGCGACGTGTGCGGCCAAGCGCCGCGCGTTCTTGATCTGTTCGAGCGCGCCTTGATCTACGGGGTCGCCGAACACGGGAATGCCGTCCAAAATCTGCATGGGTTTAACCTCCTTCGCGATCAGTCGCGAGGGTGGGACGTGATTAGACGTGCCAAGCGAGGAGCGGGTTCCAGGGCTTGATTTCCGAGAGTGGGACGTGTCACTCTCCACACATGGCGACCAGAACCTAGACGACGAGCTGATTCGCGAGGTCTTCGAACTGAGCGGCTGCCCAACCAATTCTCTGAGCGACCTCATATGAAACACAAACTCTTTCTCGAAGATCTAAAAGAGGACTCTCGGAACGTAATCCTACTCCTACTTCTTCTAGCTTCTCTAATCATGTACTTTCTCTTGGTTGACAATCCTGTAGGAAAGCGCAATCCAGAACCTGTCTTTTATGAAACTTCAACACCAGCGAAGTACAGAGACAGCGGCATCGTAACTGCACCTCAATAGTAGTCTTTCTGTTTCTTATGGCCGCGGAGTTGTTCACCGAATGCCGGTCGAAAGGAATCCAAGGTTCGAACACTGACTTCCTGCTGTGCCCCTAGTGTTTCGGCGAGCGATGCCGATCTTCCCGCTTGACCGAGACTTTAGCGCCTTTGACCGAGTGTTGCCAATCCGGCTCTGTCGCGACTTCTAGTCCTCGGCCCGGCCCCAGACGTCCAGCAGGTTCGACCGGTCGTCCGTCCACGCCGGCAACCGCTCGAGTGTCGTGAGCGGCTGATAGAGCGAGGTGCGAGGCACCGCCCGGCGGATGTCCTCTTCGTTTCGCGCCATGAAGAACCACTGTGACGGTTCCTTGCCCTGTTCGCGCTCCTCGTCTAAAACCGGCTGGTCGCTGGCGTAGCGTCCGGCGAGCCCAAGCTCCTCGCAGGCGCCCACCAAGACCTTGCTTAGCGTCAGATACCGGTTCGAGATGTGGAACGCAAGCACCCCATCCGGAGCGAGCGTGCCGAGATAGAGCTTGATGGCTTCCTTCGTGAGCAGATGCACAGGGATGGCATCGCTGGAAAACGCATCCAGCACGATAATGTCGTAGCCGGCGTCTTTGGCGGAGCCAAGCATGATGCGCGCGTCGCCCTCGATGAACGTCAACTCAGCCGCCGACGAAGACAGGAAGGTGAACAGCTTCGGGTCGCGGGCGACGTCGATCACAACGGGGTCGATCTCGTAGCACTCGTAAATGTCGCCCGGTTGGCCGTAAGCGGCGAGCGATCCCACGCCGAGCCCGACCAATGCCACCCGCAGGTTGCCGTCCTTGCCTGCCCGCATCTGGAACACTTGTCCGACCGGGCCGGTCGGGTGGTAGTACGTCAAGGGTGTCCCGGGATCAGACTTGGACTGCCGACCGTGGATCGTGACTCCATGGACGAGGCTGCGGAACTTGCCATCCGGCGAGTCGATGACCCGGTGGATGCCAAAGAAACTCCGCTCGGTGTGGACAATCTTGCCCCCGGCGGAAAGGCCAAACTGGCCGATGACGAACAAGAAGCCGGCGAAGGCCATCGCATAGCGGAGTGGCCGGTCGATGGCGAGGAAGGCGAGGATGATCGGCAGACCATATGCGATGCCGGTGCGGAGCGGCCCCGGCTCCCAGCCAATGGCTCCCGCAGTCAGCGTCAGCGCGAGCGTGAGCAACCCGACCGCGAGACCGATGGGGGCATCCCCCCGTGACCGCTCACCGGGACGCAGCAACAGGAAGGCAACCAGCGCGATCGGATACTCCCAGGCGATCGGGAACACCGTGGGCGCGAGGAGGGCATTGAAGCTGCCGCCGAGCACTCCGCCGATCGAAAGGAACAAGTAGAACTCGGTGAGATGGGCCGCCGAAGGACGGTTCATCGCGAGTTCGCCGTGACAGGCTAGCCCCGCGACGACGAACACCGCCAGATGGATGATCGCAAGCGGGAAGAACGGCTCGGTGGCCTCGAGAGCCAAAACAAGGGTGAGCGGTACGAGCAGGAACGCACCCAACCGGTACAGACCGGCGTACGCCAGAGACCGCCCCCGTCGAAAAGCGGCGATGAATGTGACGAGATACAAACTGAGCGGGATCACCCAAAGCAACGGGATGGCTGCCAAGTTGGTGGTGAGGAAGCTCGTCACGCCCAGAAGCAAACTCGAAGGCACCGCAGCCAGCGCGATCCAGCGTAGCCGGGTCTTCGTATCCGGCCGGTCGGAATCTGATGCGGTCGTGGCCTCGGTTCGCCCCCCGTAGCGGGCGCAAACCAGCACCAAGACAACCAGCGCGGCGAATCCGATCGCCCAGAATCGCAGCTGCCCAACCAGCGCCAGTTGCCGCTCGATGAGGAACGGGTAGCTGAGCAGTCCCGCCAGGCTCCCGGCGTTGCTCGCCGCGTAGAGGAAGAACGGATCGCGGGCATCGGGATCGTTGGTCTGGGCGAACCACCGTTGCAGCAGCGGCGCGCCGGTCGACACCATCAGATACGGCAGCCCGACGGTAAGCGAGAGGATTGCGAGCACACCCAGCGCCGGCGGCCCGGCCGAGCCGGCTTCAGGTCGGAATCGGGAGAGATCCAAGCCCCATGCGACCGCACCGGCAAGGAGGAGCAAAGTCGCGTGCACCCCCACCAAGGCTCGCTCGCCGATCCAGCGGGGCAGGTAGTTGGCGTAGGCGTAGCCGAGGAGCAGCAGGAGTTGGAAGAACACCAGCGACACTCCCCACACCGCCGGAGCACCGCCGAATGTCGGTAGCACCATCTTCGCCGCCATGGGCTGGATGAGGAAGAGCAGAAACGAGCCCGCAAAGATCGCAAGGGTGAAGAGTGCGCGCACCGCTCGGAGACTTTACCGCGCAGAGCCTCGCCACGGAGTTACGATCCGGGCTCCGAGGCGAGCCACAGGGTGGCAGGGTGGTCTTCCAGAAGCGTCTGCCTCAAAGAATAAGCTCAGGACCCGCCGCCGCGGGCCGCATCATCCGAGGGCGGGTTGCCGCTGCTATCCGGAGGGATGCTGTTTGTGGGATCGGAGGGAGGAGTCACCGGGTCGGTGACGGGCGCCACCGGTGTCGGCATCCGGTAACCCAACAGAACCTCGACCAGCAAAGCTTCGTTGAGCACATCAAACGCCGGGTCGAGCGTACGGTTATAGGTCTCCCGGTTCACCGACTGGGTCATCGTCCGGTCGTCGTCCTTGACCGTCAGTTCCACTCGAGGAGTCCCCGACACCAGGTCAAACGCCTTGCGAACCACCTTGGCCCGCAACGGCCATTCGCCGTCAGGGGCTTCGACCAGAAGCGTGATCCGCACATCGCGATCGACGTTGCCCACCTCAACGAGGGGAACGCGCTTCGGGTCTAGGGCCAGGGCTTGGCACAGCTGGCTCAGCAGTTCGGGATCAGATTCGTAAATCGGAGTGACGGATTCGGGCGTTTGCGCCGCTGCTTGATTCGCGTCCATGGGTTTCGCACCCGTGTCCTCTTGGCCCTGAACCACGAGGGGTCGATTCGGATCATCCCCTTTGCCGGCATTGTTCACCATAATGGTGCCCGCAATTCCAAAGGCGACGACGATCAGGGTGACCAGCGCAATAAGCACGTAGGGCGGTTTCTTTGCCGGAATGCCAAGATTCTCGACCGTCGTTTGAGTCTGCCTCTCGTTCAGCTTGGCCCGGACCGCCGCGAGCTTGTCCTGGTTCTCTTTGGAGTCGGGGAGGATATCGAGGGCCAACTCATACCATTCGACCGCTTGCTCGAGGGTGCCTCTCTCGACCGAGATATCGCCGAGCAGGGTGTTTGCCGACGCGTTGTTGGGGAAGCGGCGCAGGATCGCGAGGCAGATATCTTCGGCGGCTTTGAACTCTTTGCGCATGCGCAGGACGTTCGCCTTCGCAAGCTCGGGATACACCTCAGCATCGCTGCCGGCAACGCCTGGAGCGTCGCTGAGCGGAGCGCCGCACTCGGCGCAGTACTCGGCATCCGAGGGCATCATCGCGAAACACTTTTCGCAAAGAATGAGATCTTTATGTTCCGGTGCTTCCAAATCCCCCCTCCCCACGATCGGTCGGAAAAGCGGAAACGTCGTCCACTTGGGTGATCACGGCCCGGACAACCGGCGCAATCACGAGTTGAGCGATCCGTTCACCTTTCTTAAGTTTGACGTCATCTTGGCCCCAGTTGATCAGAATGACCCCGATTTCGCCTCGGTAGTCGGCGTCGATGGTTCCCGGAGCGTTCACCATGCCGATCCCGTGCCGGGCCGCAAGACCCGATCGGGCGCGGACCTGCCCCTCGTAACCGGCAGGAATCACCGCTCGCAGTCCCGTGGGTACGACTCTTCTTTCCCCCGGAGCCAACTCGACGTCGACCGCGGCGCAGAGGTCCATCCCGGCGGCGTCCGCGGTTTGGTAGGCGGGCAGGGTGCCTCCCTCCCCAACTTCAAACCGAACTTCGACGCGGGTTTCCATCATTGGGCACCATACCCGCCCGGTGCCCCATAATTTGGGGGTGCGCAAGGATGTGACCGTGATCGGCGGTGGACCGGTCGGACTGTTTGCTGCGTTTTACGCGGGCCTGAGAGGAATGTCGGTTCGGATTATCGACAGCCTCCCCGAACTTGGCGGCCAGTTAACCGCGCTGTATCCCGAGAAGTACATCTACGATATGCCGGGATTTCCCAAGGTGCTCGCCAAGGACCTCGCTACCCAGATGGCGGAACAGGCGCAGATGTTCGGTCCAGAACTGGTCCTCGAGGAGACCGCCCAAACGCTGACTGAAGACGAGGAAGGGTTCTTGATCGGTACGGGAACTGCGATCTATCCCACGCGGACGGTGATCATCTCGGCGGGGGCGGGAGCGTTCTCCCCGACCAAGCTTGGGGTTCCCCTGGAAGACCAATACGTAGGCCGCGGCCTCTCGTATGGCGTCCGTGAGAAGAGCGTGTTTGCCGGTAAACGGGTCCTGGTGGTGGGCGGAGGCGATAGCGCGTTCGACTGGTGCCTGAATCTGGAGCCAATCGCTAAGGAGATCACGCTTGTTCACCGGCGCGACCAGTTTCGCGCCCACGAAGAGTCGGTGCGCCAACTTGAGCAGAGTACCGTCGGGATGCGGCTCTGGCAGGTGATCAAGGAATTGCACGGAGTTGACCAGCTTGAGGCGGTCACGATCGAGAACACGCAGACCAAGGAACTCGAGCGGGTGGAGGCCGACGCCGTCATCGTGAACGTCGGGTTCAAGTCGTCTTTAGGGCCGATCAAGGACTGGGATCTGCAGATCGAGAAGACGCAGATCGTGGTCAACGATCAGTTTGAGACCAACCGCCCGGGCATCTTCGCGGTTGGCGATGTGTGCACGTTCCCCAGCAAGATGAAGCTGATCGCCACGGGTGTCGGCGAGGCGGCCATCGCGGTGGGGTTCGCCAAGCTTCGCCTCGATCCCGAGGCGAAACTCTTCCCGGGCCACAGTTCCGATATGGACCTGGGGACGCCCAGTTAGCGGAAGCGCCAGATAATCGTTCCGAACACGTTCATCTGCTTGGCGGAGTAGATCTTGCAGTGGCCGTCGGCAAAGATGACCGGAGTCACGCCGTTGCCCTGCTTATCGGCTCCGTATCGAGCCCAAACTGGCTTGAGCTGACCCGGGTTTAGGTTCGGAGAGTTCGGATAGTTGGGGTCACCGCCATCGACGACGAGGTCGCGGTCAGAAATCATCGGCAGTCCCTTCTTGTAGTCTCCATCCGGCGAGTTCATGCCGTTGTACGGGTTGAAGACGTAGCCTCGGTGCTTCGTTGTGGTCACGCCGACGGGGGCGTTGGGGGTTACGGTGAAGAGACCGACCTTCGCGACTTCTTCGGCCTCGCTGAAGTTAGCCGCTCCGGGGAATCCTTCTGTGCCGGGGCCAGCATTGCCGGGGATAGCGGTCGATGCCGCCCAGACGCCCGTCGCATCGCTGTAGCCAATGCTGCCCTGTTGCCGGCTTGCCCAGTTCTCTGGGTAACCGCCGCTCGAGTCCACGGCGATGAAGATGTCCTTATTCTTGACGTAGGGCTGGAGGGCCTGGGTCCAGAGGATCGCCTCTTCGGCCGGCCACAGTAGGGGCCGATTTGTCGCGGGCACGAAGTGGTCGTCGTAGTCGGTGGCGTACATCATCACCGAGATTCCCAACTGTCGCATTTGCGACAGTGACTTGCTCTTCTTGGCGGCCAGCTTGGCCTGCGAGAACACGGGGAACAAGATGGCGGCGAGGATCGCAATGATCGCAATCACAACAAGCAACTCGATGAGGGTAAACGCAGACCGTTTCATGGCGGGCATTGTAGTTAAGACGGATCGAGACTCGGGCACGTTCGCCGCCCCTAGCCGTCGATTTGAATATGCAGACCGTCGTACGCCAAGGCGATTCCCGGCGGCAACTCAGCATTTACCAAGTCGTGGTCGTAGTCGTGGCTGAGGTGGGTGAAATAGGTCTGCCCGGCGCCCAACTCAAGGGCAAGCTCGACCGCGGCTTCAAAGTGCAGGTGATTGGGATGGGGTCGATAACGAACCGCGTCCAGGATCAGCGTGTCCAGCCCGCGCAGTTCGGCAAGGACCTCGGGGGAGATCGTCTTGACGTCCGTGACGTAGGCGAACTTGCCGACCAACACGGCCAACACCGGCCACGGGCCGTGCTCCACCACGCGCAGCCGAATCCGCATTCCCGCGAGATCCAGTTCATCGGGAGCGTCACGCAGGTCGTACCGCGGAACTTCGACTCCCGGCGGAAACTCCTGGAACGCGTAGTTAAACACCCGCCGGATGTCTTCCTGATAGCGCGGCAGCGTGTACACCGGCATATCACGCTTGGTGCGAAGGTAAAAGGACCGCAGATCGTCCATCCCCATGATGTGATCGGCGTGGGTGTGGGTGATGATCACCGCGTCGACCTGTTTGATGTCCTCGCGGATCAGCTGCAGGCGCATCTCCGGCGTGCAATCAATGAGAACATTGCCTTGCGGTCCCTTGAGCAAGAGGGATGGCCGGGTGCGGTGGTTCTTGGGATTGGCTAGGAACTCGGGCGGGTAGTCGATGCCCAAAGTCGGCACCCCGTTGCTGGTCCCTGAACCGAGAACGATCGCCTCCGCGATCATAGTTCGCCGGCGGCTTTCAGGGTGTAGTGCGCGACCAGGGCGCTCGGGAGCTCGGTGTACTGCGCCACGCGTTCGATACAGCGGGCGAAGTTGCGCTCGGCGAGGTCGTCGTGAGACTCTTGGTTGCGGCGTGCTTCGGCAAGGATGGCGATGGCTTCGTCGAAGAACCGAGCCCGATTGGTGGGCAACGACTTGTTGCTGATCGCGGCATAACGGCGGCTGAGGCTCTCGTAGACCGATTCCCAGTTCGTTCGGGCACTGATCTCGGCGCGGAGCTTCGCTTGGGCGGCGTCTTGCAGGCGCTGGGCTTCTCCGTCGCGCCGCTTCGCGCGTTCCCATGCCTCGCCGGTCGTGCCCTCGATCACTCGCAGCAACACGGGAGAACCGATGCTTTTTGAGATCTCGGACTCGATGAGCTTCTTCGTTTGAGGGATTCGAAGATGGCCGGCGAGTTCAAAATCGTTGGAGCCCAAGCCAAGGACGATGAACCCATTCTCGATGGCAACCGGTACGCAACTGTTGAGCGCCGTCCAAACACCGACGCCGGTGACACCGTTGCGTATCGTCGGCAGAGCCGCCGCCCAAATCTCCGTAACTTGCGCCATCCGTTAGATTATGGTGGTTTTGCTGGGTTCTGGTCAGGGCGCATCGCGCACTTCATCGTCGATTGCTCCGTGGGCGAGTCGGGCGGCTTCTTCGCCTAGCCGCCGCCCCAGCAACTGCTCTTCCCCGATGACCAAATCGGCCCCGGCTTGCTTGAGTTCCTCGGCATAGGGGTGATTGCGAGAGCGGGCGACGATCGGGAGTTCGGGCGCAATCTGCCGGGCATGGGCGATCACGAGTGAGGCCGATCGATAATCCGGGATCGCCAAGATCAGGCCGCGCGCACTATTCAGGTTCAATTCGAGGAGCAGATCGGTCTGGGTGGCGTCTCCAACCTTGGCGATGGCGCCGTGCTCTGGGGCGGTCCGGACGATCTTGGGGTCGAGGTCCACGACGAGGACCCGATACTGGGCCTCCCCAAGCACCCGGGTCGCGGTGCGCCCCGCGGTGCCAAAACCGGCGACCACGAAGTGCCCCTGAAGCGTCGCTCGCTGGGCGTCGATTTCTTCGCGGGCGAGTCGGCGAGGCGGCACCAGCCACCGCGCCAACCGCCGGGCGATCCGCGGAGAGCGGACGACCAACAGCGGCGACACCAGCATCGACAGGACGATCACCGAAGTGAGAAGTTGGGTGGTTGGCTGGTCGAGCAAGCCGCCGCGACCGGCAACCTGCAGCAAGATGAACCCGAGTTCACCAACCTGAGCCAACGACAGCGCGGCGGCAATCGATACCGTCGTCGTAAACCGCCATGGCCGGACGGCGATGAAGTTCGACAGACCCTTCGCCACCAGCAACAAGACCACCGCGGTGAACACGAGCCAGAGGTGGCCGGCGATCCATCGAACATCCGCGAGCATGCCGACCGACGCGAAGAACACGGTCCCGAATAGCGCCTTGAGCGGGGCGACATCGGATCGGATCTGATGCTCGAACGAGGTCTCGGCGAGGAGCATGCCTGCGATGAATGCCCCGAGCGAGGGCGACATGCCCATCCAGTGAGCGGCGTACGCCGCTCCGGCACACGTAACCACGCCCAGGAGAATCGGGAGTTCGCGGTTGGTGGTCATCGCCTGCGAGCGCAAGGCTCGGGGAAGGAAGCGGGTGAGAATGACCGCCGCGACGATGATCATTCCCGCAATCGCCACGGGCGTTGGTCGAACCTGGGAAGCGGACTCGGCGCGGCTAGCGAGGGCGGTCATTCCGAGTACAAGCGGGATCAGCGCGACATCCTGGATGAGCAGAATTCCGAGCGACAGCTTTCCGTGCGGCGCGTCGAGTTCGCCTCGCTCGCGAAGCTGGCGCAACACGATGGCCGTACTGCTGACGCTGACGATCATTCCCACCGCGAGCGCCTGGCGCCATTCGAGGCCGCTGGCCAACGCGATGACCGTGAAGAAGAGGATGGTGACCAGGAGTTGGGCGGTGCCCGCCTTGAGGGTCGATCGGCCCAACTTGCGAAGGCGGTAGGGAGAGAACTCGAGCCCGGTGGAGAAGAGCAGCAGCGCGACGCCAAGCTCCGCGAGCCCAAGGACGACGTCCATGGACTGAACCACTCCGAGTGCGGACGGCCCAATGAGAACCCCAGCGAGCAGGTAACCGACGACCGCCCCAAGCCGGATCCGCTCGAAGATTGCGCCGAAGAAGAAGGAGGCGGCAAGAACGGCCACAAGCTCAAGCAGCAGGGACCAGCCGTCCATAGCTGACGATACCTGGTGATCAAGCGCAGATCATTAGCGAACTGCGTTCTGAGGCGATTCGCCAATGAAATGTAATTCTAAATGAATGATTAATAATAGACGGTGCTACGAGAAAAACACAGAAGATCATAAGTTAAAATAGAAACATGGCAAAAGATGTCCCCATCGAGCGAATGCGACCCGAAAGCTTGATGATGTCGTATGGCTACCGCCCAGAGCTCTCAGAAGGCGCCCTGAAGTGTCCGATCTTCCAGACGTCGACGTTTGTCTTCCGCAGCGCAGAAGAAGGAAAGGCGTTCTTTGAGGTTGCTTACGGCCTGCGCGACCAGGCTCCGGGAGAGAAGCTTGGCCTGATTTACAGTCGCCTCAACAATCCGGATCTGGAGATCCTCGAGAATCGGCTCGCCCTTTGGGACCGTGCTGATGACGCGGCGGTCTTCGAGAGCGGCATCGCCGCAATCAGTACCATTCTTCTGGAGTTCCTACGGCCCGGCGACGTCCTCCTCCACAGCAAGCCGCTCTACGGCGGGACGCATCACTTCATCCACACGTTTCTTCCTCAGATCGGCGTCGAACCCATCGGATTCATGCCTCAAGATGACGCGGACGCAATCCGAGCGAGGATTGCGGGGAAGGAGGATCGGGTTGCGTTGATCTTTGTCGAGACTCCTGCCAACCCCACCAATCATCTGATCGACCTTGAGATGGTCGCGAACGTTGCCAAGGGGTTATCGACTAATGATCGCCGGGTGGTGTCGGTTTGTGACAACACCTACATGGGCCCGATGTGGCAGAACCCACTCCAATTCGGCATCGACCTCAACGTCTATTCAGCGACCAAGTTCATTGGCGGGCACAGCGACGTCATCGCGGGCTCGGTGGCGGGTTCGGCCGAATTGATGCGGCGGATCAAGACGCTACGGACGTTCCTGGGCAACATGGCGGGGCCATGGACGGGTTGGCTGCTGATGCGCTCTCTGGAGACGCTGAAGGTCCGCACCGACCAGATGCAAGTGACCGCCCAACGGGTTGCCGAGTTCCTTCAGGGGCATCCCAAGGTGAAGTTGGTGCGCTACTTAGGCTTCCAACAGCCCGGGTCGCGCGCCGAGACCCTCTTCCGCAAGCAATGTACGTGCGCGGGATCGATGATCTCGTTCGAGGTCGAGGGCGGAGAAGCGGGAGCGTTCCGCTGCCTGAACGCGCTGAAGCTCATCTCTCTGGCGGTCAGCTTGGGTGGCACGGAGTCCCTCGCCGAGCACCCCGCGACCATGACCCACGTGGACGTACCGTGTGCCGAACGCGACGAACTTGGGATTACCGAGAGCCTGATTCGACTCTCCGTGGGCGTTGAAGCGGCGGATGACTTGATCTGGGACTTGGAGCAAGCCCTGGCGACCGTCTAGTTCTGAAGTCAGAGTTCATGCAGAGAGCGGGTCTTGGTCATCCGGGATTGACCCGTTGAGCCTTAACCTGCCAAAAACACGGGTACAGGAAATAATGCGGGCGTGCCGATCATCTCCCTATGCAGGCACGGATGCTGGCCTATCGGCTCATGGTTTTGAGCCCGATCCTCTATATTGGATCCCTGGCACTGCGAGCTCGGACCCACGTCAACGTGTTCGAGTTCACCGCCTGCACGCAGAAGCAGCATCACGCGATTTCCGCCTATCAGCCGTTTGTTACGGAGGCGGCCCCGTTTCGGTCGATGTACCCGCGCGATCTCAATCGTCCGGCGTTGCGGCAAGTCGCCAAGTCATGGATCTCCGGTTCGAAGTCAGGCGACCTTCAGCCCTTGCTTCCGGTTCACATCCACGACTTTGTTCGAGATGGGATCAAGCAAGAGGTCTACCGTTCGGCGGACCTGATGGTCATGCATCTGATGACGATCGCGAAGTACGAGGTTAAGGAAGGGAAGGCAGATCAGGCCGCGGAGGACTTGGTCTTGGCGATGCAACTCGCCGAGGTGCTGAAGTACAGCGATCCGTATGCGGTGGCGCATTCAGGAATGCAGCAACGGTCCGCACTGGGTCACATCCAGGAGTATCTTCCTTTCATGTCTCAGCAAGCGATCGAACGCTGTCGCGAGCAGCTCATCGCCGTTCGCGTCCAGCAGCAGCCGCTCGATCATCTCGTGCGCTGGATGCGGCAACTCTACAACGCGGAGCGGATCCGTCAGGGACATGAAGCGTCACCCATCGAGGAAGTCGATCGATTTCTTGCGATGAACCGAATGAATCCAGAAGAGGGTCTTGCGACCTTCACCTCGGTGCCGCGGCCCGTGTGGGCATCGACCGGTGAAGTGCCGACCATGCTGGGCGAGCTTCGGATGGCGAGCAACAGCCAGACGAACTTCGTTCGAAAGCTCGATGAGCAGATCGAGGCGCTAGTTCTCGAGAATCCAGAGGATTCGGGGTTCGCTTCGATCTCCCCGTAGCTCGATCTTCAAGTTGTGGTTCTTGAGGGCACCTTCCGCCGAACGGTGTGCGTCGCTCGAGTCGATCTCCCAGGGATTCAAGTTCAAGTCTGCCCCTTGGTAAACGACGGGAATCCGGCACTGATTCGCGATATCGAGCGCCAACTGCCGGATGTCGCCTTGACCGACGGCGTCGGGCGACTCTCCCTGACCGGGAAGCGCAATCCAAGTGTGTGAGTCTTCGATCACGATTTCTACGATGGCGGCCGTGGCCCCTTCGTTCGTGAGTAACTTGTTCTCAATCGCCTGGTTCACCAGTTCGATCCGCTCTTGCTCTTGGCCCTCTGCGTTGCGAATGCTGACGACCCGGTTGCCAACGCGCGGGTAGCTGAGTTCGACGCCGTTCTCGGTCGGCTTCACATCCAAGCGAGCCCGCGGCGACATCTGCGGAACAACCGTTGCTTCGGTGGGGGTACCGGGAGCTTCCTGGCCGGCGCGGATTGCGCCGAATGCCGCAACTGCGATGACCGCCGCCGCAACCAGCCCGGTCTTCCACCAGGCAAAGGTCGGAACGCGCCTCTGCTGCTTCTGCTCCCAAGCATTCAAGTCGAGCCGTGCCATGATGCGGTCGTGGAGATCGCTGGGCGGTTCGACGTCGGCGAGCCCAAACTGGCTGAGCTGATCCATCGTGCCGCAGAAGGCCTTGTACTCGGCTTGAATCTGGGCGTCGGATCGGAGGACCCTCTCAAAGCTCTCGCGCAATCCACGGTCAAGCGACCCCTCGTAATGGGCGCTAAAGTATTCGCGGGCTTTGTGGGCGTTCATCATAGGCTAGGAATAATCTCCCAAGGCTTTGACTTCATCCAAGATTAAAGAGTTCCTCATCTTTCACCAGATGTTCACGAAGGGACAGTCGCGCGCGGTTGAGGCGGCTCTTCACGGTACCGATCGGGAGGTCGAGGGCATCCGCAATCTCCTCGTACGACAAGTTCTCCGCGTGGTAGAGCGTGACCATGGCGCGCTGGTACTCGGGAAGTAGGGCCACCGCCCGCTCGACCGTTGCCTCGCGTTGATTTCGCTCCGCGACTTCATCGGGAGTGGGTTCATCGCTTTCGAACTGCCGCTCGACTAAGCCGTCCTCGGTCTGTAGAGTGGCCTCCAGACTCTGCGTGGGTCGGCTCCGCTCCCGCTTGCGCAGGTCGAGGAAGCAGTTGGTGAGGATTCGGTACATCCAGGTGGTGAAGGCGCTGTTGCCCTTAAAGTTCTTCATCGCGGCGTGGATCCGCACGAAGGCATCGCCCACGACATCAGAGGCCTCTTCCGCGTTGGAGGTCAGCCGATAGGCATATTGATAAGCTCGCTTCTCGTACTTGCGAATCAGGTGATCCAGCGCATCACGATCGCCCTTTTGGGCGCGTTCGATGAGCACGAGATCGTCGGCGAACTGGGTCATGGCGGTCCCTTAAGGGGAAATCAGCGGCTTCGGTGTGGAGCGGCGGGCGTCATCGAGGGCACGCTGCTCTTCTTGAGAGAGCGTCCGGTCGGACCGGCCGCGATTCAACGGCTTGGCGTACACCCGGCAATCTGCGCGACCCACCAGGCTATTGACGATCGCCCCATCGCCGCGGTCGTCGAAAATCGCCAGGGCGAAGCTCTGCGACCCGCCGACGTCTTCAAAGGCGTCGTACCGGACCAACCCAAGGTGGCGCTTGGAACCCTCCAACTTCTCCTCGAGGACTTCGACCCGACGACGCGTCTCCGCGTGTTCAGCCAGCAACATCCGCCGCTCATCGAAGTGGTCGTGGAGCATGCGCTCGATGTTCGAGCCTGAGGCTTCTCTCAGGAGCGCTTGCCACCGCTGTTCCATTGATCGAAGCTTCCGATGAAGGTTGAACACGAGGATCATCAGAATGATGACCGCGACCCCGAGGCCGAGCAGTAGGCCGGGCGCCAGTTCGGATAAGCTCTTGAGCAACACATCCATGGAATTTCTGCCGACCGTTAAGTATAGCGAAGGTAGCGAACAATGAACGGAAGACGTCGGCTGATCACGGGCTTCGGCGTGGTGCTGGTCATCATCTTCGGGATCACCGTGTTCTTCTACATGAACTTCCGCACGGTCGTGGTGACCGGCAACTCGATGGAGCCGACGTTCACGTCGGGTCGAAGGTTGCTCTCGAGTCGGGCCTACTGGCTGGTGGGACACATCCAGCCTCGCGACGTGATCGTGATCACCGGCGAGGCGCCGGGCGAGTACATGATCAAGCGGGTCTACAAACTCGAGGGTCAGGTGGTCGACTGGGCGAACGTGCCCGAATCGTGGTCGATCTCGAACGGTGAGTACGTTGTCCCGAACGGACACGTCTATGTATTAGGAGACAACCGGGATTTCTCCGAGGACAGCCGACGCTACGGGGCCGTGCCTCGGAACCGTATTCTCGGAAAAATCGTGAGTTATTAGGTTGAAGCGTTTTTTGAGTGGCAAGTATGGCCGCCAAACGCTCCGCTTCTATCCGGCTCCCTTTCGGGCGCCGTTGCGGGCGTTTGCGGGGCTGGTCTTCCCCTGGCAGGGTGAGGAAGTTTTGGTCTGCGAAATCGTAGGCCGAGGCTGGTGCATTCCCAGCGGAAGAGTCGAAGCCACCGAAGACTCATTTGTGGCGGTGCAGCGGGAGGCCCTCGAAGAAGCCGGAGCCGTGCTGGATGACATCCAGTACATCGGCTGCTACCAGATCACCGAGCGAAACGAGGTTCGCTGGGCGGATTGCTACACGGCCCGGGTTGCCGACCTCGTCGAGATTCAAATCGTCGAAGAATCGACCGACCGACGGTTCATGACCTTGGAAGAGCTTCCCGAACACTACCACTTGTGGAACGACCTCACTGAGCAGGTCTTCCGCCACGCGTACGAGGTGCTCCAGCGCGCCCGCAAACTGAGAGACGCTTCGTGAACATGAGTGAACGCCCGAGGGTGTGGCAGAAGTTTTTCGACCAGCACGCCCCCCACTACATGCAGAATGCCTTCACCGCGAACACGCGGGCCGAGGTCGAGTTCTTGCTGGAACTCCTCGAACTGCCGAAAGGCAGCCGGATCTTGGATATGGGCTGCGGTACCGGGCGTCACGCGGTGATGCTTGCCGAGCGCGGATTCCGAGTGACCGGTGTCGATTTGAGCGAAGGGATGCTGAGCGAGGCGCGAAAAGCCGCCGCTGAGTCAGGGGTCGAGGTCGAGTGGCTTCACGCAGATGCGACGACCTGGGAATCGGACACCTTGTACGATGCCGCGATCTGTCTCTGCGAGGGGGCGGTGGGGCTAGCGGACTTGGACGAGGACCCTGTCAGCCACGATCTGGCGGTATTGCGGCGCATCTACGGGGCGTTGAGACCGAATGCCCGGTTTGTGATGACCGCCATGAACGGCTACGCGGTGATCCGGCAGATGACCGACGATCTAGTTTTGGAGGGTCGCTTCGATCCCGCTTCGATGCTCTCGATCTACGAGGATGAGTGGGAGCTTCCGGAAGGGAAGCGGACGATGCAGATTCGCGAGCGGCTGCTGATTCCTCCGGAGATGGTGGCGATTCTGCGCCATGTCGGGTTCACGGTCGAAGCTGTCTGGGGCGGGACCGCCGGCGAGTGGGGTCGCCGTCCGGTGAAGCTCGACGAGGTCGAAGCGATGTACGTTGCGGTGAAAGAATAGGTGCGAGGAGCGATCAAACATCGCTCCGTCTTCCCGACCTAGGTAGAATCAACCTTCCGTGGGGTTGAGCCGATTTGCTAAATTCGCCTGGCTCACGCTGCTCTACAACCTGATCGTGGTTGCATGGGGAGTGTTTGTTCGAGCATCCCGCTCCGGTGATGGCTGTGGAAGCCATTGGCCGCTTTGCGACGGCGATCACACTCCGCTCATGGGCGACGTCGGCCGCATGGTCGAGCTCTCTCATCGCATTTCCACTTCGCTGTGTGGGCTGCTCGCGATCATCTTGGTGGTGTGGGCATTTCGCCTTTCCGCACCAGGGTCATCCATCCGCCGCGCTTCCGCGACCGTGCTTGGCCTCACGCTGTTCGAAGGGCTGATCGGTGCGGTCATCGTCAAGTTCGGTTTGGTGACGGACAACGACTCCGTGGCGCGAGCCCTCGTGATGGCGATTCACGTCATCAGCACCTACTTCTTGGTCGGGGCGATTGCGTTCACGGCACTGATGGCAAGCGGTTACGAGACTCCCAAGTACCGTGGGCAGAGTTCGGTGTTGATGCTCCTCGCGGTCGGCTTTCTGGGTCTGATGCTTCTCGGAGTCAGCGGCGCGATTTCCGCGCTCGGCCACCAGCTTAAGCCGGTCGACAACGTCATCGCCGCCTCGCTGAACCCCGCGACCCACTGGATGGTGCGCCTGCAGCCCCTGCACCCCTTGCTGGGCGTGACGATCGGCGTTTACCTGCTGTTCATCAGCGGACTCATCTCGCACTTGCGCCCGAGCCCGCAGGTGCGCAAGGCCGCTCAGTGGGTCGTCGGCCTCTATGCTTTCCAGATCGCGGTTGGGCTGCTGAACATCTTCTTCAAGGCCCCGATTCCCATGCAGATGTTCCATCTGGTCATGGCGGACATCAACTTCATTTCGCTGGTGGCCCTAGGGATCTTCGCCCTGTCCCCAAGCATCGAACGAGTGGAGGCGGCTCACGAAACCGATGAGCCTATCCCGGCGCTCGATGGTTGGCGGGCCAAGGTCGGCGCGTACCTTGTGCTCACCAAGCCGCGGGTGATCAGCCTGCTGCTCTTCACGACGATGACGGCGCTGTTCGCCGCGGCGGGCGGATGGCCGGGGGGCACGCTCTTTTTCGCCTGCATGATCGGTGGCTATATGGCGGCGGGATCGGCCAATGCGATCAACATGGTCATCGACCGCGATATCGACCGTTCGATGAAGCGGACCGCGAAGCGTCCGACGGTGACTCAAGCGATTCCCTCGACCCACGCGCTTTTCTTTGCCTTTGCCCTGGCGGTTCTGTCGTTTGCGATCCTTTGGATTGGGGCGAACCTGATGGCGGCGATGCTCGCCTTGGCCGGACTCGCCTTCTATGTGGTGGTGTACACGTTGCTCCTGAAGCGGCGAACATGGCACAACATCGTCATCGGAGGGGCGGCGGGGGCATTTCCGCCGCTCGTTGGGTGGACGGCTTACACCAACGAACTCAGCCCCATCGCCTGGATTCTCTTCGCGATCATCTTCGTTTGGACGCCGGTGCACTTTTGGGCACTCGCTCTGATGATCAAGGATGACTATGCGCAAGCCAAGGTGCCGATGCTGCCAGTGGTTCATGGCGAACGGGCGACGGCCGTGCAAATCGTGCTGTACGCGGTGGTGACCGCGATCGTGTCGGTGCTTCCCGTTTTAGTTCCTTCTCAGGATGGTCCTCGCGCGGCGCAAACTTATCTGGTCACCGCCATCGTCCTGAACGTCGTGTTGCTGATCATGAGCGTCCAGCTGTTCCGTCAGACTGATCGCCCGCACGCGTTTCGGCTATACAAGTTCTCGATGATCTACCTGGCGGTGCTGTTCCTCGTCTTCGCAATTGATTGTTCGATCCCGAAAAGTCCGTCACCAGCGTCAAGACAGGCAACGCATCATCATGGTAGTCTTTTTTCCGACTCGGGGCATAGGAATCTCATCGGGGGCATAGGGCGCACCTAAATGGCTCAATTATTCAAACCAAGTGCAAACTCGGCGGCGAGGGGCAGTCTCATGTTGCTCGGACTCGCGCCATTCATCCTGTTTTACGCGGGCTCGACGATCAGTCGGTCGTCCTACAACACGAAACAGGGCGTTCCTCTGGACCAGCCAGTGCCGTTCAGCCACAAACACCATGTGCGCGAACTTGGCATTGATTGTCGGTACTGTCATCCTTCGGTCGAAGAGTCTGGGACGGCGGGCATTCCGCCGACCGAGACCTGCATGTCGTGCCACAGCCAGATCTGGACGAACAGCCCGCTCCTTGAGCCCGTGCGCACGTCGTTCGAGACCGGTGAGCCGATCAAGTTTAGAAACGGGGACAAGGGGTGGAACCTCGTCAACAAGGTTCCTGAGTTCGTCTATTTCAACCACAGTGTCCATATCGACCGCGGTATCGCTTGTAACCAGTGCCACGGCCCGGTGCAGGAGATGCACATCACGTTTAAGGGCAAGCCATTCGCGATGGCTTGGTGCTTGGAGTGCCACCGCGAGCCGGAGAAGTTCATCTACGCAGATCCGGCCAACACCGACATGACTCCGCGGGAGCAGGTTTTTGACCTCTACCGGAAGATTCAGGCCGGGGACCCGCTGACGGCGAGGGAGAAGGACATCGAGCGGGGAGGCATGGGTGCCCGCAAGAATGACGAGATGCTCACCGAAGAACAGCTCGAGAAGTTTTATCGGCTGAAGAAGAAGCAGTTGGAAGACTGCTGGATTTGCCACAGGTAGGAACAAGTTGGGGACGGAAGGGAAGCGTTTAGATATGTCCGCGATCCGGCAGAAGCTGGGTGGCAAGTCGGGCTCTGCCTATTGGAAGGGGTTGGAGCAACTGGCGGAGACCGACGAGTTCAAGGAGTGGCTCGATGATGAGTTTCCTCATCGCCGTTCGATTCCTGAGGTCGATCGCCGCTCGGTTTTGAAACTCATGGGTGCCTCCATGGCGCTCGCGGGTTTGGCCGGTTGTCGCAATCTTCCACAGGAGAAGGTCATTCCCTTCGTCCGCGATCCCGAGAATCGCCCGCCCGGCACCGCGTTGCACTATGCGACCGCGATGCCCTTCGGCGGTTACGGATTCCCGGTCATCGTCGAAAGCCACGAAGGTCGCCCGACCAAGCTTGACGGTAATCCGGATCACCCGGCAAGCCGTGGGCTGTCGGATTGTTTTGTCCAGGCCGCGATCCTGAACATGTACGACCCGGATCGGCTCGGAGATGTCAGCCAAAAGGGGCTCATCAACACCTGGGATTCCTTCTTCGGCATGTCGCGCAAGATGCTCGAAGATATGAAGCCGACCGGTGGTGCCGGTTTCCATCTTCTTACGGGAGCCGTGACGTCGCCGACGCTCTTCGGGCAGATTCAGCGGTTCCTCAAGTCCTACCCGAATGCGAAGTGGCACCAATACGAGGTCGTGAACAACGACCACGAGATGTCGGGCACGCGCATGGCTTTTGGGGAGTCGGTCCAGCCGATCTACCGGTTCGCTGAAGCACGCGCCGTGCTTTCGCTTGACGGTTGCTTCATGGCGACGAACCCGCACACGGTCGCCTACGCTCGTGACTTCGCATCGACGCGAACTCCGGGACAGGGCATGAGTCGGCTCTGGGCCGTCGAGAGTTCGCCGACCTTGACCGGCGCATTTGCTGATCACCGGGTGGCGATCTCACCGGCCGAAGTGCTTCAAGTTGCCGCGGCGGTCGCGGCAAAGCTCGGCGTGATGGTCGCGAATGTCGATCTGCCCGGTGGAGTCACTTCGAAGTGGATCGATGCATTGGCGCAAGATCTGTCGCGAGGTGGCTTGGTCTACGTTGGCGCGCACCAGTCCGCGGAAGTTCACGCGATCGCCCACGCGATCAATAAGAAGATCGGAGCCCCGGTGGACTACTATCCGCTCGCCGAACGCGCTCCAGTCATGAAGCTGGACTCGTTGGCGGAGCTCGCGCAGGCGTTGTCCGGAGGCAAGGTCCGCACGCTGATGATTGCGGGCGGCAATCCGGTCTACTCGGCGCCTGGGGACTTGAAGTTCGGTGACTTCTTGCCCGCGGTTCCCACCTCGATCTACCTGGGAGACTCGGCAAACGAGACATCCAAGCTTTGCCAGTGGGTCCTTCCTGAGGCGAACTTCTTGGAGACGTGGGGCGACCTGCCGACGCTGGATGGCACGATTACGCTGCAGCAGCCGCTGATCGAGCCTCTTCACAAGGGTAAGTCTTTGCTCGAAGTACTCGCGCTGATGATGAAGGATACGCGTCCTTCGGAGGAGATCGTTCGCGAAACGTGGAAGTCGGTTCTTCCGGACCGGATTACCTGGGAGCAGGCTCTCCATGATGGTTTCATCAAGGGCACGCAAGCCCAGCCGAAGGAAGTGGCGGCCTCCCTCGCCGGGTTGGACGTCAGTCCCAAGGCCGCGAGCGGCACCTACGCTGTGTTCCTGCCCGATCCGACCATCTGGGACGGCTCGTACGCGAACAACGGTTGGATGCAGGAGCTTCCGAAGCCGTTGACCAAGATGACTTGGGACAACCCGGTGCTCATCAGTCCGGCCACTGCCGAGCAACTCGGGGTTCAGTTCGAGGATCACGTTCAGGTCACCGCGAACGGGGTGACCGTGGAAGCGCCGGTCTTCGTTCAACCGGGCCATCCGGACAACGTCATCACGCTGCACATGGGCGGCGGCCGCACCGAGACGGGCAAGGTTCTCGGGGGTGTGGGCTTCGACTTCATGAAGCTTCGCTCGACGCGGCACCCCGACTTTGCCGTCGTGCAAGTCGAAAAGGTGAAGGGCAAGACGCCGCTCGCCACCGCTCAACTCCACCACTCGATGGAGGGCCGCGACATTATCCGCGAGGGTACGGTCGCCGACTTTATGAAGGACAACTCGCTGGAGCCCGAGAACCTTCACCATTTCGAAGATGTCACGCTGTACAACCTCACCAAGGAGTGGGAGAAGTACGGCTATCCGCAATACGGCATGGTCATCGACCTGAACCTCTGCGTGGGCTGCAATGCCTGCGTCAGTGCTTGCCAGTCAGAAAACAACATTCCGACCGTCGGCAAGGGTGAGGTTAGCCGGGGCCGCGAGATGCACTGGATCCGCGTCGACCGCTACTACCGGGTTAAGGACGCAGGCAAGATGCGCGACGTTGGCACGGGTGCCGGATCGCCTTGGGAGAGCCCTGCGCAATCGGGTTCGATCAGCCCGAAAGCCGCCCAGGACGTTCTTGATCCGAACTCGACCATGACGGTCTTCCAGCCGATCATGTGTATGCACTGCGAAACGGCGCCCTGTGAGCCGGTCTGTCCGGTTGCGGCCACGGTGCACAGCCACGAAGGTTTGAACCAGATGGTTTACAACCGCTGTGTCGGCACCCGCTACTGCTCGAACAACTGTCCCTACAAGGTGCGCCGGTTCAACTACTACAACTATCAGTTCGGAAGCCGCGATCAAATTCCTGGCAAGGACTACGGCCAGCGCAACTTCCAGAACGAGCAAGATATCAAGCTCCTCAGGTTGCTGCACAACCCGGACGTCACGGTTCGGAGCCGAGGTGTCATGGAGAAGTGCACCTACTGCGTCCAGCGCATCAACGAGGCCAGGATTGTGGCCAAGAAGGAGAAGCGCGAGATCAAGGACGGCGAGATCGTGACCGCATGTCAGCAAGCGTGTCCGACGCAGGCGATCACATTTGGCAACCTCGCTGACCCGGCAAGTGCGGTTACCCGCGCTCGGGCCAACGGCCGGAACTACGGCCTGCTCACCGAGTTGAATACGCGACCGCGAACGACCTATCTGGGCCGGGTTCGAAACCCGCACCCCGCATTGGAGACCGCATAAGATGGCAGACCCAAAGCTGAGACCCGTTGATGATGTCCTGATCGAGGGGCAGCACAACTACGATACGATCACCGATCGTATCGGCTCGGTGGTGCTGAATCAGGACAACTTCTCGCCCTCGCACGCGAAAGGCAAGCAGTGGTTCCTCTTCATCACCATGGGGTTCTTGCTCGTGTCGGTGCTGATGCTGTCCATTGGTTGGTTGCTCTACCAAGGCATCGGTATCTGGGGTAACAACCAGCCATCGGCCTGGGGCTTCGACATCATCAACTTTGTCTGGTGGATCGGTATCGGTCACGCCGGAACCCTGATCTCCGCGATTCTCCTGCTGATGCGCCAGAAGTGGCGTATGTCGATCAACCGGTTTGCGGAGGCGATGACGATCTTCGCGGTTATGTGCGCAGGTTTGTTCCCGCTCCTCCATACGGGTCGCCCTTGGGCGGCTTATTGGTTGTTCCCGTATCCGAACTGGCTGGCGATGTGGCCGAACTTCCGATCGCCACTGGTCTGGGACGTCTTTGCGGTCTCGACCTACTTCACGGTCTCGTTGCTCTTCTGGGGCATCGGTCTGATTCCTGACTTCGCAACGTTGCGTGATCGTGCGAAGAACAAGACCGCGCGGTTCGTCTACGGCGTCGCCTCGCTGGGTTGGCGCGGTTCGACGAAGCACTGGCACCGGTACGAGCAGGCCTACCTGATCCTGGGCGGCCTCTCGACTCCGCTCGTCTTGTCGGTTCACTCGATCGTGTCGTTCGACTTCGCCGTCTCGATCCTGCCGGGTTGGCACGTCACCCTCTTCCCGCCGTACTTCGTCGCGGGCGCGGTGTTTGCCGGCTTCGCGATGGTTCTTGCCTTCCTCATCCCCATGCGGGCGATGTACAACCTGAAGGACTTCGTCACCATGAAGCACATCGACTGGATGTGCAAGATCATGCTGGCGACGGGAATGATCGTCTTCTACGGCTACCTTGCCGAGATCTTCTTCAGCTTCTATAGTGGCAACCAATACGAAGCGTTCATGATGAAGAACCGCATGTTCGGCCCCTACGGCTGGGCGTACTGGCTGCTGATTCTGTGCAACGGCATCGTGCCGCTGACGCTGTGGAAGCAGAAGTATCGCCAGCACCTGCCGTGGGTGTGGATCGTCACGCTGTTCGTCAGCGTGGGAATGTGGTTCGAGCGGTTCGTCATCATCCCGATGAGCCTCCACCGAGACTTCTTGCCGTCGAGCTGGGGCATGTACGTGCCGACCATCTGGGACTTCGGCATGTTCCTCGGAACGATCGGCCTCTTCTTCTTCCTGATGTTCCTGTTCATCCGCTTCCTGCCGATGATCTCGATCTTCGAAATGCGTGAGCTTCTGCACCGCACGAAAGAAGGCGAGCATAAGGCTGAGCCTGCGGTGACGGGGGGTGAAGCCTAATGCATGCCCCGACTAAACCTGGACCCTTCGGCATCATCGCCGAATACGAAAGCCCGGAGACCCTGATCGCGGCGGCGAACACCGCCCTCGATCAGGGTTACACCCGGATGGATGCGTTCACGCCGTTCCCCGTGCACGGCTTGCCCGAGGCGATTGGATTCCGCGAGGCGAAAGTGCCGTGGATCATTTTTGTCATGGGCGTAATGGGTGGCTTCGGCGGACTCGCCCTTCAGTGGTGGGTCTCGGTCCATGCCTATCCTCTGAACGTTGGCGGACGACCGCTGTTCAGTTGGCCGTCCTTCGTGCCGCCCGCGTTCGAAACAACCATCCTGTTTGCGGCGTTTGGCGCGGTGTTTGGCATGATCGGCCTGAACCGGCTGCCTCAGCCGCACCACCCGGTTTTCGATGCCCCAAACTTCGATCGAGCTTCGCAAGATCGGTTCTTCCTGCTGATCGAGGCCAAGGATCCGCGGTATGCGGCTGACGAAACCCGATCCACGCTGGAAGGCACGGGCGCGGTCCAGGTGACCGTGCTCGGTCAAGAAGAGGAGAGTGACTGGTAATGCGCCGCTCGACGATTAAGATTGCCCTTCCGCTGATGCTTGGCGTCACGACCGTGTTGGCGGGTTGTCACACGGATATGTGGGTACAGCCAAAGTCCAAGCCGCAGCACGCTAGCGAGTTCTTCGAGGACGGCATGGTGTCTCGGCCCAAGGTCAAAGGCACCGTCGCTCGCGGACAGCAAATGGACGATCCGATCTACTTCACCGGCCGCAGCGCGGACGGAAAGCTGATCGCCGCTATTCCGGCCGACCGGGCAATGACCGAACTCAAGCTTGAGTCCTACAAGGACCTGCTGATGCGCGGCAAGGAGCGCTACACCGTGTTCTGCAGCCCGTGCCACGGCCAGATTGGCGACGGCAAGGGCATGATCGCCAGCCGTGGTCTGTCGCTGAAACGCCCGGTGGGCAACTACCACACGGATCGGCTGCGCCAGATGCCCGTGGGTCACTTCTTCGATGTCATGACGAACGGATACGGAGTGATGTACAGCGTGTCGTCGCGCGTTCCGGTCGAAGATCGCTGGGCGATCGCGGCGTATATCCGCGTTCTCCAGCGAAGCCAGAACGCCGGCAATGCCGCCGCGAGCGAGGAGATCAATGCAACGCGATAACGTGGCCTTTTCGAAGTTCTCCGCGATCGGAGGATTTGCCGCACTCTTCGGGCTGATCGCCCTCGGTGTCGGTTTCGCCACCGATCGCACCGCGACGATGCAGGCCTATCTGTTCGGCTGGGTGTTCTGGACCCTCCTCGTCCTCGGCTGTCTCGGCCTGACGATTCTCCACCACACCATCCGCGGTTCCTGGGGCCTCTCGGTCCTGAGGATGCTGGAGGCGGGCGGCGGCGTGGTGGCCCTGGGCGTGAGCGCCATTCTGATGGTGCCCATCCTGCTGTTCATGCCCGAAGTCTTCCCTTGGATGGCGGGCGAGAACATGCACGACCATATCGTGCACGCCAAATCGTGGTATTTGAACCAGCCGTTCTTCATCGGCCGGCAGGTGCTTTACTTCTTGATCTGGATCCTCATGGCCAGCGTTCTGCGACGCTCCTCGCTGAAGCAAGATGAGACGCTCGATCCTTCGCTGGGAGTGCGCCGGCAGTCGGTGGGTGCGGTCGGCCTGGTTATCTTCTTCGTGACGATGACCTTCGCGGTGACCGACTGGATCATGTCGCTGGAGCTCGCCTGGTACTCGTCGATTCTGCCGATGCTGACCGCAGTCGGATGCGGCCTTACCGCGCTTTCGCTCTGCGTGATCATCCTGCTGGCGAATCGCCACAAGGAGCCGTTCGCTTCGATCATCACTCCCCAGCTGACCAAGGACCTGGGCAACATGCTGTTCGCCCTGACGATGCTGTGGCAGTACATGACGCTCAGCCAGTTCCTCATCACGTGGTCGGGCAACCTTCAGGAAGAAATCCCTTACTACTTGAAGCGGAATGATGCGGGCTGGACGATTCTGATCACGTCCAACATCCTGTTCCAGTTCTTCGTACCGTTCACCGCGCTCTTGGCCCCGCGAACGAAGCGGGTTGCCCGCAACCTGCTGATCGTCGCGGTTCTCATTTTCGTGATGCGCTTCGGCGACATGTACTGGACGATCATGCCGTCGATGCGCGGTGGCCGCTTGCTCGACTCGCTGGGCCACTGGCAAGATTACGTTGCCTGGTTCGCCTTGGGCGGAGTTTGGCTGGCGGTTCTCGGAAGCCAGATCGCACAGGCCGCCGTCCTGCCCAAGCACGACACGCGCCTTCTGGAGGTGGAGCATGCACACTAAGCGACACGTCGAAATCGACGCATCGAAGGGTTACGAGCAGTCGGATTTGCCGATGCGGGACATCCGTATCGGCCTGATTGGACTGGTCGTAATGGCGGTGTTTGGCATCATCGCCACGCCGCCGATCATGCGGTTTATTGACAAGAACTCGGTTGGCCCCAAAGCCGCTGAGCACTACGAACTGCGAACACTGCCCGTCGAGCCGAACCCGGCCCTCCAGGACAGCTCGACCAATCACACCGATACCGTCAACCTGCGACGCCGAGAGCATGAGCGGATGACGACGGAAGGGGTCGACTCGCAGACCGGCCGCCGCCACATTCCGATTGACCAGGCCCTCGCCGAGGAGGCTGCGCGAAGCGGACGATGACACTCTCGACGCGCGCTTGGTGGGGATTGGGTACGGCGGCAGCTCTCGGGCTGACCGTGTGGTTTGGCACGATTCTGAAGCGTGACCAGGGCCCGAACCTCAATAAGGAGATGGCGTTCGACCAGAAACTCGGTGCCCAGGTGCCGATGGACGCCATGTTGCGCAATGAAGAGGGGAAGGAAGTCACCTTTGGCAGCCTCTTCGGCGAGCGGCCCGTCGCCCTGATGCTCGTCTTCTACCAGTGCAAGGGCACGTGCCTGCTCGAGTTCGAGGGTGCGATGAAGATCTTCCGCGCGCTCCGGGTCGATGACATCGGCAAGTCGTACGACGTCGTCACCGTCAGCATCCACCCGCGCGAAACGCCGGAGTTGGCCCTCGCAAAGAAGAATCAGTATCTGTCCCTCTACAACCGCCGCGGCAGTGAGGCGGGCTGGCACTTCATGACCGGCGACGAGGATCAGGTTCGCAAGATTGCCGACTCGGTGGGCTTCAAGTACTACTACAACCCGGAGAAGGACCAGATCGTTCACCCGACCGGCTTGGTTGTACTCACTCCCGAGGGTCGAGCCTCGCGCTACTTCTTGGGCACCGAGTACTCGTCGGTGCTCTTCCGCGACTCGCTGGTGGCCGCACGGGCCAACGCGATCGGCCCGATGGAGCAACGAACGTTCCTCATGGGCTGTTTCCAGTACGACCCGCTAACCGGCAAGACCCGGTTGCACGTGTGGCGAGCCCTGCAGCTGACGGGTGCCGCTACGATCATCGCCTTGATCAGCTCCATTTTGGTGATGAACCGCCGCTACAGCAGGAGCCGCCAGGATGGGCTGAACATCCGACTGAAAGAGATTTCGCAAGGGAAGGAGGATTCGACCGGGCGGGAGGCCTAAGTCGAGTGATGCTGGAATGAACTACGATATCGCCCCACCGCAGGCCTCGACCTTCGCTCCGAAGGTGGACGCTCTGTTCTACGTGATCTCCGCGCTGACGGCGTTCTTTACGATCGTCGTGTTTGCGCTGGTGCTCTACTTTGCGGTCAAGTATCGCAAGGGCTCCAAGGCTGATCGCTCGAACATCGTTCACGATAGCCACAAGATCGAGCTGGCCTGGTCCATTCCGCCGCTGGTTCTCGGCCTCGGAATCTTCGCTTGGGGTGCGCAGGTCTTCATCGAGATGCGCACGATGCCCAAGGACGCGATCGAGATCTTTGTCATCGGCAAGCAGTGGATGTGGCATGTCCAACATCCGAACGGCGTGCGCGAGAACAATGAGATTCACGTGCCGCTGGGCAAGAAGGTCAAGCTCACGATGATCTCGCAAGACGTCATCCACGCGGTGTACATTCCGGCCTTCCGCGCACAGTATCAGGTCATCCCTGGCCGCTACACCACGCTGTGGTTCGAGCCGACGAAGGAAGGCAAGTACCCGCTGTTCTGCAACATGTACTGCGGCACCCAGCACTCCGAGATGGGCGGCTACGTGTACGTGGTCAAGCCGGACGAATACGCGCAGTTCCTCGCCCGAGGCGGCGACAAGAAGAAGCCGGGCGCACCCACCAGCTTGGTGGAGCGAGGCAAGGAACTGTACACGAAGCTGAACTGCCTTGGTTGCCATGAACTGAACGACAACGTCCGCGGACCGTCGCTCCATGGCATCGCCGGGGCCAAGCGCAAGCTGAAGACCGGCGAGCTTGTTGCCGCGGACGATGATTATCTCCGAGAGGCCATTATCCGGCCTGAAGCGAAGATCGTGAACGGCTACGAGAACACGATGCCGCAAGACTATAAGGGTCAGCTCACTGAAGAGCAGATCCGCGAACTGCTTGAGTACATCAAGTCGCTGACGGGCAAGAGCGCGTCAGTGGCCCCGACCCCGAATGAAGGCATGAACCCATGAGCGCCACCGTTGTCACCCCCGGAGAAGCTGTTCAGGCACCCGAACCCGAATCGAGTTCGGTCAACTACCTGAATGTCAGCCACACGCTGAGATCGTGGCTGCTCACCGGCGATCACAAACGGATCGCGGTGCTGTATCTGATCAGCGTCACGTTCTTCTTCTTCCTCGGCAGTATCGCCGCGTCGTTGGTTCGCATCGAACTGATGTCGCCGAACGGCCTGATGATGGAGAGCGAGACCTACAACAAGATGTTCTCGGCTCACGGGATCATCATGATCTTCTTCTTCTTGATTCCGTCGATCCCGGCGATCTTCGGAAACTTCTTGATACCGATCATGATCGGCGCCCGCGACCTCGCCTTTCCTAGGTTGAACCTGGCGAGTTGGTACATGTACATGATCGCCGGCGTGCTCGTGCTCATGTCATTCCTGATGGGTGGCGTCGAGTCAGGCTGGACGTTCTACACGCCGTACTCGTCGTTGACGACCTCGCAGGTCACGCTCTGTCTGATCGGCCTGTTCATCATGGGCTTCTCGTCGATCGCGACGGGCCTGAACTTCATCGTGACCATCCACAAGATGCGAGCGCCGGGCATGACGTGGGATCGGCTTCCGCTCTTCGTTTGGGCGCACTACGCGACGAGCATCATTATCATTCTCGGCACGCCGGTGGTTGCGATCACCCTGCTGCTGGTCGTGATGGAGCGCATGTTCGACATCGGAGTCTTCAACCCGGCGAACGGCGGCGATCCGGTGCTCTTCCAGCACATGTTCTGGTTCTACTCGCACCCTGCGGTCTACATCATGGTGCTGCCGGGCATGGGCGTCATCTCCGAGTTGATCTCGAACTTCTCGCAGAAGCGCACGTTCGGCTACCACATGATCGCCTACTCCTCGCTGGCGATCGCGCTGCTGGGCTTCCTCGTGTGGGGACACCACATGTTCGTAGCCGGCCAGTCGATGTACCAAGGCGTCGTCTTCTCGCTGCTGTCCTTCATCTTGGCGGTGCCGTCCGCGATCAAGGTCTTCAACTGGACCGCGACCATCTATAAGGGTCAGGTTCGGCTCCAGACACCGATGGTCTACGCGCTGGGCTTCCTCGGGCTGTTCTTGATTGGCGGCTTGACCGGCCTGTACCTCGCGTGTTTGGCCACCGACGTGCACCTGACCGCGACCTACTTCATCGTTGCGCACTTCCATTACGTGATGGTTGGCGGCGCGATGGTCGCGTTCCTCGGTGCCCTCCACTACTGGTGGCCCAAGATGTTCGGCCGCATGTATCCCGACAGTTGGGGCAAGATGTCCGCGCTGCTGGTGTTCGTCGGCTTCAACTTGACGTTCTTCCCGCAGTTCGTGATGGGCTACATGGGTATGCCGCGCCGCTATCACTACTACTACTTTGCGCCGGAGTTCCAGCCCTATCACATCGCGAGCACGCTAGGCTCGTCGGTCCTGGCGGTTGGCTTGATCCTCCCTGCTCTTTATCTGACCTGGTCGCTCAAGTACGGCAAGAAGGTCGGCCCGAATCCGTGGAACGCGCGCGGCTTGGAGTGGGAGACCGCTTCGCCGCCTATCACCACGAACTTCGAGCAGATCCCGATCGTCGAGCATGAGGCGTACGATTTCGACCACGGTCCCATCGACGACACGTGGGATGAAGAGTCCCCCATCCGAGCCCATGAGGTGAAGCGATAATGTCGGCGGCGGCGCACGGACACGATCACGACGATCTGGTGTTTCACCAGTTCGAGGACCTGCCTCAGCAGCGTGAGTCCTACATCGTCGGTATGTGGGCGTTCCTTGTCACCGAAGTCATGTTCTTCGGCGGCTTGTTCCTCGCCTACATCCTGTATCGAATGAAGTATCAGCCGTACTTCTTCGAGATTCACAAGGAACTGAACATCGGGCTCGGCGGACTCAACACCGTCGTGCTGCTCTTCAGCTCGTTCGCGATGGCGATGGCGGTTTACAGCCACCAGATGAAGCGGAAGAAGCCGACCCTCGGTTGGCTTACCGTCGTGCAGCTTTGTGCGGCCGCGTTCCTGTTCATCAAATTGGTCTTCGAGTGGAGTCACAAAATCCACGTCGGCCACGTTCCCTGGGCGTTCCAATGGAACGAGCCGGGCGTGCCGCCGGAGATCGCTAAGCTGTTCTTCAGCATGTACTTCGGCATGACCGGTCTGCACGGCCTGCACGTGCTTATCGGCATGATCATCATCGGTGCGCTCCAGTATCTGATCTGGAAGGACGCCTACTCGGTCAAGGACTACATCCCGACCGAAATGATCGGCCTTTACTGGCACTTCGTCGACATCGTCTGGATCTTCCTCTTCCCGCTCTTCTACTTGATGCCGCAATGAGCAAGCACACTGACTCTAACCACGGTCACGACGACCACCACATTACGCAGCCGGGCACGCTGTTCGCGACGATGCTCCTGCTCGCGGTGCTGATGGGCTTGACCATCTTGGTCTACAAGGTCGACTTCGGCCATATGCTGAGCGGCGGCAACGATGCGCTGGGCTCGTGGATCAACAACATCATCGCGTTGGCGATCGCCATGGTGAAAGCGACGATGGTCGTGTTGGTCTTCATGGGCGTCAAGTGGGGAACCAAGCTGATCAAGCTGTATGCGCTGCTGGGCTTCTTCTTCTTCCCGTTCCTGCTCATCACGTTCGGCGACTACATGACCCGTTCGTGGGAGCCGGTGCAGGGCTGGACCCCGCCGAGCAAGATCCACGGCCGCTTCCCGGATGAGGCCGCGCTGCCGTCCGAGCTGGAGATTCCCAAGTCCGGCGAGCCGACCGAGTCGTTGCCCCAGCCTGAGTCCCACTAGCGGTTCAGCCAGTAGGTTGCTCATAATGCCCGCGGCACTTTGGGGCTGCGGGCATCTTAGGTTTCTCCGCTAGCAAGTGCCTCGTAACCCCCTGAATCTGCGGATTGGGCGGAACTCCCCTTGCCTCGCTTGCGGGGAGAGGGGGCTGGGCAGTGAGGGGATATCACCGGGATCGAGATGGGAGGGCGCAGCGTCGAACCCAAAGTCGGAGGACTGGATTTGAATCGGGAGGTAGGCACTCAGTCGCCGCTTGCTGTGGTGTTGACGGAGCATCGCCTTTCCGAAGACGCGGGGCAAAGCGGGCTTCGCACCGCTTCGAACTGACCCGGGCCCGACGAACGCTGTCGGAGTAGAATGCCGCGCATGACTGAGCGGTTGCGGTGGACCATTCTGTTTGTCGCCTGGCTGGGGTGGGTGTTCGACATCATGGACACCGCGCTCTTCAACCTGGCGAAGACCCGCATGCTCACCGACCTCATGGGCGCTGCGGAGTACACCGAGCGCGGTCCCCAAGTCGAGGGGTTCATCCAGATGGTGTTCATCATCGGGTGGGCGATCGGTGGGCTCGTGTTCGGCATCCTCGCTGACCGGTGGGGCCGCAGCCGCACGATGATCCTCACGATCCTCCTTTACTGCTGCTTCACCGCCCTCACCGCCGCCTGCCAAACCTGGGAGCAAGTCGCGTTCGTTCGCTTCCTGACCGGACTTGGGATCGGCGGCGAGTGGGCCGCGGGAGCCGCGCTGGTTGCCGAGGTTTTTCCTGACAAACGCCGTCCGCTGGCGGCTGCGTTTTTGCAGACCGCCGCCGCGGTGGGGCCGGTTCTAGCCGCGACCGCCAATCTCGGTCTGCGCGAGTATTCCTGGCATTGGATGTTTCTCATCGGTCTGGCCCCGGCGGTCGTCACCATCTTCATCCGCATGGTGGTCAAGGAGCCCGAGCGCAAGGTTCACGTCGCCGCCGGCTCATTGAAGGAGCTGTTCGGCGAGGGCAAATGGCGCAAGCACGCGCTGCTCGCGATGGTCATCGGCACAGTCGGCATTGCGGGGGCAGGGAATGCTGCGTACTGGATGCCCAACCTCGTGAAAGCGGCGAGCGAGGGTATGGCCGACACCGTGGTCGCCGCGCGCACCAGCTTCGTGACCTACGCCCAACACGCGGGCACGCTGCTCGGCGTGTTCCTGTTCCCTTACTTCGCCAAGCGGTTTGGACGTCGTCCCGCGCTCGCGATCGGTTTCATCGGGGCGCCAACCGTCACCTACTTCGCGCTCCGGGGGCAGGTCACGTACGAGAGTCTGATGTGGATCGCGCCGACGATTTCTTGCCTCTCGATCGGGCTGACCGCGATCTACGGGCTGTACTTTCCCGAGCTGTTTCCTTCGCGCATTCGGGCGACCGGCGCCGGCTTTGCTTACAACACGGCGCGGATCACCCAGGCTCCGTTACCCTGGGTCACCGGCATGATCATCGGCGCGGACAAGAGTTCGCCGGCTCATGGCGTGATGTTGGCGGGGTTGGTGTACGTCTTGGGCCTGTTGGCTTTACCGCTTGCGCCCGAGACAAAAGACAAGCCGCTGCCCGAGTGACGGGACGACGAGTCGACGGATGGGTCGTCGCCGGTTGACGGGTACCGGCATGGGCCTTGCCAGCTCGGCAGATTCAGCGAGGGCACGACGCATCAAGGTTCATTGGTTTTAACTGCCGGAGTAGCTACAGCGTGCCGCTCTCGATCGCGCGGCGGATGTCGGTCATCATCCGGGCATAGAACGCGAGATTGTGGAGCGTCGCGATGCGCGCGCCGAGGGGTTCCTTCGCCTTGAGCAAATGCCGCACGTACGCTGCTGAATACCGCTCGGTCTGCGGGAACACGTCGCGCTCATCCCACGGGCCGTCGTGTTCTGCCCACTTCTGATTGAGTGCGTTCACCCGCCCGCCGGAGGTGTACACCGTGTTGTGGCGGGCCATGCGCGTGGGCAGCACGCAATCAAACAAGTCGACCCCGCAACGCACCGCATGGAGGATATCCTCCGGGTGGCCCACGCCCATCAGGTAGCGCGCTTTGTCGACGGGGAGCTTCGGGGCGGCAAACGCCACGACCGGATACTGCAGCTCGGTGGGTTCGCCCACGCTCACGCCACCGATCGCATACCCATCGAAAGGCAACTCCGAGAGAAAGGCGGCGGATTCGGTGCGAAGGTCTTCGTGGACTCCCCCCTGCACGATGCCGAAAACCGCTTGTCCCTCGCGTCGCGCGGCCAGATTGCGCAGCGCCCAACGGTGGGTTTGCTCCATCGCTTTCGCGGCCTCATCGCGAGTGCAGGGATAGGGAGCGCACACGTCGAGCGCCATCGAGACGTCGACGCCCAAGCGGCCTTGGATCTGGATGGCGCGCTCCGGCGACAGGAACATTTCCGAGCCATCGAGGTGCGAGCGGAACGCCACCCCCTCATCGGTGATCTTGCGCATTTTTGAGAGCGACATCACTTGGTAGCCGCCGGAGTCCGTAAGGATGCCCCCTTTCCAACTCATGAAGCGGTGCAGCCCTCCCAACCGTTCGATGCGCTCCGAACTTGGGCGAAGCTCGAGGTGATAGGTGTTGGAGAGGATCAGCGCGAAGCCGAGGGCCTCGAGGTCCTCGCTGCCGATCGTTTTGACCGTGGCCTGCGTGCCCACGGGCATGAATGCCGGAGTCTCGACGGTGCCGTGGGGGGTGTAAAGGCGCCCTCGGCGTGCGCCGGTGCGCGGGCATACATGGAGAAGCTCGAAGCGAACTCCGCTCACCTAGGCCTCGGAGCGCATCTTGATCGCGGCGAGGATGTTCTCGACATTCTTCACCACGATGCTGTAGATCACCTTGCTGACCAACGGCCCGAGCGTGGGCACGTTGTACTCGTATTCGAGGAAGGAGTCGAAGCGCGTGCCGCCGTTCTCTTCTTTGAACTTCCACGTGCCTTCGAGCTTGTCGTAGTCGCCCTGGAGCTGCCGAAACGCGCACACATGGTTGGCATCGTCCCAGACATCCTCTTGCCGCCAGCGAACCTTGAGCATGAACTGGGGCACCACGCCGACGTAGTCGCTGACCACGCGTGGGCCATCTTCCTCGACGACGGTGAGGGACTTGACGTCCTTCATGAACTCAGGGAAGGACTGATTGTCCTTGGCGATCGCGTACACGCGGTCCAGCGGGGCCTCGATCCAGATCGTTGACTCGACGGTGGGCATCGCCGGTGAGTCTACCGCCGTGGTGTCTGTTGATCCTTGCCCAGGGCCTCGTTTGAATGTTCTCGCGATTCGAGCCGAACTTGGACAGCTCTTCACTCTCGGAGACAGGAGTTCCGAAAGGGGCTCAGCGCCTCAACACGAGCGTTGAGTACGGCGTGTTCACCACAAAGTGCATGGACACGCTTCCCAGTGTTATCCGCTCGGTCAGCGAGTGGCCCCTTGCGCCCAAGATTAGCAGCTCTGACTTCGTATGCTCCATTGCATCGGCGATCACATCGCGGGGATCTCCTTGCTCGATCACGTGATCTGCCTCGATTCCCGCCTCCCGATAGAGCTTGCAGAGAACTTCGCTCTTCTCAGCGACCAGCTTGCCGATCGCGTCGGCAATCTCATCCGACGAGACCCCGATGTCATGCATCGCCATGTCCAGCGCACTGACGTCGGTCGAGTAGCCCGTCACAAACGTGACCCGCTTGAGATTGGTAGGTTTCCAGTTCAGGAGTTGCTTCGCGCACTCGTGGGCGTACGGCGAGTGGTCCATGGCGAAGATCGCATGGTTCACTTGGCCGTCGACGCCGTTGCCTTTTCCCACCAAAATGCTGGCGCGGGCATTGATGCTCAGTTCGCGCGTCACACTTCCGAAGAACAGCGAGCCCCACCGTCCTTTGCGCTCGGAGCCCACGGCGATGAGCCCGGCCCCCACCGCGTCGGCAAACTCGATGATCTTGCCGGCAACGCGGCCCTGGAGGAGAGCGGTCTCGATATTCAAACCTGCTTCGCGAGCTTCGGCCTTAACATTCTCAAGAACCTTACGTCCGCGGTCTTCTGAGGCCTGGATCGCGGTCCAGATGCTATGCGTACTTGGCAAGCCGGGCAAACCGTAGCCAATCTCGACGACGTGGACAGCGTCGATACGTGAAGCGCGCAGGCCCAGCCCAGCCAGAAGGTTGAGCGCAGGGACGTAGCCTTTCGCGCCGTCAACTCCCAAGACGATACGGTCGACCATGGCTCCAGCTTACCGCCGAAGGAATCCTTGGTTCCGCAGGTATTCCAGAAGCACCTCGCGCCCGCCCAAGTGGTGCTCGTCGACTCTCCGCCCCGATCGCGACGACCACGTCACATCGCCTTTCATCCGCTGAGTCTCGTAGAACGCGCGCATCCGCTCGTCGTACTCGGCGACTTCTTGGCTCATGTCGGGGTGGTACACCTCGCGGTGCCGCACCGCACTTGGAAGCAGTCGCGGCTTGATGGCGGCGGTCATGGGCTCGGCAGGGTAGCCGAGGCAGAGCCCAAAAACGCCGAAGGTGCCGGTGGGCAACTGCAGTAACTCTTGAATCTCGGCTGGATTGTTCCGCAATGCGCCGATGTAGCAGGAGCCGATGCCCAAGTGCTCTGCCGCCGCGACCATCCGCTCGGCGGCCAACGCGGCATCGACGATCGCCATGATCATATACTCAGCGTAGTCGAGCCCTTCGCAGGATTCTCCGACTGACGAGCCCGCTTGCCGAAGACGGTGGTGGTCGGCGATGAACGCTAGGAACCACCCTGCCGTGCGAATCTGGACTTGGTCTGCGCTCAACTCAGCGATGCGATCTCGTCGTTCCGGATCGTCGATTTCGACGACCGACCACAACTGCAGGTTGCTGCTCGTGGCCGCGCTTTGGGCGACTCCGATCAGACCCTCGCGGATTGGCTCGGGAATCGGCTGTGGCCGGAACTTGCGCACCGAACGGTGAGTGAGGAACGCGCCCAAATCGGGCAAATCGGGCATAGGGTACTCGCCATAACGGCGGATCCAAGCCTCATCGGCCGGCTCGCGAAAGGGGGAACTCATCGAGTTATCGGAGGGAGCATCCCTGCTCCGACCTCCGTTTCCACCAAGTCCATGGTGACTCCAAGGGGTCATGATACCCCCGGAAAAACCGGCGAGGGGCGAGCTAAAGCGAGACCGACCAACTCCCGCGGGGCCACTCGCTGACTCCGGCGTAGTCGTGGCCACAGTCGGACATCCACGTCACGAGGAATACCAGCGGCTCATCGCCCACGTTGGCGACTCGGTGCGCGAATCGGCCATCGATGATCGTCAGCGAACCTGAAGTCATCTGGATTCTCTGCTCAGCTCCCGAGCGATCCCTCAACAGCAGTAGGCCCGAGCCGCGCAAGGTGAAACACGATTCCCCGCGCGTGGGATCGACGTGAAAGTGTCCCCGGGTCATGAACGCCTCGCGCCCGACGCGACCGGGATAGAGCACCGTCGTCGCCGCCAGCAAGACGGGTGGCCCTGACGCCGGCTCAGGATAGCTGTACGTTTCGTACACCACGGTGTTCGGGTCGAGATGCGCCAAGGCCTCCTGATCCTCGAACAACCCACCCAGTTCGCCCAGCATCCGACGTGCGGTCACGATGCCGGGCCCCTCGATCACCCCGGACGAGAAGTCGACCTTGGTCACGGCTGCTCTTCGCGCTGGCCCACCGAGTAGACGCGACCGTCCTTGGTGACCGTAAACGCAACCACATAGACCTTGCCGTTGGCGGAAACGCGGTAGCGGTGGATTGTGTCCGGTTCGCTTTCCTCGCTTTCGAGGTAGGTCAGCTTGTCCACCTTGGCGAACAGCACCATGCCCCGCAGTCCCATCTGGCCCCGCGGCGTGCGCAGCCGCGCGGCGAACTCCCCATCGAGCTGATCGTCCTTCACCTCTCCCGCGGCTAATGCCTGGAGCGTGGCGAGTAGCTTTGCGGTCAGCGCCGGATTCGGATCGGGCTTCTCGGCGAGCTTGCGCGGGCGCAAATCGGGGACGTACACCTCGGCGATCTTCTGGGCAATCGAATCCCCGGGCACGTCGAACATGTTGGTCATGAGGACGATCGTGAGGTTCGCGGATGGCACCCGGAATAGCGATGCGCCGAATCCGCCAGTGTTGCCGCCGTGGGTAACCATGCGCACTTTGTTCGTCTCGCGGATGAACCAGCCTAAGCCGTAGCCGGTCTTTCTTCCGGTCGGCAGGCGGCCCGCGGTCTGCATGAGGGTGACGGTCTCCGGCTTGAGCAGTCTGCCCTCGCGAAGCGCCATTTCAAAGGCAGCGAGATCTTCCGGCGAGTTGATCAGCGACCCATCGCCGTAACCGGCGGCAATATCGAGTCCGTTGAACAGCACGCCGCCCTGCTTCAGGTAGCCCGAAACCCGGTGGGGAATAATGGGCAACGGCTCGGCGACAAACGAGCGCTTGAGCCCGATCTTGTCGATGATGCGCTCCTTGGTGAGCTCCATGATCGGCTTCCCGCCGACCTTCTCGGCGACCAGGCCAAGCAGGAGGTAGTTGCTGTTGCTGTAAGCGAAGGCGGCCCCAGTGGGGAAGTCGAGCGGTAGCTTGACCATGCCTTCGATCCACTCGTCTCGCGTCCATCGGTCGGCGAGTCCGAGGCCGGGAACCAGGGCGTAGTCTTTGAGCCCAGTCGTGTGGCCGAGCATGTGACGGAGCGTGATCGCGCTCCACGTTGGGGGCGCCTTCTCAAAGTGCTTCGACAGCGGATCGTCGAGGCTGAGCTTGCCCTCCTCGACGAGTTGCAGGATGACGACCGCGGTGAAGGTCTTGCCGATCGATCCCGACTCGAACACGCTGTCGGTGGTCATATCCACGTCGAGTTCGACATTGGCTTTGCCGTAAACGCTGCGCTTGATGACCTTGTCGTCTTTGGTGACGAGTACGCTGGCCCCAGGAATCTGGCGCGCCTTCATCTCGGCTCGGATGAGGTCGTCGACTTCGTCCGCTATGGCGAGCGTCGGCAACAGGGTGAGGGCAAGCAGGGCACGTTTCATCGGGCCAAGATACGGGCCGCCGGGCCCAATGGGTTCCGAACAGCGACCAAGGTCACGGCGGGATTTCATGGCGCTCAAGCTACCCGATACGGGCGACGGAGTCTAGCCGAAAGGATAGGGCTCGTCGGGGCCGATCATCTCGACCTCGATGCCCACTCGCCGCCCCTCGTGAACCAACTCAAACAGCTTGAACGAGCCGTCGCCGAAGCCCGAGGAAGTTACCAAGAGGACCGCGTCACCCAACACAAATCGCTCGGACCCTTTGACCTCTACTTGGAGTTCGTAGGCTTCGCGGTACTCCTCTTCGTCGGTGATCGCCGCCTGAAGGAGGTCGAAGTCGCAGACCCCTTGGGTGGCGGTGTCTGCCCACGTGGTTCCGAGTTGGTCACCGCGAGTGAACTCGGCCCCCGGCGGTACGAGGATGAGATTCGCCGCCCGTTCATCGTGCCCAAAGCGAAGCCACCGAACCCGTCCCTCGTACTCGCCCGGCGCTAACTCGACGACTTCGCCATCGGCCTCATTGGGGGCGAAAGCGGCATCGCCAACCCATATGCGACCGCTCCGCACGGGGAGAGAGCCGAGGACCGTCCATCCGATGTGCTCACCGAAGATGGGATCGGTCGGTTTCGCCCGACCTGTTAACTTGCGCCACCAGTTCATGGACCACTATAACACGGCGATAGTACGCTTCTCAGCTTGCGTAGATGCGTGGAGCGCGTCGGCGCGGCCGCTTGAGTTCTATCAGCGTGCCTCGCCGTGTTGCCTCCGCCAGTCTCGTTTGCGCGACCGTCGCGAGCGTCTCCAGATTCACAACGTCTTCGCGGTTGTAGGCGACCAGCCGCTCCAGTGCCCCGCTGCGGCCACGCTCATGGTCGCGCCAGAGCCAGATGGCATCTCGCCCTGAGAGTCCCTTTGTCTCCGGCGAACGCTCGATGCCCAAGTCCTCCTCGATCTTCTTGAGACCGCCTCGGTAACCGAGATCCCGCATCAGCGGACACAGGTCGATGTGGATCTGGTCGAGCGGAGCGTGGGGGAACTTTCGTTGGAGCAGGGGGATGTCGAAGCCCGCCCCAAAAAAGGTGACGATGACCCCGTAGTGGCTGATCACGTCCGGAAACTCATGGAGGTCCTCGCCGCGGACGAGGCATCGAAACGTCGTGCCATCGTAGAGGCCGACGGTGGTGATTGCCTCGCCCCCCGTGCGTCCGTCCGTCTCGATATCCAGGTAAACGGTGCGGTCCGGAAATGCTCCCAGGGCTCGCCAAGCATGGCGTTGCCGAAGCTTGCGGGCGAAAAACTGATGTTCACCGAACGTCAATGCGCGTCGAGACTTCTCGAGTTCTCGGGTGACCGTCGCCCGGCTTGCCGGATCGGCGTCGAAGCGTTCGGGTTCGGCTAGCCAGGCATCCCAGTTTGGGCATCCTTGCTCCCAGAGTGAGCGTTCGGTCGCGAGTCCGACACCGGCCACGTGCACGAACGTGTCGGTTAACATATGTCTACGATACCGCTAGTCGGGGCGCATCGGCTGACCCTTGACCGGCTCGCCGAATTCGTAGCTTGCGCTCTTGACCTTGGGTCGCTCCATCGCGGTCATGGCGGCATCGACCGCCTCTCGGCTGAGCACCCACAGGCCGCTGGCCGTCACGGCGGCAAAGGCCACCGTTCCCACGCGAACCGACCACACTCGAACCGCAATCCGGCGGGGAGAGAGTCGGCCCCCGGCGCGGTGCATGCCTCGGGTCGAGCGACGGCATCGCGGGCACAGGATCCAGTGCCAAATCGCCCCCGGCATCCTCACGATCGGCAGTTCGCCGATCGCGAGGAGAAAGACGTCGGCTTCTCGCTCGATGGGGCAGCTCAACTGGGATCCTCCAAGTGCTCGGCAAGCACGCGGTGGGCACGATAGAACTGATACTTCAGGGTGTTCAGATTGCGCCCAAGCAGCCGGGCGATCTCAGGCATGCTCATGCGCTCGAAGTAGTAGAGGTCGATGAGTTCTCGGTCGCCCGGGCAAAGCGCGCTCAGGGCTTTCTCGAGGTCTGCGGCAAGGTCGAGCTGGCTGAACGAGATGCCGGTATCTTCGATTTCGGTCTGCGTGATGGCCGGGCGGTCTTGTCGGTGCCAATCGTGGCACTTGTTCAAAGCGATCGACATCAGCCACGTGCGGAACCGGGCGCGTTCGACGTATTTGGCGCAGTGGTTCCAGGCAGAGATCCATGTATCTTGCATGACGTCGTCGATCGCGCTCGGCGGAACTCGGCGGGAGACAAACCGTCTCAGCGGGTCGCTGTGCATGCTGACGAGCACATCAAACGCGCCGCGATCGCCAGCCTTGGCTGCCGCTAGCAACTGCCGCTCGGAGCCTGAGGGCGCCGAGCTCCAGGTTGCCGGAATCGAACGGGCGATCGATTTCATTCCTACCTCTACTAAACGTGGGAACCGCGCCTCGCGTTGGGGAGTTCCTACGAAATGCGCCTTTCGCGCCACAATAGAGTCAGCTCATGAGTAAGCCCGTCGCCAAAATCAACCGCCAGCGAGGACTTCGCTATCTGATCGCGATCGCGACCCTACTCGGTCTGGTGCTCGTCTACACCCGGTTTGTCTCGCAGACGCGAACCTCCGACCCCGGCGATTTTGTCTCCAAAGGCTACATCTCGGCGGCGGTGCAGACCGAGGACGGCTACCAAGCCGTGTTGATCGACCCCTCGGGGAAGGTGATCAAGAGCCCGGGTTACGTCGAGGGCGCCGTGGACCAGCCGCCGGTTTGGAGTCCCGATGGCCAACGCGTTTACTTCATCAGTGACCGCGACAACGGCGAGTCGCATGTGTTTCGCTGGAATCCGGTGAGCAACGCGGTCGAGCGCCGAACCATCGACAAGCGCACGAAGTCGTACCTCGACTTTTCCGTGCCTGGCGGCACGCCGAGCAAGACCGCGCTCGTGATTTCGGGCGGCACGATCGTCGAACTGGAACCGCTGGGCGGAACTTCGAAGCAACTTCTGCCACCCCAAACCTTGGATGCGACTGGGCGAGGCGAATCCGGTGCGACCGGCCAGTTTGAACAGCTCTATGCATCGCTGGGTCAGAGTTTCAAGGTTGCGCGGTGGTCGAAAGACAAGCAGTACATCGTGGCGATCATGCGTCGGGAGATCGAAGTGGAGTTTGAGGGGCGGCGCATCTTGCTCTCCGGCGAAGTCCTCATTTGTCAAGACATCTCCTCGTTGCCTAATCTCGACATCACCGATCCCAAGAGTCGTCCGATTCTGGTGGCGGCGGGCGAGCGGATCGAGTTCGATATCGATCCGGTAAGCGGTGACGTTGCGTTTACCCAGCAGGGGTTCCAGTGGCCCGATCCGCGACAGATTCCACCGGAGTTCATCGAGAACGGCAAGACCAAGAATCCGTTCCGGCATATGATCGGCATTTACACGCCGGGAGAACCTGCGGCAAAGCCTCCAGTGGCGGTCGCGATGGATGACAAGTTTGCGTTCGGCCATCCGCGCTTGTCGCCAGACGGCCAGTTGGTGATGGTCTCAGTCGGGCCGTACCGTGGCTCGGGGATCATGGACAACAAGAATCTGGTCGTCATGCCTTTCAAGACCGGCGGCGGAAGCGAAGGGGTGATGACGCTGCTGAACACGCCTTCGGTCGAGGCGGAGTGGTCGCCCGACGGTAAGCAGGTGACGTACATCGCGGAAGGCACGACACGGCGGACGCTGTTCGTCCTGGACTCCCAGCCCGATGCGCAGCCCAAGAACATCACGGGTGAGAGCGGCAACTACCGCGGCCCCGCGTTCAGTCCGCAGCAGTAACATGGCATAGTCGGAGTCGCTGTGAGGCCCCGAGGTCTTGAGTGCGTGACTAGGCCACGTCTCGCCCGCGTTTCGCCGTCGGGACGATCCGGGCGGTGAACTTCACTACTCCACCGCACCCAACGTGCCGATACTGCCGTCCGCGCGGGAACTTCCGACTTCGCTGGAACTCCTCGCCGCACCGATCGCACTGGTACATCACTGCCGTCCGCGGTTGGTTACGCTCAACGGGGAAGTCGTGCCGCACCTTCGGATCTAGTCCGAGTTCCAGCATCGCTTGCTGCCAGGGCAGGCTGTGGCCAGCTCCCTTCCGCCCGTGCCGAGCCACCGCCATGAGGTGGGCGTATTCATGCTTGAGCGTCAGTTCGAGCCGCTCTTCCGAAGTGATGAGTCGGGTGCTGAGGCCAATCGCCCACTCGCGGTAGTACGCCATGCCCGCGCTCACCCGCATCGCCTTCCAGCGCAACAAGGGCCGCGGCCCGATCGGGTGGCGGGTCATGAGTTCGTCGAGGAGGACCTCGGCTTTTGCCCGGAGTTCGGGCGTCAAGGTCCGAGTCCCCCGCCCGGAACGGTCAGCGTGGGCATTCCGCCGCCGATGTCGCGTTGGATCGTGAACCACTTGCGCGTGTCATACGCGTCGCAGATCGCTTGTACGCCCCGATCGGCTCGGCCGGCCGACTCGTCGATCGAGCCCATGTGCTCGCCGCGAATCTTCTGCAGCGCCTGAATCGCCGCTTGCGGGTTCTCCATTGCCCCGTTCATTGCGTCCAGGATATCGCCCATGGTGGCACCGGTTTCGCGGAGGGCTTGATCGTAGCTGATGGCGACCTCTTGGCATCCCGGCGGAGGCGGCAGCGTGCCGAACTCGTCTGCTAAGTCGGCCCAGGGCTTACGTACGTCGGCGACGGTGCCCTCGGCCTTCCTGAGTTCGGGGGGCTTGGATTCAGTCGACTCCGACTCTTCGAACATGCCGCCGAGGACATCGGCGATACCTACCCCCTTAAGCTGGGTTCCCATGACCGTCACCTGCACGAGTTGAGCCTGCGTCAGTTCGACGCGCTTGCGCTCGATCCGTTCCAAGTGTTCCAGCCAGGCTCGGATGTCGTCGGGCATCTGCTTCGGTCCCTTGGCGGTAATCGGTGCGGGGGCTTCCGCCCTCTGGGTGATCGCGGGGGTGTTCTGCGTTCCGCGAAGCTGAAGCGTCCCGGTTGCGAAGAGGATGCCAACGATCGCACCCAAGCCAAGGAATGCGAACACGGCGCCCAGCCAGAACGAGGACCGGGCCGGTGCGCCAAACACCTGGCCGCACTGCGCGCAGAATGCCGCATGCGGAGCCGCCGGCGCCTGACATCTCGGGCAGTTCACGCCTTATCTTACGCCGATTCCAAGCCCGAAGGTAAAACTCTCGCATGGCTTCCCCCGTGATCATTGTCGGCGCTGGGCTTGCGGGATTGGCTTGCGCGCGTCGACTGCACCGTGCCGGGATTCCCTTTCTGGTGATCGAGGCCGACGATCGGCCCGGAGGTCGCCTCAAGACCGACGAGTTCGAGGGCTTTCACCTCGATCGCGGCTTTCAGGTTCTGTTCACGGCGTACCCATCGGCCCGCGAACTCCTCGACTACCGGCAGTTGGACTTGTGCCGATTCGCGCCAGGGGCGTTCATCGTGGACCACGGCGAACTGCACGACGTCGATGGCGACAACCCGCTGAAAACCGCCTTTGACGAATACCTCTCGATGTCCGACAAGCTGCGGGTGGTCGATTGGACGTGGGAATGCCGTGGCATGTCCATGAACCAGATTTGGCGCATGCCCGATATGCCGACGTACCGCCACCTGCGCCAACTCGGATTCTCACCCGCATTCATTGAGCGATTCGCCCGCCCGTTCTTCGGCGGAATCTTCATGGACCGATCGCTTTCGGTCTCGCGGCAGATGTTCACGTTTGTTTGGAAGATGCTCTCGGAGGGTGACACCGTCGTGCCGGCGGCGGGCATCGAAGCGATTCCTAGGCAAATGGCGGCAGGATTGCCCAACAGCTCACTTCGGATGAACACTCGCGTGAAGTCGCTGGTCGGGGAGCATCATGTTAAGGGGGTTGTCCTGGAGAGCGGGGAGGTGCTCGATGCTTCATCGGTCATCGTGGCCACCGATTCGCCCGCAGCCGGGTCGCTGACCGGATTCCATACGCCGACCACGCCGCGGGGGCAGATCTGCCTCTACTATGCCGCTCCCGAGCCGCCGGTCGACGAGCCCAAGATCATTCTTCGCACCGGCCACGGACTCGTCAACCTCATCGTGCCCATGAGCGTCGTCAACCCGCGCGTCGCGCCCGAAGGCGAGCATCTCGTTTCGGTGACCATCAACGGGGACCACCCCGCGGCGGACGACGAGTTACAGGCGATGGTGAAGTCCGAAGCCGCGCATCTCTTGCCGCATCGTGGAGTCGAGGAGTGGCGGTTCCTGCGCGCTTACCGAATACCGTTCGCCCAGTTCGATCAACCGGCGCATTTCCGGTCCCATCTGCCCTCCGCGACACCGGGCCGCGACGGGCTGTACCTTGCCGGCGAGTTTATCGAGCACTCGAGCATCGAAGGTGCCCTTTCGAGCGGGCTCGTCTGCGCGGAAATGGTGAAGGAAGACCTCCAGCGGGTGGCGCATTGAGAGTCGGGATCGTCGGGGCCGGCATCAGCGGCCTGGCCGCGGGTCGCACGCTCCACGAAGCTGGACATTCGGTGACCCTGTTTGAAAAGTCCACGGCGGTCGGCGGAAGGTGCGCGACGCGGCGCGTCGGCGACTACACCTTTGACACCGGGGTCACGAGTATTGCGCCGCGGGGAAGAAGCCTCGAAAAGTGGATGTTCGAGCGTCTATCCAACGACGACTTGGTGAAAATTGAGAAGCCCATCCACACGCTGGTTGGCGCGCGCGTCAGCCCCGGAGACTCGCACAAGAACCGCATCGAGCGGTACTGCTATCGGGGCGGAAACACGCGTCTGCCGAAGATGCTCGCTGAGGGATTGGACATTCGATTCGAGTCTCTGGTTGCGAGGTTCCAGCGCCACGATTCGGGTTTTGATCTGAATGGCGAGAGTTTCGACGCGTTGATCTTGACGCCGCCCGCGCCCCAAGCGAGTGCCCTTCTCGAAGCCTCGGGAGAGAGCCGACCCATCCACAGCGTGACCTACCGTCCGTGCCTCTCTGTGCTGCTTGGATTCGCTCAACCGCTTGAGACCAACTACCACGCCCTGATCGAGCCAGAGCAACGCCACCCCCTAACGTGGCTGAGCGTGGAGTCGGCGAAGTGCACCGATCGGGCCCCGGCGGGCCACACCGCGTTTGTGGCGCAACTCAGCCCTGCCTACAGCCGTCAGAACTACGACTTGGACGATGCCCAAATCGTAATCGACACGTGCGACTATATCGAGCGGATCTACGGCAGCACGTGGGGGGCTCCGGTCGTTTCCGATGTTAAACGATGGCGCTACAGTCTGCCCGAGAGCCTGTCGCTGTTCGAAAAGGTGAACAGCAACGACGGGCGCCTGCTGATCGCGGGTGATAGTCTGCTCGGCGGGCGTGTCGAGTTTGCGTTCGAAACCGGCGTCCAAGCCGCCCAGAGGTTGATGTGAATCCCTTACCCTTGATCCTGCTTCTCGGACTAGCGCAAGGCGCACCCAAGCCGCCCGCGCCCGTGAAGATGACCGTGTACTTGAATGGCCGCGTTGCGGGTACGGCGACCATGCTGCAGAAACTGGGGGCGGACGGCGGCAAGTCCGTCCAGCTTTCAATGGAGCTGAAATCGGAGAGCCTCGCCATCAACCTCCGCCAAGAATCGACGTACGACAAGACCGGACGCCCGATCCGCAAGTTCCAAGAGACCCACAATGTCACTCTGAAAACGCGAAAGACGGTCGTCGTGACCTTCGACGCGGCGGGGGCCAATGCGGTGATCGACGAGGGTGGCAAGCGAACCGTCAAGAAAATTCCCCTGCCCGAGACGGCCGTGCGTGAGGATGTGAGCGAGTTCTGGTTCGTGCGCGATGTGCCGAAGCCGGGGGCGGTGGTCAAGGCGAACACGGTCAATCTGGAGACGCTCACGTGGGAGTTGGTCACGACGACCTATAAGGGCTTGGTCGACATTACGATCGCCGGGCGCAAGGTTAAGGCGCACCGCACCGAGTCGGATCGCGGGGTGGCGTTCATCGATGCGCAAGGGCTGCCCCTTCGGCTGGAGCTGCCCAACGGAGCGATTGAGAGGATCTGGTGATCTACGTTCCCGGCCACGCCCGGGTGTCGGAAGACGTCGCGTGGCAGCTGATGGCCGAGCATCCCTTCGCGACGCTGATCAGCGTCGCCGATGGTGAGCCGTACGTCACGTTGATGCCGGTCGTCGTAGATCCCGTCCAGCGGCTCCTGCGCGGACACCTCGCCGCGGCGAATCCCCATCGCAAGCTCATCGATGGCAGGACTCCCATGAACGTGATCTTCCACGGCCCCCACGCCTACATCAGCCCCAAGTGGTATGGACATTCGGCGGTTCCGACCTGGAACTACCTGATGGTCGAAGCAGTTGGGATTCCAATGCCCGCGAACACGGCCGACGCGCTCGCGATCGTCCGCGAGCTGACGGACATCTACCAGGGCGAGGACTCGGACTTTCGCGCGGAAGATGCCGAACAAGAGCGCATCTTGCCCGGAATCATCGCGTTCACCATGCCGATCGAACGGCTGACCGCCAAGGCCAAGGTGAGCCGAAATCGGACGATGGAGGAGCGGGAGGGGGTCATCCAAGGACTGAAACAGAGTGGGACCGACGAGGAGCTCTCACTCGCCACATGGATGGAGCGGTTGTCTTTCAACGACAACTAGGACTATTCGCAAGGCTTGATCTCGGGTGAGCAATACTCCGGCGGGCACGGAGCGTCGGTGAAGAGCCGCCAATCCGGTCGCACGGGAACACCGTTCAAGCACCCTCGCTCGACCTTACGGACGTGGACCGAGCCATCACGGCGCAGTCGAACGATCGTGCCGTCGAAATCAGCGGGCGATGTTCCCGGGCCTAAGTGCTTGCCGTGGAGGTAGCAGACGTAATAGCCGGAGCCTGGGTCGGCGAGTTCGAGGTCCTCGGCGAGCTTTCGGTTTGGAATCCCATAGTAGGGCACGTCGAACTGATCGCTCAGCGGGCAGGGTGTGTCTCCGCCCCGAGATCCCTCAATCTGGTGCCGCAACGCCATCTGCCTCAGGTTGCTCATGCAGGTGGTTTGCTTGGCGCGGGCTTTGGCCCGCACCATCACGGGGAACGTGATGGCGGCGAGGATCACGATGATCGCGATCACGATCAGCAGCTCGGTTAACGAAAATGCGCGCACCCGCATATCCGAAGGACGGGGTGCGCGCTAAGTCGGTTCGCGGGATGGATCAGCGGTTCCGCAAGGGAGAGCTCTCGCTGCCCCAATCGGCTCCGGTAGAAGTCACGCCCTCAACGACCAAGCCGATGACGCGCTTGAGGTGCTCGGGGGTCAGCCCGCGGTTATCGATTGCGAGGCCGAGCTTCAGCTTGCCAGCTTTGGAGATGTAGAAGAACGCCGGCTGTATCTCGGCATTATGCTTCAGCAGGTTCGTGTGCTTGGCCACGTCCTTGGGAGGATCGCCGAGAAAAACCGTCAGCCAGATGTACCGCTTGGATGCGCTGATCTCGGCGAGGATCGGAATCGTGAAGTCTTCCGGCTTTTCGACAAACTCGTAGGTAGCCCCACCTTCCTCGAGTTTCTCTTCCTTGACCTCATAGCCAAGGCCGGTGATCATCTTCTTGAGACCCTCGTGATCGAGTTCGCTCGGAGTCTGGACGAAAGGTACGGCTACGCCAAGCGCAACCAGCCCGGCCAACAATGAGATCTTTTGCATGATCGGAAGTTGAGACGCCTTGCGGCGCGGCAAGGTTTCCAAGGAGATTGGCGGGAGCGTGTAGGAGTCGAACCTACCAGGCCCCGTAAGGAGCCTCAACTGGTTTTGAAGACCATGCCCGACACCGGCCGAGATGCGCCCCCGCAGGCAGAGAGCCGAAGCTCTCCACCTGCGAAGATACCCTCTACGGGTTGATCGTCAGCGTGGCCGTCTGGGTGACGCCATTTGACTTCGCGGAGATGGTCACCACCGTGGTCACCGCGAGGTCGGTCGTTTGCACGACGAACTGGGCGGATGTTTGGTAGGCTGGCACCTTCACCGCAACCGGGGTCGAAGCGGCGGGACTGTTGTCGCTGAGCGCGACCCATAGCCCGGCACCCGGAGCCTTGCCCGTGAGCGTTACCGTTCCCGTGGAGCTGACGCCGGCCTGCACCACGTTGGGCGACATGACCAAGCTCTGAGGCACGGGCGGCAAGATCGTCAGCGTTCCGACGGCGGTCACACCATTGAGCGTCGCCGTGATCGGCACCACGATGTTGGTCCACCCCTTGTTGGGGGCGGTAAAGATCGTGAAGTTTGCTTGAGTAGCGCCGGCAGGAATCGTCACGCCTTGGACTGTCGCCACGTAGATTGAGCTTTCGCTGATCGTAAACGACAACCCTCCCGGCGGAGCGACGAGGTTCGACTTGATCGTTCCCGTCACGTTGACACCGCCCACCGTCGAGGACGGAGCCAAAGTCAGCGCAAAGGCGGCTTGGAACCAGCGGATCGTCCGTAGATCGGCAGTAGCATTGAACTGCGTACGATTCGTGTACAGCACGTTGCCCGGACCCACTGCGGCGGCTCCGCCGGCTTCTGCGGCGTTCCACAGAACGGTGCCCGTGTGCGACAGTTTGAGCGTGCTCGAACCCACGACGTAGGTCGCTGCCGCCGCGTCGACTGCGAGGTCGCTGTAGAGGTCACCGAAGACCCGCTCCCAATACAGGTAGCCATCCGTCCCGCGGTACCGCAACGCGAACGAGGCGAACTGGTCGATGTTGCCGAGGATGGTCGGGTCGCCAAACGAGTTCACGACCATCTTGCCCATCTCAATATCGCTCGCGGTAGTGCGGAGCTTGCGCCATACTTCTGCGCCGGTCAAGGCATTCGCCTTTACCAGGAAGAGAACCGGGTAAGTGGCCGGGTTCGTCGTTGCGTTTCCGAACACGAACACGTCGTTGCCGCGAACTCCGACGTTTCGGCCGATATCACGCTTGCCATAGCCATCAAAGGTGTTGGTCCATGCGGGGGTCAGAGTGACGTTGAACCGGGTGAGGAACATGTCGCTGCCGTCGGACGAGTAGGGTTGGCTGTTATCTGCGGTCGAACCCACGACGAACACCGCATCGGTCCCATCGAAGACGATGTCCTTGGCGATTTGGTTGGCAGCTGGTTGGAGATCTGAACCATAAACGATGCTGTTGAGGAACGTCCCATTCAACCGCGATTGGCTCGAAACATAGGCGTCGCGAAACTCGTTGAAGACCTCCACCGCCCCGCAGGCATAGACCGTGCCCGAAGGGCCAAGGGTGATCCCACGGGCTATACAAGGAACTTCGCCAAGGAAGGAGTCGACCACCTTGTGGAATCGACTCCACTGAAGCACGCCGGTGGCTCCATCGTACTTCTGAGTGACCATCGCGTTCATCGAGATGGTCTCGTGCGACATGCCGACTAAGTACACATCGCCGTTGGTGTCCACGGCAATCTCAACTGGGTGGTCGTCCTTGTTGCCGGGGCCGCTGTAGATGGCAGTCCATCGCCAAGCTCCGGTGGGCGAGTAACTCACGACGAGAATGTCGGTATCGGGACTTGTGCCGGTGGTGCCCGCGCTGTAGACATTGCCGTTTGCATCAACAGCGATCGAGATCGCTTGTTCCGCGCTGCTTCCGCCGGCATTGAAGTCCCTCCACCACGAGGGAACCTGAGCCATGGCAGATGCCGTGAGGCCGGCGAGTGATGCCGAAATCAAGAAAAGGCGTTTCATTTTTAGCCCTCCATTACCTGCAATTCTACCTCTCAGGAGGTTCTGATTCGGTTGGAAAAATGGAAAAAACGATAAGCGGCGAGTTGCGTACTCCTAAGGGGTGAGTCGGTCGCTCCTCGTATTTCCCCACCAGCTGTTTCCCCGGTTGCCCGATGGGGTCGTCGAGATGGTGCTGGTCGAAGACGAGTTGTTTTTCACGCAGTTCGCCTTCCATCGACAGAAGCTGCTGCTGCATCGGGCGTCGATGTCGGCACGCGCCTCC
>JANJUB010000103.1 GCA_024710805.1 Fimbriimonadaceae bacterium | reverse complement strand
TGGATTGCCGCGGGTGGAGCGCTCTTCGAGATTCGCTTTGGGTTAACGCGAAGTTAAGCGGGTGTACCCTTGCCAGAGCTATGGCAGAGAACCCCGAACGCGCCTACTTTGAACCCGACGACATCGTCCGCTCCCAAGACGGAGGCGGAAAGACCTTCGCCGACATCCTGACGGGACGCCTGAGCCGCCGGGGCCTCCTGAAGGCGGGATTCCTCGCCGGGTTAGCGGCGTCGCCGCTGGCGCGTGCCCTTTCGCGTGAGGAGGCGTTCGACGATGGGCTCGGCTTTGCTCCGATCGCACCCACGACCATGGATCGCATCCAAGTCGCGGAAGGCTATCGCGCCCAAGTCGTGGTGCGCTGGGGGGATCCGATCAAGCCCGAGGCTCCTGACTTCGACCCTGAGAAGCAGTCACCGGAAGCTCAGCGGCAACAGTTCGGTTACAACAACGACTTCATCGGCTTTCTGCCGCTGCCGTTCGGATCGCAAAACTCCTCGCACGGCCTTCTTGCGGTGAATCACGAGTACACGAACGCCGAACTCATGTTCCCGGTGGCGAAGCCGACCGAAATGTCCGAAGCCCAAACCCGCACCTGTATGGAGGCAGAGGGTTTTGCCGTGGTTGAGATCAAGCTCGATGATCGGGGCGAGTGGCAGGTGGTGCGCGACAGCCGCTACAACACTCGATTCTCTGCGACGTCGACGTTCGAAGTCACCGGCCCCGCCCTTGGTCACGACCGCATGAAGACGAAGCGCGATCCCGCCGGCCACACCTCAGTCGGCACCTTCGCCAACTGCGCGGCCGGCAAGACCCCCTGGGGTACCGTACTCAGCGCCGAGGAGAACTTCCAGGACTACTACGCCAACTCCGCTGCCGTGACCGATGCGAGAGAGACCCGCAGCCACGAGCGGTACGGCATTCCGAAGGAGGCCAGCGAGTACGGATGGGAGCGGTTCTGGCCCGACCTCGACCTCAAGAACGAGCCCCACGGGCCCTACCAGCACGGGTGGGTCGTCGAGTTCGATCCTTACGACCCCGATTGGACGCCCAAGAAGCGCACGAGCCTCGGTCGCTTCCGCCACGAGGCCGCCACGACGTACGTGGCTAAGAACAACCGCGTGGTCATGTACTCGGGGGATGACGCTCGATTCGAATACGTTTACAAGTTCGTCTGCGATCGTCCTTTCCAGCCGAACAACCGTGAAGCGAATCGCGATCTCGTCGATGAGGGCACGCTTTACGTCGCCGTCTTCAACGAGGATGGCACCGGAGAGTGGCGTCCGCTGAAGCATGGCCACGGCCCGCTGACCGCCGAAAACGGATTCAAAGACCAAGGCGAGGTGATGATCGATGTGCGCATCGCCGCCGATTTGCTCGGCGCGACCAAGATGGACCGCCCGGAGGACATCGAGGTCAACCCGGTCAACAAGAAGGTGTACGTGGTCTGCACAAACAACACGGATCGGGGCAAGGATGGGAAGGCAACCCCCGACAAGATGAATCCGCGGTCCGAGAACAAGCACGGCCACATCATCGAGATCACCGAGGCCGGGGACGACCACACCGCCACGACTTTCGCCTGGGAGATGTTTATGGTGTGCGGCGATCCGGCCGACGAAGCCACCTACTTTGCCGGATTCGACCGGACCAAGGTGAGTCCGATTTCCTGCCCAGATAACGTTGCCTTCGACGCTAAGGGCAACCTATGGATCGCAACCGACGGCATGTCCAAGACCCTCAAGGTCAACGACGCGTTCTACGCGGTACCTGTGCAGGGTCCCAACCGTGGGCGGCTGCAGATGTTCATGTCCTCGGTTCCGGCGGCGGAGGTCTGCGGACCCGAGTTTACGCCGGACGGGACGACCGTCTTTCTGGCCATCCAGCACCCGGCAGAGGGTTCGAAGTTTGGCGAGTTCACGACGATTTGGCCAGACGGATCTGGACTCCCCCGACCCTCGGTCATCGCCATCCGCGCCGAGGACGGGCGGGTGATTGGAGCCAAGCCAGCCGGCGCAACCCGTCGTGACCTACTTGGACTGAAGCAGTAGGGCTTCTGCCCCGGATCGGTTGCGATCCGGGGCAAACTAGCCGCTATGGTCTCCGTGATCGCCGCATTTCTGATCGGTTCTGCCAGTCCGGCTGGGCTCGTCGATGGCTTCCTCGAGGCGGTGAACTCGAAGGACAAGGCAAAGCTCACCGCGTTTGCTACCGAGCACTTCCATGATCCAACGGCCGTGCCCGAGCGGGTGGATCGCCTGATGCGAATCGCCGAGCAGTCCGCGCCCTGGAAGCTGGTTCGATTGGTCGATGATCTGCCGCACCTCAAGCGAGCCGAGATCGAGGACCGTCAGGCAACGCGGCTGGCCCTGGTGCTGCAACTGAGTGAAGGGAAGATCCGGGGTATTCAGTTCATGGACCCGGAGTCCTTGAGTGAACCCGCTCCCAAGGAGTACCGCGACTGGACGTCGATTTCCAGCTTGGTTGCCGATATCCGAAAGGACACAAACTCGCCGGCGCTGGGGGTGGCGGTGTGGCGCAAGGACCAGCCGCTCGAAGTCGCGGTCGACGGCCTGCGCAAGTTAGGGAAGAGCGAACCCGTGAAACCCAGCGACCTCTGGCATATCGGCTCGATCGGCAAGTCGATGACCGCCTCGCTCATTGGCGCGCTGATCGAACGGGGCGACCTCAAGTGGGACTCTACACTCGGTGAACTCTTACCGGATACCCCCATGCGCGACAATTATCGGAAAGTAACCCTGCTCCAGGTGATGCGGCATCGTAGCGGAATCGTCCAAGACATGACCTTCACCCGCGCTGACGTGGATCGTATGGTTGGTGAAGAGCGAAATCCGACGAAGATGCGCGAGCTCTATGCCCGCTACACGCTCGCCCGCGAGCCGCTCGGCCCGCCCGACGGCCAGTTCAAGTACTCCAACGCGGGCTACACGCTTCTGGGTCACATTGCGGAGCGCATCACAAGGCAACCGTTCGAGGCCCTCATGCGCCAGTACGTCTTCGATCCCATCGGAATGAAGACCGCGGTGGTCGGCAATCGCGAGAGCGAGGAGGGCCGTGCCGTGGGCCATGTGAAGACTCCGCTCGGGATCCGGGCCAACGACATGACCGATCCATTGGGTCTCTTCATCAGCCCCGCCGGCAACATGTGGTGCTCTATGGAAGACCTTGCGCGGTTCGGCCGGGCGCATCTCGATGGCTTGAACGGCAAGCCGTCCTTCCTGAAGGCGGAGACTTTCAAGACGTTGCATACGGGCATGCCCGAGGGCCCGGGTGGCGGCGACTATGCATGCGGCTGGGTGATCGGTCCGTTGCCCGGCACTCAGTTGGCCCACGGCCACAACGGATCGAACGGAACCATGGTCGCCGAGTTGTATGTGTTTCCGAATGCGGACCTCGTGGTGGCTTCGGTCGCCAACCGTGGTGGGGAAGCCCAACCGTCGCCACCGCTGCAGTTCGTCCTCGCGGTCGCCCAGCGATACGCTGCTCGGTAGCGAAACATCATAATAATGATTATCAGAACGTGCCTCAGTCGACAGTTGGCGGTATCGTCAGCGATATGAGCGACTTTGGAGAAACCTGGAGACTGATTCGAAAGCGGTTTGATGACGCTGTGCTCGATAAGAGCGCTGAGCAACTGAACTGGGTGTTGCATTCGGATGCCTTGACGCTTGGTGAAATGGCGATCCACGTGGCGGGGGTTGAAGTCTCGTTCTGCAGGCAGCTGACGGATACGCCCACCGAGGGCGAACTCGACCGGGTGCGTCGGGCTGCGACCGATGGTTCGGTGAACAATCTTCCCTTTCCCTTCTCTCCGGATGAGATCACGCCGGAACTGGTAAAGTGGGCCCTCGACACGGCCCGTGAAATGACCGCCAAGGTTATCGACGACACTAGCCCGGAGTTGCGGTCCAAGCAGATTCAGAGTGCCCTCGGGCCGATCGTGGACGGCACCGGCGCGCTGGCGAGGCTGGCGTATCACCCGGGCTACCACCAAGGTCAGGCGTATCTCATCGAATCCGCGCCCGGCTTTCCGCTCACCTAGAACTTGAATCCGAGGCTGATGGACATCCAGAGGTTGGTACGCCGTGGCTGCCCGGCGAGCAACCCGCGGTCCAGCAGCGTCGAATAGTGCAGCGCTGGTGTCAGGCTGAGTCGATCTCCAAGGTTAATCGAGGTCGATGCGGTCAGGTGTAGATCGGTGAATCCCGGTTTAGCCGATCCGAAGTAGAAGCCATTGGATCGAGCATCGCCATAGCTCAGCTCCGCGTTGATCTCAATCTCCGAGAGCCCAGGGATTTGGGCCGAGCGGCTGATGCCGACGGTCGCGTAGGTTCCCGAATAGGAGTTGTTTCCTGTCCATAACGTCAAGTACGGTGAACCCCAGATCTCCGAGAGTTCGACCGAGGTGTACCACTCTTGGTACCGACTCCAACCGGTTGCTGGAAACTGATAATCGATGAAGCCCAAGCTCCACTCCGCAGGACCGAAGGAACGCGTGTAAGCCAGTGTCAGCTCCAATTCCGTAAATCGGCCGCGAGGCGCTTGCGTGTAGTTGGCGAGATTCCAGTTCGTCGGCTCCAAGTTGCCCCACAGCCCAACTGAGAACGGACCGCGAGAAACGGTAACCCCCGGCTGGATCACCCAATCGTTCACCAGGTTGGTGCCGCGCCACACGTACTTTGAGGCAACGGTCAACTCCGCCTCGATGTCGAAGGG
>JANJUB010000111.1 GCA_024710805.1 Fimbriimonadaceae bacterium | reverse complement strand
TGAACATCCGCGCTCGACCTTGGAGGCACATGTCGAAGGACGCTGTACGTTCGCCGGTGTATCGGTCCCGTGGCAGTCGGTGCAAGTGGCGGTGAAACTCCAAGTTCTCAGGCTAATCCAAGTGGCGAAATTTGTCAAGCGGAGTCGGGGGACGAACCCACCCCGACGCTCCGTGTCGATGAGTATGGTGTGAATGGGACGAACCCTGAGGACGCTGTGAGCCGGTCGCCCGTCGGAGGACGAACCAACCCCGACGCTCCGTGGCTAACGTGGAAGGAGTTCAAGGGCTCCTACAGCTGCTTGTCAAACACGACCTTCGGGTCCGATTCGAAATCCGTCTTCAGCGCGAGCACCTTCCCGCCGTCCTGAAACACCAGCCGCAGCGGGCGCTGAGGAGCGAAGGTGTTGAACTTCAGCTCGACCTCGTTGCCCTCGATCTTGTAGTCGCCCTCGACCCAACCGAGCACCTGGGACATCTTGAACTTGCCCTCTTTGTTGAACTCGACGGTCATGCCCGAGGTCCAGAGCGACATCATCGAGGCATTTGCCACATCGCGGAAGTTGTTCGACGCGATCGGCTTCACCTCTCGCGCCTTCCACGTGCCCACCAACTGGCTCTGCTTCGACGCGCATCCCGACAGGATCGCAAACAACATTCCTACGCCAATCCAGACGCCGTGCTTCATGTGCGCATGATACACGGGGTCGGTTTCCGGTAACATTCGCCCAGCCATGTTCGACGTCGCGAGTTGGCACCCGGCCCTGCAAGCTTTGCTCAGGGTTTTGTTGTTTGTCCTGCCACTCTTGCTGGTCGTCCCTGGCCTCATCTGGTGGGAACGCCGGCTATTAAGCTGGATGCAGGACCGCATCGGCCCGAACCGGGTCGCTACCATCACTCTGAAGAGCGGCCGCAAAATCAAGCTCTTCGGATTGTTGCAGCCGATCGCGGACGGCGTTAAGCTCTTCTTCAAGGAAGACATCACGCCATCCGCCATCGACCGGCTGATCTATTTCGTCGCCCCCGCAGTCGCGTTGTTCCCGGCCTTTGCCCTCGGCGGAACGTTGCCGTGGAGCGGGAACACCCTGCTGACTCCGATTGCGGATGTCAACGTGGGCATCCTCTACGTCATGGCGATCAGTTCGCTGGGCGTATACGGCATCGTGCTCGCAGGCTATGCGTCGAACAACAAGTATTCGCTCATGGGCGGGCTGCGGGCTACCGCCCAGTTGATCAGCTACGAACTCGCGATGGGGATGTCGATCGCCGCCATCGTGCTAGCTTCAGGTTCGCTGAAGATGACCCAGATGGTGGCCACCCAACAGGGCGACTTGCTGGGCGTCGTGCCGTTCCTCAACAACTGGTTTATCTTCACTCCGTTCGGGTTCGTCGCTGCGGTCGTGTTCGCAATCTGCGTCATCGCCGAAACGAACCGAGCTCCCTTCGATCTCCCCGAAGCCGAAAACGAACTCATCGCTGGCTACCACACCGAGTACAGCTCCATGAAGTTCGCGGTGTTCTTCATGGGCGAGTACGCGGCGATGCTCGTCTTCGCCGGCGTGTTCTCAACGGTCTTCCTTGGCGGCTACGATATGTTCATCGATCCGCTGGAAGGGTTCGCGGGGACGACGCTCGGTGGGTTGGCCGCGTTCATGTTCAAGACGGTGGCTTCGTTCACTTGCTTCATTTGGCTTCGCGCCTCATTGCCGCGTCTGCGCTACGACCAGTTGATGTCGTTGGGTTGGCGAACGCTGCTCCCGGTTGCGGTGGCCAACTTCATTGTTGTCGCGCTCTGGATTCTCATCACCAGCAAGTACGGCGTATGGCAAGGCTGGATCGCTTACATCGGCGCATTCGGGCTGCTGTTCGCTGTCTATTCCGCGGTGCGCGGCCTCAGCAAAAACCGGGTCGACAACGCGCTCGCGCCGCGATCGATCTCGCTGGTCGATGGAACCCGGTCGGTCAACGTAGCCGATCCGCAGGCTGAGGGGGTGGGTTCGTAATGCCCGTGCAAGCAACTCCTGATCTCATGATTTTTGGCGTTTTGGCCGGCCTCGCCGCCATGACCGCAGTCGGAGTCGTCGCATTCAGAAACGCAGTTCGGTCTGCACTGTGCCTGGTGCTCAACTTCTTCAGCCTAGCATTCCTCTACTTCACGCTTCAAGCGGAACTGTTGGGGATGACGCAGATCATCGTCTACACGGGCGCGATCATGGTGCTGTTCCTCTTCGTGATCATGTTGCTCAATCTGGGCAGCTTGCAGGTCCTCGATGAGCGACCTGATCTGATCAAGAAGGGACTCGGATTTCTATTTGGTGGCGCGCTCTTCGGGCTGACTGCCACCCAAGTTGTCCAGCCGTTCCTGCAGACAAGCCAGCAGTTTGCGCCGGAGGGCTTCGGTTCGCCGCAAGCGGTCGGCCGCACGCTGTTCACATCCTACGTCTGGCCCTTTGAAATCGCCAGCATCCTACTGCTGATCGGCATTGTTGGGTCGATTCTGCTGGCAAAGAGGAGAATCTAAGTTGGAAACCGGCGTTCCTCTCGCGGCGTACCTGGGGCTCGGCCTCTTCATGTTTGTAGTCGGGGTGGTCGGCGTCATTATCCGCCGAAACCCGATCGTCATCTTCATGTGCATCGAGCTGATGCTCAACTCGGTCAACCTGACGTTCCTCGCCTTTGCGAAGTACGGTCCGGCGACCGCAAACGCAGACCCGTATCAACACGCTATGGCCGGACAGATGGCGGTCATCTTTGTGATGGCGGTGGCGGCGGCCGAAGTCGCGGTCGGGCTCGGCATCATCATGATGATCTTCCGCTCTCGTAACACCATCGACGTGGACGAGGTGAACCTGCTCCGGGGATAGGCTATGGAAGGCACCGCTTCACTGATTTGGATCGTCTTGTTCCTCCCGCTGATCGGGTCGCTTGTTCAAGCGCTGTTCGGCGGAGCGGTGGTCGCCAAGATGGGGGCCGCCAAGGGCAAGCGCGTGATGGGCACGCTCGCCGTGCTGCCGATCGCCATCGCGTTCGCCGTCGGTGCGTACCTGACCCTCCAGCTGAGTCAGCAGGAAGTCGGCGCTCGCAGCCACGTCGTCACGCTGTTCGACTGGATCAACATCGCGAGCTTACGGGTTCCGTTTGAGCTGGTCATCGATCCGCTGTCGATGACGATGGTGTTGATCATCACCGGCATCGGCGCATTGATCCACCTGTACGCCACCGGCTACATGGCCGACGACCAGGAATACCCGCGGTTCTTTACCTATTTGAACCTGTTTGTGGCGTCGATGTTGATCCTGGTGCTCGGGAACAACCTCGGACTGATGTTCATTGGCTGGGAGGGGGTGGGCGTCTGCTCGTACCTGCTGATCGGCTTTTGGTACAAAGACATCGAGAACGCGAAGGCCGCCAACAAGGCGTTCATCGTCAACCGAATCGGTGACTGGGGTCTCACCTTGGGCATGTTCCTGCTGTTCGCGGTGATCGTTGCGAACCTGGACAAGATGCAGCTTCCCGAAGGCGAAACTCGGTGGCTGAGCTACGACGTCATCCTGCCGAACATCGTGCGGATCATCGAAGCTCAACCCGCCATCGCCACCGCCATCGCATTGCTCTTCTTTGTCGGCGCGTGCGGCAAGTCCGCGCAGTTCCCGTTGTACTTCTGGTTGCCTGACGCCATGGCAGGCCCAACGCCGGTATCCGCGCTTATCCATGCGGCTACGATGGTTACCTCGGGCATCGTCATCCTAAACCGGATGCACGTGATCTTCGAGGTCTCCGAGGTTGCGAGCGCCGTCGTCGCGATGGTGGGAGCCTTTACCGCGCTCTTCGCGGCGGTCATCGCGTTTGGCCAAACAGACATCAAGAAGGTTCTCGCCTATTCGACGGTATCGCAACTTGGCTTCATGTTCATCGGGTGCGGCGTGGGCGGCTACTGGACGGGCATGTTCCACGTCACGACCCACGCGTTCTTCAAAGCGCTGCTCTTCCTTGGCTCAGGCGCGGTCATCTACGCGATGGCCCACAACCAGGATATGCGCAACTACGGCAACCTGCGCAAGTACCTGCCGATCACGTTCGCCACGATGTTCATTGGGTTTATCGCGATCGCTGGCCTTGCCGTGCCGCCGGGATTCGGCTTTGCAGGCTTCTACAGCAAGGAAGCCATCCTCGGCTACGCGCTGGCCAACGAGCACGCTTCGATCGGCGTCATCAACCTCGGCTACTACGCCGGCGTTCTCGGCTTGCTAGTTGCCGGTCTCACCGCCTGCTACATGACGCGCATGACGTGGCTCACGTTCTTCGGTAAAGAAGAGCGGTGGCGCGCGATCCCGGCCGCCGAGCACGGACACCACGACGATCATCACGGGGATCACGGCCACCACGCACATCACGCGCACGATCACGGCCCCGACACTCACGGCTTCTTTTACACCGATGATGAACTCGCGGCTCAACCCCATGAGCACGAGCATCCCCACGACCTCGACGAAACCCACACGCCGAAGGAAGTGCCGCCCAGCATGTGGATTCCCCTCGCCGTCCTCGCGGTTCCTTCCGCGATCGGCGGATTCCTGCTCTATCGCAACCACGCTTTCGAGAAGTGGCTTCAGCCCGAGCCGCTGCCGGTTCTCGGTGAGATGTCCGGCCACCCCGAGCACCTCAACCTGCTCATGCTCTCGATCGCAGCCGCGTTCTCCGGCCTGATCGTTGGCTTGCTGGTCTACTGGAGGGGCCTTCCGAAGTCGGAAGGGTGGGACACTGGCAAGTGGGCCACTTGGCGCAAGCTCGCCGCAAACCAGTTCGGATATGACCGTTTCCTCGTTCGATCCAGCACCGAAGGTGGCGGAGAAGTCGCCAACATGGTGTGGAAGTACATCGACGTCGGCATTATCGACAAGATCGTCAACGGCGTCGGCGTGTTGACGAGCCGCATCGGCATGTTCTTCGGAGCATTCCAAACCGGCTACGTTCGCAGCTACGCGCTGATGATGCTCTTCGGCGTGACCGGCTTCCTTGGCTACATCGTGTACACGATGATCCGAGTGGGAGGAGGACAGTAACTATGGGCTTGCTTTCGCTCACCGTATTCCTTCCCGTGATCGGAGCGGCGCTCCTCGCGTTCCTGCCCGACAGTAACCTCAAGGCGATCCGCTACGGGGCGCTCGGCACCGCTGTCGCCACGTTCCTGGCCAGCCTCTTCGTCTACGCCAAGTTCGACTCGAACACCTACCACTTCCAGATGGTGGAGCACATCCCGTGGATCGAGCGATTGGGCATCTCGTACAAGATGGGCGTCGACGGTATCAGCATCTGGCTGCTCGTCTTGACCACGTTCCTCACAGTCATCTCGCTGTGGTTCAGCTTCTACGTCGATAAGCGCGTGAAGCCCTATATGATCGCGATGTTGATCCTGGAGACCGCCATGCTCGGCGTGTTCACCAGCCTCGACATGATCCTGTTCTACACGTTCTTCGAGGCCTCCCTGGTGCCGATGTGGCTCCTGATCTCGATCTGGGGTGGCGAGCGACGAACCTACGCCGGTCTCAAGTTCTTTATCTACACCTTCGCCGGTTCCATCTTCATGCTGCTCGGCATGATCACGATGGCCTACCTGAACTCGAAGGCCACCGGCAACTGGTCGTTCGATATCATCGAGGTCCAAGCGAACGTCGCCAATGGCTCGCTCTGGCAAGCGGGAATGCACCTGCAGGCGTGGCTCTTCTGGGCGTTCTCGGTGGCGTTCCTGGTCAAGTGCCCGGCGTTCCCGTTCCACACGTGGTTGCCCGACGCCCACGTCGAGGCCCCCACCGCGGGTTCGGTCATCCTGGCCGGCGTCCTGCTGAAGATGGGCACGTACGGCTTCCTTCGCTTTGTGCTGCCGTTCTTCCCGGATGTGCTGCCGCAGATGGTGCCGTACATCATGGGCTTGGCCGTAGTCGGCATCCTCTACGGGGCCATCGTCGCCGCCGTACAGCCGGACGTCAAGAAACTCGTCGCCTATAGCTCGGTCGCGCATATGGGCTTCGTATTGCTCGGCATCTTCTCGCTGAGCTACACCGGACTTCTTGGCGGGGCCATGCAGCAGTTGAACCACGGGATCAGCACGGGTGCGCTCTTCTTGCTCATCGGACTCATCTACGAGCGCCGCCACACCCGCATGTTCAGCGATTACGGCGGCATCAAGGCACAAATGCCGATTTACGCGGCGATCTTCCTGATCGTCATGCTCAGCTCGGTTGGTTTGCCCGGCACGAACGGGTTCATCGGTGAGTTCATGGCCCTGATCGGCGCGTTTGAAGCCAGCTACAACGGCATGTTCGGATTGAACGTGGCTTACGCGGTGCTTGCCGGTATCGGTGTGATTCTCGCCGCCGTGTACCTCCTCTGGATGTTCCAGAAGATGTTTTACGGCCCGAACAACAACCCGGAGAACCAGCGGCTGAAGGACATCAAGCCGTGGGAGATCGCGATGTGCGCTCCGCTCGTCGTCCTCATCTTCTGGGGCGGGTTCTATCCCAACACCTTCTTGAAGCCGATGGAGAAGTCGATCGCCGCGACCCGCATGATGGCGCTAAACCCGGTCGGCCAGCGGCCGAACTGGAAGGATGCTCAGCTCGAGATCGGCGATAACGGCAATCTCGTCCGCAACACCGGCGACCAGCGCGGCCAAGAGACGGTCGCCCCCGCGAATCTGCACTTCACCCCGGCCTATGCCGCCGAGATGGCTACGCGCATGAAAATCGCCCCCGCGATCGCCCTGCCGGAGGAAACGCCTTGACGGGACGGGAGCGCCTTTTAGCGGTGGCCCAAGGTCGGGCGGCTGATCGCAAGCCGCTGATGATTCTCGACGATGACGCTCGTTCGGATGCGCGGGTGCTCCGCGCTCCGGGAACGCCCGATCCCGAACGACTCACGCTTGTCGAAGTCATCAACCCCTACGGCCAGGCCCAGGCGGCGGGATTGAATCTGAACGAACTGATTTACACGGACCCCGAGGCCGGCAACCAGAAGCTGGACGGCCTCGTCGAGGCCGTGCGGCAGGATATCGGGCGCGCGCTTGAGTCTGGAGCTGACGGAATCTTCTACCGGCTGAAGGGAGCCGAGCCGAGCCAAACAACGCCGATGCAGTACGGCGGCCACTATCTGGAGCGTGATCGGGAGTTGCTGTCGGAGATTGGCGATCACCCCAACGTCGTCTTCATCGACGCGGGCGACGGGGCGTACATGGACTTTGTGAGCGATCTCCCCGGCGCGTTCTTCGCTTGGGATATCGATCGCTCGGATGTCTCGGTTGTTCGGATGCGCTCGCTACGGCCGGGCGCCCTGTTGGCCGAAGACCCCACTGCCGACGTTTTGATGGCCGACCGCTTCGCCAAGCTGGAGCGGTGGCTGAATCTGGAGGAAGCAAGCGCGAATGCCTGAGTTTAACGCCGCCTTTCCGCTGCCGCGCGAAATCGACTTCGCGATGCTGATGCCGATCATCGTGGTCCTCGTGACCGGCATGATCGCGCTCGTCATCGAGATGCTGCGACCCAAGCAGAACAACAATCTGATCGTCATCTTCTCGATCGCAGGCCTCATCGGCGCGGGCATCCTGACTGCGATCCAGTTCGGCCATCCCGAGAAGACGACGCTGGTCGACATGGTACTGCGAGACCAATTCGGGCTGATCTGCCAGCTCCTGCTGGTTGTTGCGTGTGCCTTAACGATCTTGTTCAGCGAGACCTATCTGCGCGCGCGCCGCATTGCCTTCGGCGAGTTCTATCCGCTCGTGCTCTGGTCGACCGCCGGTGCGATGGTCATGGCGAGTTCGCGCAACCTGCTGGTCATCTTCCTCGGTCTCGAGATTCTTTCGATCTCCCTGTACGTGCTGGCGGGCCTCGCCCGAGCCGAACTGCGCTCGGAAGAGTCGTCGCTCAAATACTTCCTGCTGGGCGCATTCGCATCTGGGTTCTTCCTCTATGGCATCGCCATGTTCTACGGCGCCACGGGTTCGCTGGACCTTGGTTTCCTGGCGAACGGCCTCACCGGCAACCCCGCCGCCAAAACGCTCCTGGTGTTCGGCATCGGCCTCATGCTCGTCGGCCTTGGATTCAAGGCTGCGCTTGTACCGTTCCACCAATGGACGCCCGACGTCTACCAGGGCGCACCAACGAATGTGACCGCGTTCATGGCGGTGTGTTCGAAGATCGGCGCGATTGCTGCGCTGTTCCGCGTGCTGGTTGCCGCTGCTCCCATGAAGGAGGATTGGCTGTCCGCGATGATGGCGATCGCCATGCTCACGATGATCGTCGGTAACGCGGTTGCGCTTCTGCAAAAGGACGTCAAACGTATTCTCGGCTACTCCAGCATCGGCCATGCCGGCTATTTGCTGGTCGGCTTGCTCGCCTACGTGAGTGCCCCCGACAAGGTCAGTATTGCGACGACGGGCTACTACCTGCTCAGCTACACGTTCATGACCCTCGGCGCCTTTGCGGTGATCTCGGTGGTCACCAAGGACGGCCGCGACACGACGCGCCTCGAGGACCTGAACGGCCTCTGGCAGCGTGATCGGCTCGCCGCGGTGCTTCTGGTCGTTTTCATGGTCTCGCTGATCGGCATTCCGCCTTCGGCAGGCTTCTTCGGGAAGTTCTTTATCTTCCAAGATGCGATCTCGGCGGGATTGGTCCCGCTCGCGATTGTGCTCGCCATTTCGAGTGCGATCTCGGTTGCGTACTATCTGCAGATCGCGCGCGCGGCATTCGTCGTGGAGACGGAACCGCGACCGGCCATGCGCATGTCGCCCGCGCTCCGCGCGACGGGCCTGATCTGTTTGCTGGGCGTGGTGCTCGCGGGAATCTTGGTGACCCCGGTCCAGCGGTTCCTCATGGGCACCCCGGCCGACGAACCGATGGAAGCATCGACGACGGGCCTCGTCGGGACGCGATAACCAACCGTTGACTCGCGCCACCCTGTGCTCATTGTGGGCGAGGGATGGGTTGTGCCCTAGCTTGTGCCGGGCGGCCATGTCCACGCCCGTGGGCCTGGAGAGCCATGACCCCAGTGGACTGGGGCCAGGGCATCAAATGCGGTGGGGTAGCTCAGCCATTTTTCCTCTCCCAAACGGTCGGTGTCCGTCGTCCCCTTGATCGGCGGGCATCCTAGCTCTTCCACACCGCTATCCCTATCGTATCGCAACGGTTTTCAGCCCACAACGCAGGCCGGAAAATATACGCGAAATATATGGGTCGAGGGGTGGCCGCGAGGGGGTGGCTCAGGCAATATATAGGTTAGACATGGTTGAGCTCTGTCTGGTTGGGGAGCCTTGCATCGCCGTGGAGGGCGAAAGGCGGGAAATCTCACCTCGGGCATCGCTTGAACTCCTCGCCCTGATCGCGCTCCGCTACCCCGCACCCATCTCCCGCACGGAGTGCACCGACCTCCTCTTCGCGCACATCGAGGAACTCTCCGGTCCCGCCGCCGCCCGGCAGCAGTTCCGCATCGTCCTATCCAAGCTGCGACGCGCCTTGTCGAGCGCAAACCTCGAAAGCCAGGTTCTTCTTGACGGTGAAGATCTTCGGCTCACGACGCCGTGGAAAATCGACATCCACCAGCCCGTCCAAGCCACCAGCCTACAGGAGCTGCGGACGTGTTTCCAGCCCGTCGCTCCCCATTGGGACCACGACCGATGGCTTTCGCTACGGACCGAGTATGCCGATCGACTGGCCCAGCGCCTTCTCGAATTGTTCGAAATCCAACGGAAGAGAGTTCGGCCGCACTCGGATCTCGCGAAGCAGTTCCATGATCTCGCCACCCTCGGCGGAGAGCTATTTCCTCTGGAACCGGGCTTCGTCCGTGTCTTGGTCACCTTGGCGGAGATCGAAGGAAACTCAGATCGCGCGGCGCTTTTGCGCGCCGAGTTCGCCTCCCGATGGACGAGCCAGTTCCCTTCTCAGCCCGTTCCTGCATCGCTCGAGCGATCGGCCACCGCCCATCCCACCGGAGTACGGTCCCGACGGGCCGTGTTTGGGGGCGTCGTTGCGATGACCACGCTCATGCTGTTTGCCGCTTTGTATGCCCGTGGGCGAACGTCCTCGACCGAGCTCACCCTTCAAATCGAGCAGCTGCCCACGGCGAGGCTGGAGATCGAAGGACGGCGCTACACGTTGCGGAAGTACCGCCTCCCGTTTTCCGAACCGCCGTTCCATATCGAGGCGAGATCTCGTACCGATGGGCAGGGGTTCCTCCTGCTCTACAATCAAGAACGACAGTTGACGACCCCTCTCGATGGCGCGCCCGTGCGCGTGCCGAAGCCGTGGACTTACGACTTTGGCGGGGTTCGGTTCCGCAAGCTGACCTCAATGACCGATGCGTGGTCGCTGGTCGAAAATCCTCAGGTGCGGCTTGTGGCGACTCCCGACTATCCGCGGGTCAGTATGCCCTTCCCCCTCGGAGGCAACCTGTTCTTCACGCAGAGAATCTGTGGCCACACCTTCGGCTGTCACTACGAGTGCTTCTACTTGCGAGATGGGAAGCTAACGCCGCTTTTGATCGACGGGGTGAAGCCGCAAACGGTCATGCTGAACTTCGCCGACGAGACCCATGTTTACGGGATGTACAGCATGGGTCGAGAGGAGGGTTGGAAGTATCGTCCGTTCATCACCGATCGGAAGACCTTAGAGACGAGGAATGGGGGTGAGCCGTTTGCCATCGGCCGGCTAAGCGATGGAACCTGGGTGTGCAGCCCCAAAGTGGTTCAGGTCGTCCGCGGGGACTACGTGATGCAGGACACGAAGGAGACCGTGCTGGTTCGTCCCGACGGCAGCCACCACGTGCTGCATCGAAACGCCAAGTGGACCAGCGTGGTGGGTGACATCGTCGTGGTCGGCGTCGATGAACCGGCCAGCAACGACTCCTACACCCACACCGAGTTCTATGACCGTCGTGGCCACCCCATCCCGCAGCTCAATACGCCCTCATCGAAGACGGCATTTCTGGTCCCAGACCCCGAACGCCGCCGCATGGCCTTCATCCCGTTCAACCGAGACTTGTCGGTGAGGGAAGCGTACGTGATCTCGACGGAGCCGTAACCACCAGCTTGAGCCCCGCTCCGGGTTGGAGCGGGGCCTTCTTGCTTTATGGAGTTAGCGTTAGCGTGGCCGTCCGGGTGGTGGCACCCTGGGTGGCGGTGATGGTGCCGACCGTGTTGCTCGTCACCGACTGGGTGAGCACGGTGAAGTTCCAGGAGAACTTCTGGGGCGGCACATACATCGAGCCGGGGACGATGATCTTCGGCTGGTTCGAACTCAGGAACACCGTTCTTCCCAAGGGTCCGGTCTTGCCGGTCATCGTCACCGTCGCGACCACGGGGCTTCCGCCCTTGACCGTGTTCGTCGCCAAGCTGAGCGTCGAGAGCGCGGCCGGCCTCACCGAGATCGACGCCGTCCTTGTCACCCCACGATAGGTCGCCGAGATGATGACGTTCTTGGTGGTGTCGACGCCGAAGGTGCTGACCGGGAACTGCCGGAGCGATGCCCCATAGGAGACCGTCACCGACGAGGCGTGGTTGGCGGCGACGGGATTGCTCGTCGCGAGGGCGACGAGAGCCCCACCGACCGGTGCCTTGCCGACGAGCCGCACGTTGCCCATGGAGGGGTTGCCTCCCACGACGGCGGTGGGCGAAATCCAGAGCAGGTCGAGGGTGGCGGGGGTGAGGGTCAGGT
>JANJUB010000089.1 GCA_024710805.1 Fimbriimonadaceae bacterium | reverse complement strand
GTTCTTGCCCAGGTATCGAAGGAGGTTGGGTTCTCCTTCAGCGCCAATGAGGTGCGTGACTGGCCGATCATCGTGTCGGTGAAGTCTCTCCGAGCAGGCGATCTGCTGGATCGGATCGCCGAAGTCACGGACGCGGAGTGGAGGAAGGAGCGCGACCGGTGGGTGTTGACCCGCTCAGCGGCGCGGGTGAAACGAGCTGCCGACCTCGAAGTCGCTGATCGGGCCGCACGGCTGAAGCCGATCATCGAGGCATTGCCGACCCGGATGTCGTCGGAGGACCTTTCGAAGGCGTTTGCCGAGGCGAGGGGCGACCTCCAGTCTGGAGGGGGAAGTGACAACGCCAGGATCATCACCGGAGGTCCGTCGCCAGCGCTCGACCTGATCTACTGGGCGCTCAAGCGCTTGCCCGTCAAAGACCTAGCCTCCGCTCCGATCAACAGCTTCGTGTCTTACTCGTCGGCGCCTCGGCCCGGGCAACTGGCCTTGCCCCCGATCCCCGCTGAGGTCTGGCGACGCTACCTCTCCACGCGCGCCGAGTTTGCCAAGGCAGTCGAGGTACCGCCGCATGTGACCATGCCCGCGGGGATGGCCAAGCAGCCCTTGCCGCCCAACGTACGGGTCTCGCTGATGTTGTCGCGCCCGAACGCGACTGCGGACATCTATGTTGCCCTGGGGGTCTACGATGCCGAGGGACTGATGCTCGATCTAGCGCGGTTTCAGTTGACCCTGCCACCCGCCCCGATCGAGTCCGGCGAGCCGCCGGCATCGGGCCCGATCGTCTTCTCAGAGGAGAGCGCTCGACTCCTGAAGGCCCTTCGCCGTCTCAATCCTCCAGGAAAGCTGAACTTGCCTTCGACGCAACCGGGCGAGCAACTCTGGATTTCCGATGCTGATCCGTGGCTGGCGGAGGAGAACCTGGCCGTCATCCGGAAGGCGATCGAGCGCGAGCCAACCGCTTTCCATATCTCAGATTGGCTTCTGGGCTTGAGTGAGAAGGGGCAGTTGGATGTCGTTGCCTGCGTGCCCGACCATGCCTTCGGATCGCTCACAGAAGTGATGGGGGGAGCCACACCGGACCACCGATTGGTATGGCAGTCTTTGCCCCGATTCGGGATTGAGGCGAAGATCGGCGGAGGGAGCTTGGTCGTTAAGCCGAAGGTCTTTGCGCGAGCTGACCGGTATCGGGTGAACCGCGCTGCGCTTCGAAAGTTCGTCGCGGCAGCGGGTCCCTTTGGTTGGCCGAAGTTGCAGGACACCATGACTTATGCGATGGCGGCGCCACCCGTAACCACCAGCGCCAGCATGGACAACCTTCTCCTCGAGCCGATTTTGTATCGGTGCGTTTCCGAACTCACGAGCCCCGCACAGGTCATGGCCCTGCGGCTGATGAGCCATTGGCGAGCCCAGTCTCCCGCGAGCGAGGTGCTTCGGCACGGCGAGGCGGTCCGAAGATTCGGCGAGGTCTACGATCAGTTCGTCAGGGTGAGTACGGCCCCGCAAACGAGCTATCGGACGATCTCGAGTCGCCGAGAGCCACTCAGAGAGGAAGATCATGATCCGTTTTCCCTTGTGCTGGGCGAGGACACTCCCGTGATACTGCAGCAAGTCCGCCAGTCTGAGGGTGCGATGCTGTTGATCGAGGGAGGCGCTCCTCAAGTGTTGAGCCCACGAACGCTCGGGATGTACTTCGGTTTGAAGCCGGAGAACTTCACCGGCTTCCAGCCGGTGCGCGCCGTCAAGCGGCTACACCCCGCCGCGATTGTCAAACGCTCGATCACTTTTCGGGCGGGCCGACAGGGGCAAACACTCGAGGTTCTTGATGCTGATGTGCGAGTGGCCGAATCTCTCGATGTGGATCGCCTTCCAGCAGATTGGCAAGAGTCATTCGCGGAGGGCAGGCAGCACGCATCTAACGTCCAGGCCACCCAAAACACACGCGCCACCCCTCCACCAGAGTAAGGTTCATCGTGGCCTGGCAAGACCGCTTCATCAAGCTCAAGACGATCGACGCCCACACGGGTGGGGAGCCGTTGCGGCTAATCGTGGACGGGTTGCCTCCGCTGAAGGGGCGGACGGTGCTGGAGAAGCGCGCCTACATGAAGCGCGAACTCGATCACTTCCGCACCGCGCTGATGTTCGAGCCACGGGGCCACGCCGACATGTACGGTTGCGTGCTGACCGAACCCGAAACCGACGACGGCGATTACGGCGTCATCTTCCTGCACAACGAGGGGTACAGCACCATGTGCGGGCACGGCGTGATCGCGCTCGTGACCATCTTGCTTGAGACCGGAATGAGCAGCCAACCGGTGCTGAAGCTCGATACGCCCGCCGGGCGGGTGACCGCTTTTGCCAACCTGAACGCGGGCCGGGTTGAGTCGGTTTCGTTCTTGAACGTGCCTTCGTTTGTCGAGCGAACGGGCGTGGTTGTGGACGGGATTGCGTACGACATCGCCTTCGGCGGCGCGTACTACGCGATTGGCGATGCGGGGCTGCCGCTGGAACCTTCGGCAGTTGGGCGGCTCATTGCGGAGGGACGTCGGATCAAGGCGGCAATCGGGCACGACATGCGGCATCCCTATCAGTCTGATCTCAGCTTCTTGTATGGCGTGATCTTCACCGGGCCGCCGCTTGATCCATCGCACCACAGCCGCAATGTGTGCATCTTTGCCGATGGGGAAGTGGACCGATCTCCGACTGGGACGGGGGTGAGCGCGCGGGCCGCTCTGCACTACTTCAAGGGTGACATTGGGCTGGCCGAGCCGATTGTCATCGAGAGTGTGCTGGGTTCCACGTTCTCCGTTGAGGCGGCGGAAGAGGTTGAGTTTGGCGGTCGTCCGGCGATCATCCCGCGGGTGACGGGCTCGGCGCATATCACCGGGGTCAGTGAGTTCCTGATGGATCCCTCAGACCCGCTGAGGGATGGGTTTCTGATTCGCTGAGCCTGGTAGGGCACAAGGGGAGGCTGGAGCATTGCCTTTGGAGCGTTCCGGTAGTCGCCGGCTGGTTCGTGCCGGCGTGGACATTGCGGCCTCGCTAGGCTGAGGCGAGGGCTCGAAGCATCCCTCACCCACAAAATGCGATGGCGAAAATCTCTATGCGACTGCCTCAAGAACATCCCTTCCCAACGTGAAGCGAACCTATTCCGAGACCTTGCGAAACACCCAATCTGCAACGAAGGCGTCTTGGACCGCGGTGCCGACTGATTTGAACAGCGTGATGTCGTCGGCTGTTCGCGCAAATCCCGATTCCAGAACGTCCCCGATCTCCCGCACGGTGCTCCAGTCGAGTCCCGGTGTCAGAATCAGATCCCCGGCTCCATGACGCGCCGCTTCAAGGTAATCCACGACCACGCGCGCACGAAGCACCGCCTCCGCATCCAACTCGGCCATGTCCGTGCGAAACGCGCCCACCGCGTTGATGTGGGTTCCCGGCTGCAGCCACTCGCTCCGCAATACGGGCGTCGTCGAGTTCGTCGCGCAGCAGATTAGCCGGCACGACAGCGCCACGTCTTCGGCGGTACGGGCGACTTGCACCTCGACGCCTTGCTCGACCTGTAACCGCACGGCTTGGGCAATCGCGCGGGCACGGGTCCGCGAGAAGATGACGATTCGCTCGATGGGGCGCACTTCGAACATGGCTTTGGCCTGAGCGATCGCCTGCTCGCCCGCGCCGATGATGCCGAGACCCACGGGACCCCGCGAGGCAAGAAAGTCGGTCGCAAGCGCCGACGCGGCCCCGGTGCGGATCGCAGTGAGCGCTTCCGCATCCATGAGGGCGAGTGGCTCGCCGGTGGTCGGGTCGTGGAGCATGAGTCTGCCCAGGGTCACAGGTTTTCCGAACTCGCCGTTGCCTTCGAAGACGGTGACGACCTTGACGATCAGAATCTCGCGATCGGGGGTCTTCACGTAGCACGGCATGGAGAGGTGCGTACCCTGGTGGTCGGGGACGCGGATGGCCAGCCGCTGCGGCATCGTGACCTGCCCGCGAGCGAGCGCCAAGAACGCCTCACGGGCGAGAGGAATAGCCTCGGACATGGACAGGAGGTCGCGTACCGTCTTGCAGTCGATGTGTAGCAAGTCAATATCCCGGGCAGATTTGCAGCATCTGTGCTTTCCCCCTACTTCTTCCCCAGCACCCGCAAAGCGGCTCGGATGCGTTCCTCCACCGAACCTTCTGAGCCCGCCGAATCTGCCGCCGACTCGGCTTCCGTTCGGCGGTAACCCAATGCCATCAGCGCCTCGACCACCTCGTCCGAAGCCGCTGCTGGGCGAGCCACCGAAGCCGCCGCGCGGCTGAGCAGCACTTCCTCCGAAATCTTGTCCTTGAGCTCCAGTATGATCCGCTCGGCGAGGCGGGGGCCCACTCCCGACGCGCGAGCCAACTGTCGGGCGTCCTGCCCGGCGATCGCGGCCGTCACCGTCTCTTCGCCCAGCTGTCCGAGCAAGGCGAGGCCGATCTTCGGGCCGCATCCTTTGACCTCCATGAGCAAGTCGAAAAGCCGCCGCTGTCCGGGTTCGGCGAAGCCATAGAGCGTCACGCCGTCCTCGCGAAAGACCTGGCGAATGCGCAGATCTGCGCTGACCCCTTCGCGCCCGACATGGACCAGCACGCTATCCGGCACGAGCACCTCGTAACCCACCCCACCGACGTC
>JANJUB010000086.1 GCA_024710805.1 Fimbriimonadaceae bacterium | reverse complement strand
GTCCACTACCGGAACGGACGACTCTACGGGTCGCACACGGTGGCGATGAGCAGTTCCGATGCGACCAACGCCTCGCGCTGGTACGAGTTCAACCTGAATGGCTGGCCCGCCGCTATTCAGCCACCGACCCTCCGTCAGGCGGGTACGGTCGGCATCGGAAACGGTATCCACCTTTGGATGCCGGTCATCGGCGTCAACCGCAATGGTGAAATGGCGCTCGTGTATTCCCGATCCAGCAGCAACATCGTCGCCGACGTGATGGCGAGCACGCGTCGATCGAGTGACCCACTCGGCACCATGGGCTCGCCCATCCAACTCGCGACGAGCATCGGCTCACAGTACGGCGGGGCGTCGAACCGCTGGGGCGACTACTTTGGCATCCAAACCGATCCGAACGACGACACCACCTTTTGGGCGGTCGCGATGATCGCCAACCAAAGCGGGAACTGGCAGACGGTTGTAAACAGCTTCCGCGTAACCACGACCGTAACCTCGGCTCCCGCCAGCGTCACCAAGTACGAGGGCGGAGCGGTGACCGGTGCCTTGCCGCAGATCACGACCTCCGACAACGCCTACTACCGGGTTGCGTCGGTCAATGTGGCGCGAACAGGAACGGTGGCGTCGCACATTACCCAGTTCAACCTGACCACGACGAACCCGGCGTCGCTCAAGTTCAAGGTGGAGGCTGCCGCGGCAAACCGCGTCACCGCCAACTACTTCCTGTGGAACTGGTCGACGAACAAATGGGAGTATGTGGGTGCCACTCCGCTAACTGCCGCGGACAAGGTTTGGGAGTTCCAGGCTCCGAACCCTGCATCCAAGTTCGTGAACTCGCAGCGTCAAGTCCGGTTGCTGCTGCGTGCGATCATGCCGAGCAGCAGCGTCTCGACGGCGATTCCGTTCAACTTCCGAACGGATCAAGTTCAGCTGATCTCGCAGCAGTAAGCTCCGCTAACGGGGAACTCTAAGGGGTGAGCCACACCGGCTCACCCCTTTTCTTGTTGCAGTGGTAACCGCACGTCGTCCCGAGCGATGATGCCGCGCTCCGCCAAAAATCGCTTGTGCGCCATCGGCTGAGGCATCTCGCGCAGGCGTTCAATCTCGGGCAACAAGAGGGCAAACTTCGTTTCGGCAGATTCGCGATCCTTCGCCCAATCGCGCAGGATCGCTACAAGCTCCCTTGAAAGACAGTTGGCCACGCCGCTGATCGTCCCCGTCCAGCCCGCGTGAAGCGCGTTGAGCAGCTGGCGCTCGTCCCCGACGAATAGCCGGTGCGTGGGCAGAACGGCTCGATAGGCCACGTGAGACTCCTCGCCGCTGCTGTCCTTGAGACCAAGCAGATTCGGATGATCCGCCAACTGGGCCATCATCTCAGGCGGGAGGGGAACCCCACTGCGCTTCGGAAAGTGGTAGGCGATGATCGGCACCGGCGAAGCATCGAGCAGCATCCTAAACCAGGCAACGATCCCATCCGAGGTGGCCTCACGGAAGTAACTCGGCGGCATCACGAGCATCGCCATCGCCCCGAATCGCGCCGCTTGCTTGCTCAGCCAGATGTTCTCGTCGATGCTGCTTGAGTTCGTCCCGAGAATGAGCTTCAGTGAACCGGAAACTCCGCTCGCGGTTTCAAAGAGGTCCCGCTTCTCGACGGCACTCAGCGAGGGGCCCTCTCCATTCGTGCCCCCCAATACGACGCCATCGCACCCCGTCGACTCGAAGTGGGCCAAGAGCTTCGCTACGCTCAACTCATCGATGCGGCCGCGTTCGTTGAAGGGCGTGATCGAGGCGGGAAACACCATGCCGCGAGTTTACATAACCACCGATGCGCCATCATCATTCCGATGGCGCGAATGATCGGCACGGCCGGGCATGTGGATCATGGTAAGACCACCCTGATCCAGGCCCTCACCGGCATCGACGCCGACCGGCTTCCCGAAGAGAAAGCTCGCGGCATGACGATCGACGTTGGGTTCGCCTACCTCGACTTCCCTGAACATGGCCGAGTTTCCATCGTCGATGTTCCCGGCCACGAGAAGTTCATCCACAACATGCTCGTGGGCGCGCTCGGCGTCGATGTCGCGCTGCTCTGCGTGTCGGCTGACGAGGGCGTCATGCCCCAGACCCGCGAGCACGTCGAGATTCTCAGCCTGCTACCCGTTAACCACCTCGTGGTGGCGCTGACTCGCGCCGATCTTGCTGACTCCGACATGCGCGCCCTCGCCCGCGAAGACGTCCGCGACCTGCTTAAGGAGACCCGCTTTGCCGACGCGCCGATCATCGAAGTCTCGGCCCTCACCCGCGAGGGGCTCGACGCGCTGATCGCCGAACTCAGCCGAGCCCTGTCCAGCGCAACCGGCAGTGAACGCGCCGGCCCGTGGTACCTGCCGATCGACCGAGCGTTTGCCGTGAAAGGGCACGGGGTCGTGGTGACGGGAACCCTCGCGCAGGGCAAGGTGAGCGTGGGCGAATCGGCGGTCCTGGAGCCGGGCGGACAATCGGTGCGGGTGCGCAGCTTGCACAGCCACGCCCAAGGGTACGAGTCCCTCGAATCGGGCCGGCGCGTAGCGGTGAACCTCGGCGGCATTCGGATCGAGGACATCCACCGGGGACAAGCAGTCGGCGCTGCAGGAGCGCTGTTCGCAACCGATCGGATCGACGCCGAAGTCACCTGGATCCGCCCCGCAAAACATGGGATGCGCGTGCGGGTCTCGATCGGCGCCGCCGAGGCCATGGGCAAGCTGTTCCTCAATGATCATGACCCCAACTGGGTGCAGTTGGTGCTCGACGAGCACGTCGCCGCGGCGTTGCATCAGCCGTTGGTCGTGCGGCGCGCCTCGCCGATGGAAGTGCTCTGCGGAGGGCGGGTTCGGGTGCCACTCGCCACACGGCGAAAACGATCGCAAGCCCCCCCGAAGGTCACGGCCTCCGATCGGCCCTCGGCGATCAGAGAGCTGGTTGGGGACGATCCGAACGGCCTGACCACCGAGGAGATCGCCCGCTCGCTTGGCGCAAGCCTGGTGGACCTCGGCGATGACTTCGAGGCCCTGCGCAAGGCCGGAACGCTGCGCGGCTTTGCCGGTCGCTGGATTTCGGAAACTGGGTACCGGACGCTCATCGATCTCCTACGTGCCGCCCTCCGCGAGATTCACGACAAACACCCAACTCAGTCCATGCATCCCCGTGAACGAGTGTTCGATCTCGCCAAGCTCCGATGGGGGAGCAAGCCGCTGGATCGTCTCATCGCCACGTTGGCGGCCGACGGGATCGTGGTCGCCGAGGGCACGAACATCCGCGACGCCGACTTCCGCTTGGAGCTCTCCGCCAAGCAACGGCAGTTCTTGGATCGTGTCAAGGAAGCTCTGGACGCCGCTGGCGCCAATGTCCCGGCACCTCACGAAATCACGCGAACCTTGTCGGTACCACCCCAAGCGGTAGACGAGATCCTGCGACTTGGAGTCGAATCGCGCGAACTCGTGCGCGTAGGCGACGGCATTTTCTACACCACCGAGGGACTGACCAAGCTGATGGATCGACTCCGGAGCGAGTTTGCGGGAAGGGCGTTCGAGGCCTCGGAAGTCCGCGACCTTTTCGGCAGCTCGCGCAAATACGTGATCCCGCTCCTCGAGTATCTCGATGCTCGCAGCTTCACTCAGCGAACCGGCGATCGGCGCATGATCCGCTAACTCGTCCACGCTCGATAGAAGCGCTCGCGAGCTTCGGTTGCGCGGCGCACCGCATCGGGACCAACCGCATTGAGGTGTCCCATCTTACGGCCCGGCTTCGCGTCCGTTTTACCGTACCAGTGCACATGGACCCCGGGATCACAGATTGCGGCAGCGATCGCTGCACGCACATCGCCTGTATCGGACTGGCCCAGCAGATTGGCCATGCAGACTTCCCCGCCCTGGGGTGGATCGGGCATCCAACCCATCGCTAACCGAACATGCTGCTCGAACTGGCTGACCCCACCCCAGTCGAGCGTATAGTGGCCCGTGTTGTGGGGGCGCGGCGCGATCTCGTTCACGAGAATCTGGCCGTCGTTTCGCTCAAAGAGCTCGACCCCGAACAAGCCGAATCCTCCGACCGCCTCTACCGCGGCAATCGCCACTTCTCGAGCTCGCTGCCCGGGAGTCGAACTCGGCGCCGGGAACACCAAGTCGCACACGTGGTGGGTTTGCACGGTCTCCATGACCGGAAACGCCCCGGTCGCGAGCGGGGAGCGGTACACCATCACCGCCAGTTCGCGAACGAAGGGCACGAAGCCCTCGACCAACCAGCCGTGCGCGGGCAGATACGCGGTATTGGCCTCCCACTCTTCGGCGGTCCGGGCGTAGCGTGTTCCTTTGCCGTCATAGCCCCCAAAGCGGGCCTTCAGCACGACCGGCTCCCCTGGCCAAGACCGCCCCGGATCGAGCGCACTTGCCGGCGGCGACGGCACGCCTGCCTTAGCGAGCGCTTCGCGCTGCAACAACTTGTCTTGGATGGTCGCGAGGGTCTCGAGCCCCGGCATCAAGTCCGCGGGATCGCGGCCGGCCAAGTCAAACGCATCTCGAAGGGCGTCGGCGGGAATGAACTCGTTCTCCAGCGTCAGGCGGCGGCATTGGCGGATGAGGCTCGCGACCGCCTCGGGATCGGCAAGTTGGCCCTCGATGGCGAGGGCGACCTGGCTCGACGGCGAATCCGCCGCCGGATCGAGCGATAGGCATCGCAACCCCATGCGATGGGCAGCGAGAATGCTCATGCGTGCCAGTTGCCCGCCCCCCAGGAACCCCAAATCCATCATGTCCACAACACCTGCTTCGAGCGTACCGGAGCTAATCGAGTCGCGATGAGGTCCTGCGGCCGTACTGCTCCCACCATCTCTGCGCCAAGCACGGCCCGCCGCATAAGTTCGCTCCGAACGTGCACCCACTTCAGAACGGGATCGGGCGGGGCGAGGTCCGGTTCGTGGAACTCCAGATGAAGCACGGTGTCGCCAAACGCGGCGCGCGCATACGCCATCGCCCGCACTCCCTGGAACCGCTCATTCTCAAGCTCGACGTACTGCCTCACTTCCTCGGCCAACCGGGCTGCCACATTAAGGGCCGATTCGGCGATCCGCACTTGGCACGTGAGATAGAAACGCCACCGGCCCATCGGCAGAACGCCCCAATGGGGGTGGACGTGATCAGGGCCGAAGTCAGGCGCGGGCATCTCGGCCATCAGCCCGCCGAAGCCTCGCTCGCGCACTGCCGCAAGATCCTCTTCGGTCAGCCGGTTTCTCGAGAGCCCGGTCAAGAAGACGGGCACCGCATACCGCTCCGCAATCTCCGCCGCCAGGTTCGGCACCTCGACATCCGCGATGATCCGTAGATCGTCGATCGCCCCGATCCGCGGAAAGCTGCCCGCGTGGCGGGTGAGGTCGATCCGGTCGATGACGAGATCGAGGATCGCGAGGAGCCGTTCACCCAAGTCGTCATCCGCGACCGAAAACGCCAGCCAAGATCGGTTGGCGTCGAGGTCTGAACGCAGATCGAGCAGTTTTGCCCGCTCGGTCAGCGTCTCTTCGACCCGCCACCGCAGATCACGATCGCGGCCCGATGAATAGGCGACTTGAAGCAGGCCCATCCCGGCTTACACGCCGGCGATGTTGTAGCCGTTGTCGATGAAGATGATCTGTCCGGTTACCCCGCGGCTAAGGTCGCTGAGCAAGTACACCGCCGAGCCGCCGACTTCCTCAGCCCCAAACGGCCGCTTCAGCGGCGCGCGCTCGTGAACGTGGTCGATCATCTCGATCAACCCCTTCACTCCCCGCGCGGCCACCGTGTTGATGGGGCCCGGCGAGAGGGTGTTCACGCGGATGCCACGCCCGCCCAGGTCGGCCGCGAGATACCGCACTTCTGACTCCAGTGCGGCCTTGGCGACCCCCATGACGTTATAGTTCGAAGCCGCCCGCACCGAACCCAGGTAGCTTAGCGCGACGATGCTGCCGTCGTCGTTCATGATCGGCGCGAGCGCCCGCGCGAGCTTGACCAGCGAGTAAGCGGAAATCGTGAGCGCGGTCTTGAACCCTTCTTCGCTCGTGTCGATGAACTGGCCCATCAGGTCTTCCTTGTTCGCATAGGCCGCGGAATGAACAAAGAAGTCGATCGAGCCGAACTCCGCCTTGACCGCCTCCACCAGCGCCTCCACTTGGTCATCAAACATGAAGTCGCACTGGAACATGCGATAGTCGCTTCGTCCTTCGACCAAGGGCTCCACCCGCTCGCGCGTCTTCTCGTTCTGAACACCGATTCCGACCACCGCGCCGTGTGAAGTCGCCGCCTCGGCGATCGCCCATCCGATGCTACGGTCGTTGGTGACGCTGAGGACGAGGCCCTTTTTCCCTTGAAGCAACATGGCTTGATTATAGATGCCCTTGGGGTATCCTTTGTCGGCAATCGGGATGTGGCTCAGCTTGGTAGAGCGCCTCGTTCGGGACGAGGAGGTCGCTGGTTCGAATCCAGTCATCCCGACCACTCCCCTTAACTGCGCCCTCAGACGTTTTGTGCGAGGATGATCGCTTCTGCCACTTCGCGCATCGATTTGCGCATGTTCATGGACTGAACCTGAATTCTTCGGTACGCCTCGGTCTCATTGACCCCGTGGAGTTCCATGAGGATTCCCTTCGCGCGGTCTACGAGCTTGCGTGTCTCGAGTCGATCCTGGAGGTTCCCCACTTCCTTGGCGAGCATCTGATTCTGCTCGTACCGGCTGCGGGCGATCTCCATCGCTGGGGGCAGATCGCTCGGCTTAAATGGCTTGACCAGGTAGGCAAACACCCCGGCCTGGGTGGCCCGCCCGACCAGTTCGGCGTCGCTGTAGGCGGTAAGCAGCATCGCCGGCGCAATGCCTTCCTCGCTGAGGATGGTGGCGGCCTCGATGCCGTCCATGACGGGCATCTTGACGTCGACGATGCAGATGTCGGGCTTGTGCTCCCGGGCGAGATCGACCGCGGTCTGCCCGTCGCCCGCCTCGGCCACAACCTCATAACCAAGGTTCTCGAGCATCTGCTTGAGATCGAGTCGAATGATGGGATCGTCGTCGGCAATGAGCACTTTCATGGGTTCACCTTGGTGAGCGCACGCCGTTGTGAGCAGATGAGTAGGATACCTGCTGAATCCAGCTCCCCCTCTCCACGCGTGATCTCTCGCGGGGAGGTGGCTGGGGGTTGGGGTCGTTCTAGCCCAACCTCCGAACGCGCCAGATCTCCTCGCTCGGCCACTGCTTCGCCCACTCCGCGGACATGTAGTCAAACCGCCCGTCGACCGCATCCGCCGGAGCTTGAAGCTCGATCAATGCCTCGATCTCAAAGCCGTGTTGACGCAGTAGCCGAATCATCTCACCGTGCATGAGATTGAACTCCACCGAAGGCGGTTCATCGGCCCACTCCAAACGATGCAGCCCAAACCCGGGCCGCAGCAGCGTGTTCGTGACCGTACCGGTGTCGGGGGCGCATAGCATCGCCAGCGGCGAGTTGCGCAGGAAGATCAGCGTCCCGCCGGGTCGCAGTACCCGTGCCGCCTCGGGAATCCACTTATACGGATCGCACCAGATGCTCGCGCCGTACTCACTCAGCGCGAGATCAAACGATCCGTCGGGAAACGGCAGGTGCTCTGCGTTCCCCTCGATGAGCGGAAACCGGAGGTCGTGGCGCTCCTGCATCTCGCGCGCGGTGGCAAGTTGGGCGGGGGTGAGGTCGAGTCCGATCGGCCTGACCCCCGCTTTGGCGAGCCACGCCGAGAAGTACGCCGTCCCGCATCCCAGTTCGATCGCCGGCAACCCGGCCCACGCCGCGACCGGTGCACCAAAGGCGTTAAGCTCGGCCTCGGGCAGGTCCCAGATGCCCCACGTGATGACGTCGGTTGCCCAGCATTTCTCGGCCGCCGCCCGGAAGTCAGGTGCGTAGCTGGTCCATGCGGCACGGTTGATCTCGGCGTGGCTCATGCGGTCCAAGCTACCCGAGGGGCGGGTCTTGCAGTCGCTGGTTGACTCATACCGGCGCGCTTGCGATGATGAGGGGCCTCGCACTAGAATAGCGGTATGCGCACGTTTGCTGGCTTGATGGGCATGGTCGCGACTCTGATTCTCGTCGGATGCCGCGGTTCTGCGCCCTCCCCCGAGCGAGCGACGGAAGAGCGCCCAGCGGCCGCCCCAAAGGGTGTTGCTGATCAAGGGGCATCGGACATCGCCTGGACCGTCCCGGCTGACCGCGCAGCCCAAGTGAAGACAGGGATGACCGAATCGGAAGTACGCGCGCTGCTCGGATCTCCGCCCAGTTTCTCAGAAGAAACTCGCCGCGATGGTCGGAAGCTCGTGAAATGGAGCTACAGACGGGATGCAGCTGTGAAGGGCAACCGCCTCTTTCTGGTGGTCTTCGAGCACGGAAAGGTCATCCCCGACATGCTGATACCCATACCCGAAGCTCTCAGCGAGGCTCCAGCGCCAGAGCCCAAAGGCACCGGCGTCACCTGGACCCTCAATCAAGCGCAGATTAACAAGGTTGCCGTCGGTATGACCGAGTCGGAAGTCAAGGCATTGATCGGCAATCCGTCTGAAGTCACAACCACCCACAACAAAGAGGGGCGGACCGTCATCAGCTGGGGTTTTGAGCGAGCAAAGGCCGACCAGCCCGCCATTTCATGGGTCTACATCTTCTTCGAGCACGGAAGAGTCGTCTCCGTCCGCTAAGGCACGAACCACTCACGTTCTGGGCGTCGCTGCAGATCGCGCATGGCATCGTCGCCTCGCGACTCGAACCTGCGCCTGTTAGGAGGTCTGTGGCGAGGTACAAATCCCACAACATGCACCCGGTAGAAGCCCAGCTTGTCGCCTACAACGCCCGCGAGATCGAACCCTTCATGCGGTGCTTCGCCCCCGATGTGCGCATCCTCAACGGCCTGGGTCAGGTCGTCTTGGAGGGCTGGCAAGCTAAGCGCGATCGCTACGCCGCTGCCTTTGCCAACGAGCCCAACGTTCGTTGCACGGTCATCCACCGCATCCAACACGGCGACTTCGTCGTTGACCATGAGCACTTGACGGGCTACCGAGACGGCTCCGAGAAGCACGCTGTCGCCATCTTCATGGTCCGCGACGGGCTCATCGCCCAAGTCCAGTTCCTCTAGTGGTTCGCCATCGAGCGCGTCATGCGGTGGTTCCAACCTCGCAACGCCAGCCGCTCGTTCGGGTGCTGGTTGCCCGGCTCGACATCGTCATCCCCCGCGTGTAGCTGGACGAGCACCGTTTTGCGCGCCCGATCCGACCGGTTGGGCATCGAGCCGTGGATCGTTAAGTAGTGGAAGAACACGACATCGCCTGGCTCAGCTTCCAGCGGGGTGGCGTCTTGAATCGCATAGTCGAGGAGCATGGACTCTTCGAGTTGGCCGTCGCTGTCGTCGAGTCGCCCCAGGCGATGCGATCCGGGATAGACCCGCAAACAGCCCATCTCCTCGTTGGCGGCGCTCACATGGATCACCCCCGCCATCATCGTGTCCTTGATCGTGGGAAAGTACGACCAGTCTTGGTGCATCGGGAACGGCGCCCCGACCTCCGACGGCTTTTGGAACAGCTTGGTGTGGTGAAGAACGATGTCGGGGCCGAGGATCGCTTCGGCGGCATCGAGCAGACGATCGTTCAGCAGCGCGCGCATCCACACCGCACTGTACTGCTGGACGTTGTGGGTGTGTAAGACGACGGTCTCGGCAAACTCCGCCATCTCGGTCCCGGTCCACCGGGCGTTGATCTCCTCGCCCGAGGCCACCAACTGAGAGACGATGCGGTCGAAGTCTCGCTGAAGGTCCTCGAGTTCCTCCTCCATGAACACTCCGGGGACAACCGCGTATCCGTTCTCGGCAAAGAAGTCGGTGAGTTCGGAACCATGCATGCGGAAATTATGACTGCTGGCTCCCGCCCGGGGCCCTGAGGAACCGCCTTGCGCAAACCGACCTGAAGAGGTAGAATATCCGTCCGGTACTGCCGCATAGCTCAGTCGGTAGAGCAGCTGACTGTTAATCAGCGGGTCCTAGGTTCGAGTCCTAGTGCGGCAGCCACGATTTAGGTTCAAAATAGCCCCTTCGAGGGGCTATTTTGTTGCCCGCACACCAGGTTTGACGTGTACGTCCCAGGGGCAGGGATGCCTCTGTGGGAGCGGTAAACTCGGAACGAGGTCAAATCGGTCGCGCGCGCCCATCTGCTGGCAATCATGCGGATCCTCAGGAAGGATTGTGAGGTGGGTTGGTTTCGTTCGCGCGTCGTGAAACCGGAGACGAATGATGGCCGCTGACTCAGAGTTCCCCCCTGCTTCGCTCGACCAATGGGAAAGGGCGGTCACTAAGTCCGCACCCGACGGCGACCCATCGAAGTTGAACTGGGTCAGCCCAGAGGGCATCGAAGTCAAGGCCCTCTACACTGCGGCAGACATCGACGATCTGCCCTACATCGACACGCTGCCGGGATTCCCCCCTTACATTCGCGGGCCGCAAGCTACGATGTACGCGGGACGCCCTTGGACGATTCGCCAATATGCCGGCTTCTCAACCGCCGAAGACAGCAACGCCTTTTACCGGAGGAGCCTTGCGGCAGGCGGCCAGGGCATCAGCGTCGCGTTCGATCTTGCGACCCACCGCGGATACGACAGCGACCATCCGCGCGTCATCGGCGACGTGGGCAAAGCCGGAGTGGCCATCGACAGCGTCGAGGACATGAAGATTCTCTTCGACGGCATTCCTCTCGACAAAGTGAGCGTCAGCATGACGATGAACGGGGCCGTACTTCCGGTGCTCGCGGGGTACATCGTTGCGGCTGAGGAGCAAGGCGTCAGCCAGGATCAGTTGAGCGGAACCATCCAGAACGACATCCTCAAGGAGTTCATGGTCCGCAACACCTACATCTATCCCCCCGAGCCGTCGATGCGCATCGTCGCCGATATCGTCGAGTACACGGCCAAGAAGATGCCGAAGTTCAACTCGGTGTCAATCTCCGGCTACCACATGCAGGAGGCTGGAGCGAATCAGGCGCTCGAACTCGCGTTCACCCTGGCCGACGGCAAGGAGTACGTCGCGACCGCTCTCGCTCGGGGTCTCGACATCGACGACTTCGCGGGTCGGCTGAGCTTCTTCTGGGGGATCGGGATGAACTTCTATCTCGAGGTGGCCAAGATGCGCGCAGCCCGGCTTCTCTGGGCACGCATCATGCAGGGATTCGGCGCAAAGAACCCGAAGAGCCTGATGTTGCGCACCCACTGCCAGACCAGCGGGTGGTCGCTCACGGAGCAAGACCCCTACAACAACATCGTCCGAACCACGATCGAGGCGATGGCCGCGGTGTTCGGCGGTACCCAGTCGCTCCACACCAACAGCTTCGATGAGGCGATCGCCCTGCCTACCGACTTCAGTGCAAGAATCGCACGCAACACGCAGTTGATCCTTCAAGAGGAGACCCACATCACGAAGGTTGTCGATCCTTGGGCGGGCAGCTACATGATGGAGACGCTGACCCAACAGATGGCCGACAAGGCTCAGTCCATCATCGACGAAGTCGACGCGATGGGAGGGATGACACGAGCGGTTTCGACTGGCTGGGCTAAGCTCAAGATCGAGGCCAGTGCCGCCGAGAAGCAGGCACGCATCGACAGCGGTAAGGATGTGATCGTCGGGGTGAGCAAGTACAGGCTCGCCGAGGAAGACCAGATCGACATTCTAGATGTCGACAACTTTAAGGTGAGGGAAGCCCAGATTGCCCGACTGACGAAGATCAGGGCCGAACGAGACAATGAGGCAGTCGGGAGAGCGCTTGAGGCGATCACGAACTGCGCTGCGTCTGGATCGACGGGCAACAGCGGGGACAATCTCCTTGAACTCTGTATCCATGCTGCCCGGCTTCGAGCCACCGTAGGAGAGATCAGTGATGCACTCGAGAAGGTCTTCGGCCGCCACCGTGCCGACATCCAGAAAGTGACCGGGGTCTATGCCGCCGCCTACGACGGCGCGGAAGGATGGGAAAAGCTCAAGGCCGAGATCGTCGCCTTTGCCGAGGAAACCGGTCGTCGGCCGCGAGTCTTGATCGCCAAGCTGGGCCAAGACGGACACGACCGCGGCGCCAAGGTTGTCGCGACCGCGTTCGCCGATCTTGGGTTCGATGTTGATTCCGGTCCCCTTTTCCAGACGCCGGAGGAGTGCGCGCGCCAAGCGATCGAGAACGATGTTCACGCGGTGGGCGTGAGCACACTCGCCGCCGGGCATAAGACCTTGGTGCCGGCGATCATCGAGGAACTGAAGAAGCAAGGAGGCGGCGATATCATCGTCTTCGTCGGAGGTGTGATCCCGCATCAGGACTACGAGTTCTTGTATGAGGCGGGGGTCAAAGGCATTTATGGCCCGGGTACCCCGATTCCGGTAAGCGCGGCGGACGTGCTCGACCAAATCCGCAAGGCCCAGGCTCTCTGAGCATGCCGCTTAACGACGCGGACAACAAGCTCGTCGAGGCGGTGCTCGGACCTGAGGGTGCCGAGCAGCGTAGGGCGATGGCGAAGACCATCACGTTGCTCGAGTCGACGCGCGATGATCATCGGGCACGCGCGGATGAGGTGCTGAATGCCCTTCTGCCTTCCAGCGGAAAGGCATTCCGCATCGGCATCAGCGGCGTTCCAGGTGCAGGCAAGAGCACGTTCATCGAGGCGTTGGGTCTCTTCCTGATCGAGCGAGGCGAAAGGGTGGCGGTCCTGGCGGTCGATCCCAGCTCGGCGGTTGGTGGTGGCAGCATTCTGGGAGACAAGACCCGCATGGAGCGCCTTTCCGTCAACGAAAGGGCGTTTATCCGGCCGAGCCCCTCTTCGGGCACCTTGGGTGGTGTAGCCGACAGGACCCGAGAAGCCATCCGGGTCTGCGAGGCGGCGGGATACACGATCGTCATCGTCGAGACGGTAGGCGTTGGCCAGAGCGAGGCTGCGGTGGCGAGTATGACCGACTTGTTCGTACTGCTTCAGTTGCCGAATGCCGGAGACGACTTACAAGCCATCAAACGGGGGGTAACGGAACTCGCCGACCTCATCGTCATCAACAAAGCCGACCTCGATGAGGACGCCGCCGCCACGGCGAGGGCGCATGTGGCGGGTGCCCTGAGGCTCATGGGGCGATCTCACGGGCCCGTGGATGGCGAGAGGCCGGTCTGGTCTCCCGAAGTCCTTCAGATCTCCGCTCTCAAGGGAACCGGTCTCGCCGAGTTCTGGGAGACCTCCTCCCGTTTTCGTGACATGCAACGGTCCAATGGTGCCTTTCAGGATCGCCGGCAGACCCAAGATCTGGCCTGGATGTGGGAGCGAATCGACGCCGGGCTTCGCGAACGGTTTCGTCGACATCCCGCCGTACGCGAGCTGCTGCCGACGTTGGTGGACGAGGTCCGCAACGGGACGGTTGCCGCCTCGGTCGCGGCCCGGCGGCTCCTCGACCTGTTCACGTGAACTTCGAACCTAGTGCAGCAGGTATACCGGCGATAGTCGTTGACCGTATTCAGGTTGAAGAGAACCCATGAAAGACACGATCCAACAGCTTGAGACGATGCGGGAGTCTGCTCGCCTGGGCGGAGGAGCTTCGCGCATCGCCAAACAGCATGCGAAGGGAAAGCTCACAGCGCGGGAACGCATCGAGATTCTGCTCGACGAAGGGAGCTTCGAAGAGTGGGACATGTTCGTCGAGCATCGCTGCACTGATTTCGGCATGGCCGATCAGAAGGTGGCCGGCGACGGGGTTGTGACCGGTTACGGGATGATCAACGGCCGACTGGTCTTTGTCTTCAGCCAAGATTTCACGGTGTTCGGCGGTGCCCTTTCCGAGGCCCACGCTGAGAAGATCTGCAAGGTCATGGACCACGCGATGAAGGTGGGCGCTCCGGTTATCGGTCTGAACGATAGTGGCGGGGCGCGCATCCAAGAAGGCGTTGCTTCGCTCGGCGGATATGCCGAGGTGTTCCAGCGAAATGTGATGGCGTCAGGCGTGATCCCACAGATCAGCCTGATCATGGGACCCTGTGCCGGCGGTGCCGTTTATTCGCCCGCGATGACCGACTTCATCTTCATGGTCCGCGACAGCTCCTACATGTTCGTGACCGGACCCGAAGTTGTGAAGACGGTGACCCATGAGGAAGTCACCGCCGAGGAACTGGGAGGCGCAACCACGCACACGACCAAGAGCGGCGTCGCCGACCTTGCCTTTGAGAACGACGTCGAGGCGCTCTTGATGACCCGTCGCTTCTTCAACTACTTGCCGCTGAGCAACCGGAGTGGGGTACCGGTGCGGCCGAGTGGAGACGCGGCTGACCGTGCAGACTACAGCCTCGACACTCTGGTGCCCGAGAACCCGAACAAGCCCTACGACATCAAGGAACTGATCGTCAAGGTTGTCGACGACGGGGACTTCTTCGAACTCCAACCCGAGAATGCGCAAAACATCGTGATTGGCATGGCTCGCATGGAAGGGCGAACCGTCGGAATCGTTGCCAACAACCCGCTCGTCCTCGCGGGATGCTTGGACATCAAGAGCAGCATCAAAGCCGCCCGCTTCGTACGTTTCTGCGACGCATTTGGGATTCCGCTGATCACGTTTGTGGATGTCCCGGGCTTCTTGCCGGGAACGAGCCAGGAGTACGGCGGCATTATCAAACATGGCTCGAAGCTGCTGTACGCCTATGCTGAGTGCACTGTCCCCAAGGTGACAGTCATCACGCGCAAAGCGTACGGCGGCGCCTACGACGTCATGTCGTCGAAACACCTTCGCGGCGACGTCAACTTGGCGTGGCCGAATGCCGAGATTGCGGTGATGGGAGCCAAAGGCGCCGTCGAGATCATCTTTCGTGACGACAAGGACGATCCGCAGAAACTCGCCGCTCGCGAAGCCGAGTACAAAGCCCGCTTTGCCAATCCCTTTGTCGCGGGGGCACGCGGCTTCATCGAGGACGTGATCTGGCCCCATGAGACGCGCAAGCGAATCTGCCGTTCACTCGCGATGCTTAAGAACAAGAAACTGGAGAATCCTTGGCGCAAGCACGGGAACATCCCGCTGTGATATCCGAAGAAGCGAACAATGTTTAAGAAGATCCTGATTGCCAATCGTGGCGAGATCGCCTGCCGCATCATTAAGACGGCGAAGAAGATGGGCATTGCTACCGTCGCGGTCTACTCCGAGGCCGACCGTGGCTCCCAACATGTCGAACTCGCGGACGAAGCCGTCCTGCTCGGGCCGGCACCGAGCCGCGAGAGCTACCTCGTCGCCGACAAGATCATCGCCGCGGCGAAATCGACGGGTGCGGAAGCCATCCACCCGGGATACGGCTTTCTCAGCGAGAACGAGAGCTTTGCACGGCGGGTCGAAGAGGAAGGACTCGTCTTCATTGGCCCCAAGCACTATAGCATTGCGGCCATGGGGGACAAAATCGCCTCCAAGAAGCTGGCGCGTGACGCAGACGTCAACACGATTCCCGGCTGGCATGAAGCCATCGAAGAACCGGATCAGGCCGTCGAGATCGCCCGCAATCTCGGCTACCCGGTGATGATCAAGGCGAGTGCCGGCGGCGGCGGAAAGGGCCTGCGTGTCGCTTACAGCGACCAAGAGACTTTCGAGGCATTCACGAGTTGCCGAAACGAAGCCCGAGCGAGCTTTGGCGACGATCGGGTTTTTGTCGAGAAGTTCGTCGAAGAGCCGCGACACATCGAGATCCAGGTCCTCGGCGACGCTCACGGTAACGTCGTCTATCTAAACGAGCGCGAGTGCAGCATTCAGCGGCGACACCAGAAGGTGATCGAAGAAGCACCGTCACCTTTCATCGACGAGGCTACGCGCAAAGCGATGGGCGAGCAAGCCGTTGCGCTCGCCAAGGCGGTGAAGTACCAGAGTGCCGGAACCGTCGAGTTCGTGGTCGGCAAGGACAAGAGCTTCTACTTCTTGGAGATGAACACCCGACTCCAAGTCGAGCATCCGGTTACGGAGTGCATCACTGGCCTCGACCTCGTCGAACTGATGATCAGGGTTGCGGCCGGCGAACCGTTGCCCTTCACACAGGCGGATGTGAAGCGCAATGGATGGGCGATCGAATGCCGCATCAATGCCGAAGATCCGTTCCGCAACTTCCTTCCGTCAACCGGGCGGCTCGTTCAATACCTACCGCCTCCCGTAACGATGGAGGCAGCCCACCCGATGCCTGAAGGCGGCGGAGTGCGAGTAGACACGGGCGTGTTTGAGGGTGGCGAGATTCCGATGTATTACGACTCGATGATCGCGAAGCTCATCGTTCATGGCCGAGATCGCGCCGAAGCCATCGCTCGGATGCGCGAGGCTTTGAACGGGTTCGTCATCCGGGGCATCAGCAGCAACATCATGTTCCAGTCGGCATTGCTGGCCCACCAGAAGTTCGTCGCGGGCGATTTCAATACGGGCTTCATTGCCGAGCACTATCCGAACGGATTCTCCAGCGGTCAAGTTCAGCATGAGGATCCGCTCTTCCTCATTGCGCTGGCCGCATTTGTCCGCCGAAAGGCTCGCGAACGTGCCATCGGCATCAGCGGCCAGCTTGACGGACACGGCGCTCAGAACCAACCCGAGCTCGTCGTCATCGTCTTGGATCGTGAAGGCAACTACCAACACCATCTGGTTCGGATCGACGACTATGATGCCGTCTTGGCAAAGGCAGATGTCTGGGTCGAGGGCCGCCAATATGTGATTCAGAGCACCACTCCGCTTGGGGAAACCTTAGGGACGGGCACGTGCAACGGGCGGCCATTTACCGCACAGGTCGAGCGTGCAAAATCGACGACCGGGGGTGCCAGCCGCGGTGAGAGCCCGCTGGCGATTCGGGTGACCCACAACGGAGTACAGATCGAGGCCATCGTCATGCGCCCTCGGGCAGCGGAGCTGTTCAAGAAGATGCCTCACAAGGCTCCGCCCGATCTTTCTCGGTTCCTACTCTCGCCGATGCCTGGACTCCTCGTCAACGTCGCGGTGGAGGTTGGCCAGAAGGTTCGAGCAGGTGAGAGGTTGGCGGTGATTGAAGCCATGAAGATGGAGAATGTTCTGGTGGCTTCGCAGGACGCGACCGTCGGCGAGATTCTTGCCAAGACGGGGGAGACTCTGGCCGTGGATCAGCCGATCCTGCAGTTTGCTTAGTGCGGATGGGGCTGGTACGATCTTGCCATGAGTCCGACGTCGCCGCGTCCGTTTAGAATCCTCGGAATTCAGCAGATCGCTATCGGTGGCACCGACAAGGCCAGACTCGCAAGGCTTTGGGTCGATATCTTCGGCCTGGAGCCTAAGGGTAGCTTTCGCAGCGAGCGAGAGAACGTCGACGAAGTTATCTGCGCACTCGGCCGTGGGCCATATGCGGTCGAGGTGGACCTGATGCAGCCGATCGACCCAGAGGGCAAGCCGGCCGTGCACGTCCCCCCCCTCAACCACATCGGGCTGTGGGTCGACGATTTGCGGGCAGCGATGGATTGGATGGCTTCAAACGGGGTGCGATTTGCCCCGGGCGGAATCCGCGAGGGCGCTGGGGGCCACGAGGTGTGCTTCATCCACCCGAAGGGCAATGACGAGTTCCCGATCGGCGGGGAGGGAGTGTTGATCGAACTGGTGCAAGCCCCGTCGGACGTGATTGCCGCGCTCGGTTGAACCAGGCAAGGGCTCCAGGTACCCTGATCCGGTGCCCCATCTCAAGCTCGATGTTTCCAGCAACGCTCTTGGTCAGGTCGATGTCTCCGAGGTTCTGACGAAACTCGTCGCCGAACTCTGCCGTCACGAGACCATCGACCCGGCGAGCGTCAAGGCGTACTTCCGCGAGCAGAGTGTGTGGGCAATGGGCAAGGGGGCGCGCCCCGGATTCATACATCTCGAGGTTGCGGTGCTCGATGGGCGCCCGCTGGAGCTCAAGCAGGCGATCGCCCAAGGTATGCGCGGCGTGTTGGAACGGTGTTTTGCCAGGTCGATCGCCGAAGGGCTCGTTGGCCTCACGATCGAAATCCGCGACATGGACCGGGCGACGTACGTGAAAGCGTAGAATGTGCCCATGGCGCTCGACACCCCCTACGCCCTCTCCGCTGCCGATATCGATGCCTATCAGGCGAACGGCCACACGCTGCTGCGCGGGTTGGCGTCGCTCGATGAACTCGCGCCCTATCGTGAGCTGATCCGCGCCGAAACGAACGAAGCCGCCAAGAACTATGCACCCCTCGCCGAGCGAGGGACCTACGGCAAGGCGTTCATTCAGCACTGCAACCTCTGGGTTCGCGATCCGCGCATCGCGGAATTCGTGTTGGCGAAGCGGTTCGCGAAGGTTGCGGCGGATTTGATGGGGGTCAAAGGCGTCCGGCTCTACCACGACCAAGCGCTTTTCAAGGAGCCGGGCGGCGGGCCGACGCCGTGGCATCAGGATCAGCAGTATTGGCCATTGGACGGGGTGAAGTGCGTGACGATGTGGATGCCACTCGTCGATGTATCGGCGGACATGGGCACGATGCGATTCGCCTCGGGATCGCAGGCGCTGGGGTATCTCGGGCCGCTCGATATCTCCGATGACTCTGAGGCTCAACTCGCCCAGCTCGTCAAAGATCGCGGCTACGACGTG
>JANJUB010000078.1 GCA_024710805.1 Fimbriimonadaceae bacterium | reverse complement strand
CACCATGTGGCGGGCCAACTCGCCCGCGGTGAGTTCGCTGGTCTCAAGCCATCCCTGGGTGGCGACCCGACCCTCTCGGGCATCGATACCCGCCACAACCCGATCGCCGAACTCGACGAAGGCGGAACAGGCGAACTCGGGGTCATGCACCAGAACGCTGCCGAGGATCACCCGGGCGACTCCGAGGTCGAGAATCTGGCGGATCGAATCGGCGGTCCGCAGTCCGCCACCCATTTGAACTGGAACTCCGGCGGACACGATTGAGCGCACCGCGTCGAGATTTACGGGGTGGCCCGTCTTCGCGCCATCAAGATCGACCGCGTGAATCCAGGAGGCTCCCGCATCGACGAAGCTGCGGGCCATCGCGCCGGGATCATCGCCGTAGGTCGTCGATTGGAGGTAGTCGCCATGGAGCAGGCGGACGCAGCGCCCCCCAAGCAGGTCGATAGCGGGGAAGATGATCATGGGTTGAACTCGAAAAAATTGCGGAGCAGAGCGAGTCCAAGATCGCCGCTCTTTTCCGGGTGAAACTGCGCTCCCCAAACGTTGCCTCGTTCGACGGCGGCGGCAAACTCGATGCCGTGCTCGCAGGTCGCGGCGATGTCGGCGGGGTCGACACATTCGGTATAGAGCGAGTGGACGAAGTACACCTGCCCTCCCTCCGGGAAGCTGAAGCCGAACTTGGAATCCGCGCGAAAGCGCAACGTGTTCCAGCCCACATGGGGCACCTTGACGCCGAGGTCGGCGGGGAAATACCGAACGCGGCCGGCAAGCAAGCCGAGGCCGGGAGTCTCCCGGGCGCCTTCGTCACTGGTCTCAAAAAGCAGCTGCTGGCCCAAGCAGATGCCGAGCAAGGGATTTCCGCCGCTGGCAAACGCGCGAATCTCGGTGACCAACGGGGCTAGTCGTTCCATCGCGGCGGCGAACGCCCCGACTCCGGGGATGATGAGCCGCGTTGCTCCAGCCAGATGGTCCTGAACGACGGCGGTGAACCCAAGGTGGACGACCGCCCGCTCGACGGAACGGAGGTTTCCCATCCCGTAATCCAGGATAACGGTCAATCCAGCTTGCCCTTCGTAGAAACCGGTCCTCGACGCTCGGCGCGGCGGGTAGCGGAATGGAGGGCGCGGCCAACGCCCTTGAAGATGGCCTCGGCGACATGGTGATCATTCTCGCCGCAGATGCGATGGATGTGGAGGGTGACTCCAGAATGGGCCGCGAACGCGCGGAAGAACTCGCGGATGTTCTCGGTGCTGAGTGCGCCGATGCTCTCTCGGACAAATGGGCACTCAAAGGTCAAGACGCCGCGCCCACTGATGTCCACCGCCACGAGAATGAGGGCCTCGTCCATCGGGGAATGGAGGCTCGCGTAGCGCTCAACCGGATCCGCCTGAAGCGCCTCGCGGAAAGCCCGACCCAGCACGATGCCGACATCCTCGACGGTGTGATGGTCATCGATGTAAAGGTCGCCCTCGACCGAGAGGCCCAAGTCGAACTGGCCATGGAAGGCAAGCTGCTGCAAAAGATGATCGAGAAAGCCCACCTGCGTTGAGATATCGCGGCGGGTGCCGCCATCGAGATCGAGAACCGCATGAATGGACGTCTCCGCCGTCTCTCGATCGACTTCGGCATACCGGACCGACGTGGAGTTCTTGCCCATGACGTTCATTGTGGCACGGTCAATGCGGGTGAACCTACCAAGCCAAGAAGGCAAACCCTCATGAAACGGACTTTTTCTCTCGCAAGCCTCATCGTCATCACCTCTTCTGCCTACGCAATCGACTTCGCCGACGACTTCAATCGTCCCGACTCAGTTGATCTCACGGGGAGCTGGGACATGCTCGCCGGCGGCATCGGCCAGAGTGGCGGGGCGGCGATCGGCCAGCCGCTTTCGGCGGGTCTCGCTCTTGCCCAAACCAGCGGCGATGTGCGCTCCCTCCTGTTCCAAATGGACGTGCGGGTCGAACCGACGCAGGCGTACAGCTACGCGGCATTTGCGATTGGCACCACGGGCACCGGCCCGGGCGAGGGTCTCTTTGTGAAGATCCAAGACAACAATGGCGACGGCATGTTGGACACCTATGGCTTCTACACCGGCAACAACCAGCCGGGCGGATTCACCGGCGCGACCTTCGGGGTGCTCGATGCTCCCACTCATCAGGCTCGGCTCACGGCATTCGTAGAAGGAGACCTCATCAAGATGACGGTCGACGCTAACCTGAACGGAGGCTCCAGTTCGATGCTCGTCGCGAGCGGTGTTAATGAGCTTGGCTTGGGTGATCGGTTTGGGTTTGGGGTCTCTGGCGCGGCTTATATCGACAACTACTCGGCGACGGCAGTGCCGGAACCGGCGTCTCTGGCTGTGATCGGGGTTGGCTTGGCGGCGCTTCGGCGACGTCGGAAGTAACGTCTGGGATTTCGGCCCCTCGGCCAAGGCTTAGCCCTCCCGACGTCGCGTCGCGAGGGAACTTGGGCCGGCCCACGAAGGGAGGGGCTAGACCTCGACCGGCTTGCCTTCGGCCGCGCTCCGGTACACGGCTTGCGTCAGCCGCGTGACCGCGAGGCCCCACTCGAACGGCGACTGCACTTCGTCGCGGCCGAGAATGGTCTCGATGAAGTTCCGGTCGGGCGTGCTGCCTCCGGAAACCCGCTCCACCTTCAACTCCGCCCCGTGGGCGTCGAACAGTGTGATCTTGCCCTCGCGCAGCAAGAGGCTGCCTTGGTCGCCGATGAAGGTGATCTCCTCGCGCCAGCCCGGCGCATCGCCGCAGACCGTGAGCGTGCCCAACGCGCCGTTGGAGAACCGAATCGATGCGGTCGAGTCGATCTCGACCGGGGTCCCGCGGTTGTCGAGATAACCCGTAACCTCCGTGGGCTGCAGTCCCGAGCACCACAGCAACGCATCCAGCATGTGGCTTCCCGAGTCGAGCAACATGCCCCCGCAGGAGCGCTCGGGAATCTGGCGCCAAGTGCCCGCCGTGAACCGCTTCCATTCTTGCGAGAGATACGCGGACGCGAATCGAACTTCTCCGATCGCTCCGCTTTGGATCAGCGTGCGGAGGTAGCGATACTCCGCGTTCGTATGCCGCTGATACGACAGCAGCCCCACCATGCGCGAACGGTCACGGGCGGCGATCGCCCGCTGGCAATCCTCGACGGTCGGACACATCGGCTTCTCGACCAACACATGAAGCCCCGCGGCAAAGGCGTCCTCGATCTGCTCGAGGTGGTTGTTGTGCGGAGTCACGATCAGAACGGCATCGACGACGCCCGCATCGATCATCGCTCCGTGGCTGAGAAACTCGGGGACATCCTTCAGCCAACCGTGGACCCGCTTGGATTCTGCCAGTTGGAGCGGATCGACGTCGCACAGCGCGGTGACCACCGCATCGGGAATCGAAGGGTAATGACCCATGTGCCATCGACCAAAACCACCGCACCCGATAATGCCTACTCTCACCTTATCCACGCCCAGAACGTTACCCTCAGTAAACTCTGCATATGCCGTTCACCTCGCGACTTCAGCCCATCTCCGCCACCGCCGTTCGCGTGACTGATTCGTTCTGGGGACCTTGGCTCGATCGGGTTGCGGCGGTGACGATCCCGACCCAGTACGCCCTCCTCGAATCGACGGGGCGGCTCGAGAATCTGCGACGTGCGGGTCGCCGCGAGGAAGGCGGCTATCAAGGGTATCGCTTCAACGACAGCGACGTTTACAAGTGGGTCGAGGCGTGTGCGTTTTCACTCGTCGCGCGGCCCTCTCCCGAGAACCGACGGCTGATGGATCAGGCCGTCGAAATCATCGCGAACGCCCAGCGTGAGGATGGCTACCTCAACTCATTTGTCCAGCTTCAGCATCCGGGCATGGAGTGGCGGAGCTTGTCGATGCTCCACGAGATGTACTGCGGAGGACACCTCATCGAAGCTGCCGTCGCCCACCGGATGGCGACCGGCAATGATGACCTGATGGCGGTTGCGATCCGATTCGCCGACCATGTGATGAGCGTGTTTGGCCCAGATAAGCGGAAGGGAACCTGCGGCCATGAGGAGATCGAGCTCGCCCTTCTGAAGCTCGCCCGCGCAACCGGCCAGGCGAAGTACGCCGACTTCGCGCGGTGGCTGGTCGAGATCCGCGGAACGCGTCCCTCGCC
>JANJUB010000106.1 GCA_024710805.1 Fimbriimonadaceae bacterium | reverse complement strand
GGCTTCGTCGATGACCACCGGCATCGGTAGCTTGTGACGCTGGCCGACCGTGAAGTCATTGGCGTCGTGGGCAGGCGTGATCTTGACCGCTCCGCTGCCGAACTCGGGATCAGGGTAGATGTCCGCGATCAGCGGAATCGGACGGTTCACGAGGGGCAGGATGAGATCCTTGCCAACGAGTCCGTGATAGCGGGAGTCGCTGGGGTGAACCGCGACGGCGACGTCGGCGAGCATCGTCTCGGGTCGGGTCGTGGCGATCGTGACGTGGCCGCTGCCGTCCGCGAACGGATACTTGATGTAGTACAGCTTGCCCTTAACTGTGCGCCGCTCGGTCTCGATGTCACTGATGTTGGTCTTGAGCACGGGGTCCCAGTTGATAACCCGCTTGCCGCGGTAGATGAGACCGCGCTCGAACCAGTCGATAAACGCGGTGTTCACGGCGCGAATGTAGCTCTCGTCCATCGTGAACACGGTGCGCTCCCAATCGAAAGCGCAACCGAACCGCCGGAACTGCTGGAGGATCGCGTCGCCGATCTCCTCACGCCACTGCCAAGCGCGCTCAAGGAACTTCTCGCGGCCAATCTGGGCACCGCTCGTGCCCTCTTTGCGGAGCATCTTCTCGACGACGCTCTGGGTGGCAATGCTGGCGTGGTCGGTGCCGGGCAGGATCAAGACATCCTTGCCGCGGAGTCGCTGGTATCGCCCGAGCAGGTCTTGGATGGGATAGCAGAGCGCGTGCCCCATGTGGAGCGATCCCGTGATGTTGGGAGGGGGAATCGCGATCGTGAATCGCGGCTTGCCGTCATTCTGCGGCCGGAAGAGTCCCGCCTGTTCCCAAGCCTCGTACCACCGCGATTCCACGGACGAGGCATCGTAAGTCGAAGCCAGTTCAGTTGCCATATGTGTGCTCCCTTTCCCGTTTTGAAAGGTCACTCAGAGGATACCGCAGGGCTATGTTTCGCGCGAAACACTTACGCGGGGGAGTTGGTGAAGAGCCGGCGAATGATGTCCTCGATGTCGACGTCCTCGATCGAGATATCCTCGACCGGGAAGTGCTGCAGCACCGCGGCCGCGACAGCGGGAGTATCTTCTCGCGGAACATCGATCGCGATGCCGTTATCCGGAGCCTCGCTGACCTCCCCGTAACGCGCCAGTGCGCTAGGCTCCACCGTTTCTCGGAAGCGAAGGACGATGCGGCGGCGATCCCCGAAGGTCTTGCCTAGGGCCTCCAGAGAGTCGTCGAAGATCTTCTCGCCGTGGTTGATCACAATGACTCGGTCGCATAGCGCTTGCACGTCCTGCATGTAGTGTGAGGTCAAGAGCACGGTCGTGCCCTCGTCGTGGTGGAGTTGCTTCAAGAACTCGCGGATCGCTTGTTGGCTGACCACATCAAGTCCGAGGGTAGGCTCATCCAGGAAGACGACCTCGGGACCGTGGAGGAGGGCGGCGACGAGCTCGCACTTCATCCGCTCACCGAGGCTTAGTTTTCGAACCTGCGTGTTCACCTTGTCGCTGATGGCCAAAGTTTCGACGAGCCGATCGACGCGCTGCTTGAACTTGTCGGCGGGAACGTCGTACAGTTCACGTAACACAACAAAGCTATCCCAGGCGGGCAGATCCCACCACAGCTGGTTCTTGTTGCCCATGACTAGGGAGATGCGTCGCAGCATTTCCGGCTTACGGTCGAACGGCGTGTAGCCGAGAACCTCGGCGAAGCCGGATGTCGGATTGAGGATGCCGGTGAGCATCTTCAACGTCGTCGTCTTGCCGGCACCGTTCGGGCCGAGAAATCCCACCAACTCGCCCCGTTCAATGCTCATGGAAACGCTTTTTACGGCGTGGACTTCGTTTCGCGCTCGCGAGAAGAGGCTCTTCACCGAGCCCATGATCCCGGGCTCTTTCTTGAGCGTGGTGAAGGTCTTCGTGAGCGCCTTGGCTTCGACCGCGAGCATCGCCGCAGGTTACCTAGAGAGCCCGTGAATCGTAATCAGGACGGCGGGGATCGCCGTGAAGAGCAAGGAGTCCAGGCGGTCGAGGAATCCACCGTGCCCCGGCAAGATCGTTCCCGAGTCCTTAACCCCAGCCTTTCGCTTGAGCCAGCTCTCGAAGAGGTCGCCCACCTGGCCCAGGATGCCCGTGGAGGCTCCTATCGCGAGGGAATGGATGACCGGCAGTCCAATCCACTGTCCAACTCCATATGCGGTAAGAATGCAAGCGAGGAAGTTGGCGATGCCGCCCTCCCATGTCTTCTTGGGTGAAATCGAAGGAGCCAAGGGGTGCTTTCCGAAGGCTTTGCCGGCAAAGATGGCGGCGGAATCTCCCGCCCAGAGGGGTAGAAGCACGATGAGGACGGGCGTATCCCAACGAAAAGGGCCGACAACGGGCTCGCTGGGCAAGCTGCCCAAATGGAGGATGTTCAAAGAGGCGAGCGGAACGCCGACCCACAAAAAGGTGATTAGAGCCGAGGTGAACTTCGCCCGGGCCCCGTTACCCCACAGTCGGATGAACAATGCGTAAGCTTCGATCGCCGTAAGCCCAATCGCCAAGAGTAGCAAGGCAAGGAACGGAAACGGGGACGTGTGGAAACACGCCCCCAACACGATCGGAATCCCGATCAGCGCGGTAATGATCCGCGCTTTCAATGCTTAGTTCGGCGCCGCGGTGCCGTGAAGCTTCAGCGCGACCTGGGTTCGGTTCTCGCAGTTCAGCTTCCGCATGATCGAACTGACGAGGTTCTTGACACTCTGCTCTTGCAGGTCGAGCACCTGGGAGATGCGGCGATTCGCCATACCTTGCGCAACCAACTGCGCAACTTCCAACTCTCGGCGAGTCAGTCGGCGGCCGCCGTAGGTCTGGTGAATGCTCTCAGCCACGATCAGCGGATGCGTTCCCGCCTGCATCGCTTGCAACGGTCGCTCCCCGGGGTTGACGGTATCAATAAAGCGCTTGACTGCGTTGATGAGGTTGACGCTTCCGTCTGCTTCCCGGACAACCGCATCGGCGATGCGATAGGCCGTCGAGTTGCTGGTGGAATCAACAACAAGCACGATCTGAATTTGATTCAGTGCCTTGGCTTCGCCAAGCTCCACCCAGTCCTCGATGGAGAGCCCGCCGGCGATGACCACGAGTACGGAACGGGCGTCGGTACCAACGGACCGCATGGCGACACTGACGGAGTCCCCGCCAGCCGTCACCGAAAAGGGTCCTTCATGGGTCAGCAGGCTAGAAACGGCCTCGCGGATTAACGTGTCCTTGCAAACGACGGCTACTCTCATACTAATGATGTTACATGATCGTTATGAAAACGATTCAGCGATCACTACAGAATTGCCCATCCTAGCGCAAAAACCAGCAAAGACTGTAAAACACCAGCACGATTCTCAACATTACAGAATGGTTGCGCGATGTTTCCAAGTTGTTCCCTCAGGCGTATCTCTTAGTTCTATGCCCAGTGCGGCAAGTTCATCGCGCACCTGATCCGCCCTGGAAAAGTCCTTGGCGGCCTTCGCTTCGGCTCGCTCCTGGATCTTCTGCTCAATCCAAGCTTCCGGTACGGAGGAAGTAGTGTCGCTGGCACTCGGCACGTTACGATCCGAACTTACGATGCCAAGGAGGTAATTGATGTCACCCAGGAACTGTAGAGCCGCCTCCGCCATGGGCAAGTCGAGGCTTGACTCGCGCAAGATGACGCGAGTTCCCTCCAGCGCCTTCGCGAGCGCAACCGAGGTGTTCAGGTTGTCGCACATCGCATCGAGCACCTCGTCGTAGAGATCGCGCAGGCTCTCGACAAAGACGTCGGCCGCGGCGTTGGCTTCCCCCGGTTGGTTGATCGCCTTGCGGGCCTTCTCATCGCACTGGCGATACCGCTCGATCTTCTGGGTGGCGTCGCGCAGCAGGTCCATCGTGAAGTTGTGCGGTACGCCGTAGTTTTGTGAGATGAGGGCATAGCGAACCGCTAGCGGGTCGGCACCCTTGCCATCGACGAGGTCGCGCACGGTAAAAAAGTTGCCGAGGGACTTCGACATCTTCTGGCCATCCACCTGCAGGAAGCGCGTGTGAATCCAGTGCCGGGCAAACGGCTTTCCGGTCAGGGCTTCGCTCTGGGCGATCTCGCACTCGTGGTGAGGGAAGATGAGGTCCTCTCCGCCAGCGTGCAGGTCCAGCGTCTCGCCGAGGTAAGCCATTGCCATGACCGAGCACTCGAGATGCCAACCCGGAAAGCCCCAGCCCCAAGGCGAATACCACTGCATCAGATGCTTCTCATCCTTCTTCCAAAGGGCGAAGTCGGCGGGGTGCTCCTTGTTGTCATCCCGAACTACGTCTCGCGCCCCGGTGATCAACTCCTCTCGATCGGTGTTCCCGCTTAGCTTTCCATAGCCCGCGAAGCTGCCCACCCGATAGTAGACGCCCGTCGGGGTTTCGTAGGCGTGTCCGGTTTCGATCAGCTTTTCGGCGGCTGCGATCTGCTCGCGCATGTGTTGGGTGGCTTTGGGCCACACCAAAGGGCGGCGAAGGTTGAGCCGATCCCAGTCATCTTTGAAGCAGTCCGCATAAAACTCGGCCAGGTCCCAGACGTTGGCAAAGCGCTCGCCCTCTTTGGACTTGAGCCCCTTCTCCATGCGGTCCTCGCCGCCGTCTTGGTCGTCGCTCGTGAGGTGGCCAACGTCGGTAATGTTGCTCACGTAGTCGACCTTCCAGCCCAGCGCTTCAGCCGTTCGGACGATGAGGTCGGCGGTCAAGAACGTGCGGAAGTTGCCGATGTGGGCGTAGCTGTACACCGTGGGTCCGCACGAATAGAACTTGAGGTGCCCGGGAGTTGCCGGCACCAGTTCTTTGACCTGGCGGGTCATCGTATCGTAGAGTCGGAACGAACGGTGGCTCATACTTCTGTAGGATACCGGGCGGGGCTTACCACGCTTGGGAAAGTATCCCGCGCGATTGGGTTCGGCCCACCGTCTGCTCTCTGATGGATCGCCGCCGATTCTCCACCATCGCCCATGCCCGGCACGAGTTCGCGGTACCGATTGCCTCCGACCGCGCTCATGAGTTGCTTCGAGTGGCGGGGGTTCGCCCGGGTGCACGGGTTCTCGATATCGGGGCCGGCTTCGGCGGCTGGGCGGCCCTTGCGGTGGAGGTGGGCGCGGAGGTCGTTGCGTTCGAACCCAATCCCGAGTTCGTCGAGCGGGGCCGCGCCTTGGGTCCACGCGTAAAGTGGATGGACTGCGACTACGACACCGAGCTCGTGGCCAACGGGATCTTTGACACGGTCCTTCTGATAGGATCCAGCCACGCTCTGGGTGGTCTGGCGGCGGGACTGCATGAGATCGATCGGGTGCTGAAGTCCGGAGGTCGCGCACTTGTCGGCGATGGATACTGGCAGCGCGACCCGGACCCCGCGTATCTCGACGTGCTGGGTGCGACCCCCGACGAGCTTCCGCACCTAACCAACTTGTGCGAGAGGGTCCCGCGGATCGCGTATCTCACGACTTCGACCACCACGGAATGGGATCACTACGAGGGGCTCTACCGGAGCACGATCCTCGCATGGCTGGCCGATAACCCCACCGACCCCGACGCAGAAGAGTTCGTCGTTACAGCGATCGGTGGTTCGAGGCGTATTTGCGTTACGGTCGCGAGACCCTAGGCTTTGCGTGGCTGGTGATCGAGGCTAGCTGATCACCACTTCACGCCTGCGGTCAGCCGCGGAGCCGAGTCCGTACGGAACGGTGAAGCCGGAAGGCCGGCCCCGTTGAATAGGTTCATCAGCACCGCATCCTTCCAGCCGAGCCGAACCGCCGCCGGCTTCTCGACTCCATCCGCCCAAACCACCAGCGTCGACCCCTCGATCTTGCCCTGCGCGGCCACGAACTTTAGATCCTCGCCCGCGATCTCCAGTCCGAAAATCGAGTCGCCCTTTACGGTCAGCCCTGCACCGAAGTCGAACTCCACGCGCATGGTCTTGCCATCTCGCTTCGCGCTCTTATAGAGCGGTCCCGAGGGCACGATGTCCTTCCGGCCGTACTGGTTCACCAGCGCCCACCTCGCTAGCCGCTCGCCCACCGGCTGTTTGAGCGTTGGGTGGATGTCGCGCAGGTTGGGAACGATGTCCGCGGTGACGGCCATGCCGGTCATCGGCACCGTGCGGTACGTGTCCAGTTGAGCCTCGCGAAGCTCGGCGCTTGCGTGATTCTGGCCATATTCAAAGGGTGAAATCTGTACAAAATAGAATGGAATCTCCATGCCCCATGCCTTGCGCCAGTCACCGATCATCGCCGGGAAGAGGGTGCGATACTGCTCGGCGCGCGAGACGTTGGACTCACCCTGGTACCAGATCGCGCCCTTGATCGTGTAGGGCACCAGCGGCGCAATCATGCCGTTGTACAGGCTTGCCCCGGGCCGGGGTGCGCCGAACGGAACGGGCAGATCGTTCGTCTTCACGCCGATCCGGTAGCGCCAGTTCGTCAGCGGAATCGATCCTTCCTTGGGGAAGAAGCCGATGGAGCTCGGGTTGCGGAAGCCGGCCTCGCCTCCGATGTCGGTGACGCGTATGGCCACGGTGTTGAACCCTTCGCGAAGGACCTCCGGCTTGATCACGTAAGCCCGCTCTTGGTTGGCTCCGGCGGTCTTGCCGACAGGTTTGCCGTTGATCCATACCTCGTTCTCATCGTCGATTTGACCAAGCCGCAACGTGCCACCTTCTTTGGCTTGACTGTCGGTCAGCAGCAGGCGCGCTCGGTACCAGACGGTGCCGTCGAGGTCGGCGAGGTCGCCCTCGCGCCATAGGCCGGGCTCGGTGATCCGGGGCCAATCGCGATCGTCCATCTCGTCGGCTGACCATTTGCCTGTCCCTGGATCGGCGGCGAGGCGCTTTCGACGCTCGGTTGCGGCGTCTTGTGCCTCTTGGTAGCGTTGACGAACAGCATCGAATCTGGCCGCTAGGTCAGGCATGGATCGCAAGGTTGCCTCGCTGGTCCAAAGCTCGGCCTCAGTTCCCCCGACCGCGGTCTGGATCAAGCCAACGGGCACGCCTAACTCGCGCTGCAGCGCGAGACCGAAGTAGTAAGCGGTAGCGGAGAATCCCCGCGCGGTCTCAGGCTGACACACGAACCAGCTGCCCGCGAACGATGTCTCCGGCTGATCGGCCATGCGATGGGGCACGGTCAAGAAGCGCAGATTCGGGTGGTTGGCGGCGGCGACTTCGGCGGGACCGTTCTCGACGATGTTCAGCGGCCACTCCATGTTCGATTGGCCCGAGCACACCCACACTTCGCCCAGCAAGATGTTCCGCAGATAGAGGGAGTTGGACCCGCTGACGCTCAACTCGTGGGGCCCGCCGGCGGGGCCAGTCTTCAGCTTCACGCGCCAGTGACCCTTGTCGTCGGCGGTGGCTTTGCCGTTGGCGCCCCAGGTGGCTCGCAGGGTGACCTGCTCACCGGGGTCGGCCGTACCCCAAATCGTCACCTCGGTCTGCCGCTGCAGGACCATGTTCGACGAGAACGGGGAAGCGAGTTTGACTTCGGCGGCGGCCATCGTGACCGCGAGCGCCAGAACCATGCCGGTGGCGAGTCTCATGGTGTGCAGTTTAGTCCAGACGGCCGCAATCCCGAGTGGACGGGAGTGGCCAGATGGAGCGGAGTTGATCAGAGCTAGCCGCGGGCGATCTCCGTCATCTCCGCCCAGTTCGCCCCGACCTTGGCATCCACCTCGACCGGAACCGAGAGCGGGAGCGCATTCTCCATCGCTTCTCGGATTGGCGCAATGAGATGGTCCTCACCATCGGCGAGTTCGAACACGAGTTCGTCGTGAACTTGAAGCAGCATCCGCGATTTGACACCCGACATCAGCTTGTCGACGCGGATCATTGCCAGCTTGATCATGTCGCTGGCCGTGCCCTGGATCGGCGCGTTCATTGCCTGCCTTTCGGCGTACATGCGCTCGTTGCGGTTGGCGTTGTGGATGTCCGGGAAGTAGCGACGCCGGCCGCACAGCGTGGTGGTGAAGCCCTTGCTGCGCGCCTCCTGAACCGTCGCCTCGGTGAAGCCCTTCACTTTGGGGAACCGCTCGCGATACTGCTCGATGAGGGTGCGGGCTTCCATGATCGAGAACCCGCCGCCGAGCTGGTTCGCGAGACCGTACTCGGTAACGCCATACAGCACCGCGTAGTTGAGGAGCTTGGCGAGGCGTCGTTGCTCCTTAGTGACTTCCGACTCGGAGATTCCGAACATCAGCGACGCGGTCACCGCATGGACGTCGGTACGGCGCGCGAACGCCTCGACGAGGTTCCCGTCGCCGCACATGTGAGCCAGCACGCGAAGCTCGATTTGCGAGTAGTCGAAGGAAGCCAGTCGGAATCCCGGAGCGGCAACGAACGCCCGCCGAATCTCCCGGCCCAGCTCCGTGCGAATCGGGATGTTCTGCAGGTTCGGATCGTTCGAGCTTAGCCGTCCGGTGGCGGCGACGGTTTGGTTGTACGTGGTGTGGATGCGGCCATCCTCCGCGATCAGCTTCGGCAGCGCGTCCGCGTAGGTCGACTTCAGCTTTGATAGCTCGCGCCAGTTCAGCACGTTACTCACGATCGGATAGGCGGGGGCAAGCGGCTGCAGCACCTCCGCTCCCGTCGGGTAGCCCGTTTTTCCCTTCTTGACCCCAGGGATCATCATTTTCTCGAAAAGCACTTCGCCCAGCTGCTTCGGCGAGGCGATGTTGAAGGACGCCCCCGCTTCTTCGTAGATCTGGGCCGTGAGCTTGGCGATCTCGCCTTCGAGAATCGATGAGAACTGGCCCAACACTTCGCGGCTGACCATGATGCCCGCTTGCTCCATTTCCGCGAGCATGGGCACCAAGGGTAACTCAATGTCGGTCAGAACGCTGGTCTGGCCCTCCTTTTCGAGCCGTTCGCGCATAGGAGCCTCGAGCAACGACAGCGCTGCGCACATCTCGCCTCCGGTGGTGGGGGGAGTGACTTCGAGATAGCCCTGGACCAAGTCGCGAAGCGCGTAGTTCGACCTTCCCGACTGAAGCACGTAACCCGCGAGCAGCGTATCGAAGCGTACGGTCTGTTTAGGGGCCTCCCCAGACTTGTACAGGGGCTTGGCATCGTGGACGACTGCCAGATGGGGTCGTTCGACCAGCAGGCGTCTCCCGACCGTCTCGGGCGTTCGGCGGACATCGCTGCCAATGGCGACGTAGGCTACGCGCTCCGGCTCATCGAACATGCCCAGCTGGGCCGACACGGTCTCGAAGTAGAGCGCATAGGGTCGATCTGCAATCCACGGGAGGAGACGGCCGTAGTCGCGCTCTTCACGCTGCACAATCTCCAGTTGCTCAACCTCGACCTTGACCGGCTTGGCGTCGCCTTCCCGATTCTCGCGGTACTTTCCCAGCACCGCCGGCATCCGCCGAACTTGGGACCGCAGTTCGTATTGCTCGAGGATCGCCCGCGCGTGTTCGTACTCTTCATCGCTCAGCTGGAAAGGTTCGAAGTTGTAGTTCACCGGCGCTTTCGTGTCGATGGTAGCCAGCCACCTCGACTTGAGCATCTGCTCCTTGGCCGGCTCGATCTTCTTCTGGAACTTCGGATCGACCTCGTCCCAGCGATCAAGCAGATCCTGCACACCCTGAAACTTCTGCAGCAGAGTGGTAGCACCCTTCTCGCCGATTCCGGGCACGCCGGGAATGTTGTCGCTGGTGTCGCCGACGATTGCCTTGTAGTCGGGAATCAGCGTCGGCGGGAATCCGTAGCGCCCAAACACCTCGCCGGGGCCGTAGAACACGACTTCGGTGACCCCCTGCTTCATGGTCATCACCCGAATCTGCTCATCAACGAGCTGCAGGGCATCGAGGTCGCCGGTGACGATCGTGGTTTGGTAGCCGTTCTGCTCGCCCAGTTTGGCGATCGTGCCGACGACGTCGTCGGCCTCGAATCCCGGCGCTTCGATCATCGGAATACCAAGACCCGTGATCAGCTCTCGGGCAACCCCCAGCTGCGAGCGGAGTTCGTCCGGCGTCTCGCGGCGGGTGCCCTTGTACTCGGAATACTCCGCGTGGCGAAAGGTCTTGCCGGGCGCATCCATGGCCACGACAACCGCGTCCGGGTCATCCTTCTCGAGGATGAAGAAGAGCATGCTGACAAAGCCGTACAGCGCGTTGGTGGGCCGACCATCGCTGGTGCTGAGGTAGCGCGTCGCGTAGAACGCGCGATAGAGGAGGCTGTAGCCGTCGAGGATCACCAGGTGCTTGGTGGCCATGCTCCTCACCGTACCCGCCTCGCGAGTCCCTCGACCCAAACGAACAAGCCGCCGGACTGAGTCCAGCGGCTTGATTCTTTCGTGGAGACCGACTTAGCGGAACTCGACGTCGGTGGTTTGCTGCATTTGGCTGTTCGTGGTGAACTTACCGTAAGAGATGCGGGTGCGATCGCCCCACTTCAGCCCCTTCATCACTTCGGAGACATCCTGCGGAGACTTGATCTTCTTGTCGCCCAGCTGCTGGATGACGGTTCCCGGCTCAATGCCGAGTCGCTCCGCCACAGAACCCGGTTCGACGGCAATGACGACCACGCCCTCGACGTTGGCGGGGATGCCGAACTCCTTGCGGCGCTCAGCGGTCAGCGAATCCATCTGGATGCCCAAGCGAGCCTGACCTTCCCGGATCGGAGGAACGTCCTTCTCGGGGGTCGGGTTCGTCCGCGGGCCGAAGTTCCAGCCGGGGATGTTCGGGAAGTCTTGGAACGGGCTGTCTTCGCCGTCATCCGACTTGTTCGGCGTCGGGTTCGGGTTCGGCGTTCCGCGGTCCAGCTTCTTGGGATCGGCCAAGGTGACCTTGATCGTCTTCTTCTCGCCGCCACGGATCAACTCGACTTCAACCGACTGGCCTGGGGCGTACCGGTACATCGCGAGCCGGACGTCCATCTGATTCTTGATCGGGAAGGTGCCAACCCGAACGAGAATGTCGCCCTTCTTGATCCCGGCCATCGCGGCAGGGCTGTTGTTGGGAATCTCCTCAACGACCGCACCGCCGTCCAGGTTCTGCTTCTGCCTCTCGTACGGCTTCAGATTGCTCGGAATGAGGCCCATGGCGCCGCGCTCGACCTTGCCCTTCTCGATCAGGGTCTCGGCGAGAAATCGCGCCAAGTTGGACGGAATCGCGAAACCGATACCGTTGCTTCCGCCGGTCGAGCTGATGATCGCGGAGTTGATGCCGACAATCTGGCCCTCGATGTTCACCAACGGACCGCCCGAATTGCCCTGGTTGATCGGGGCATCGGTTTGAATGAGATCCGGATAGTAGCGCGCGCCACCGGGCAGACGCGGGTCAGGAATGCTGTTCTCACGGTTGAGGGCGCTGATGTGCCCGATCGTAACCGTGTTGTCGAGGCCGAACGGCGATCCAACCGCCATCGCGAACTGGCCGGGACGAACCTTGTTGCTGTCGCCGAAGTTGGCCGCAGGCAGGTCTTTCGCCTCGATCTTGATGACGGCGAGGTCGCTCTCCTCAGCCCGGCGAACCTGGCCGGAGAACTCTCGGCCATCCGCGAGGACGACGGTGACCTTGTCAAAGCCGTTGACGACGTGGTCGTTGGTGATGATCCATCCGTCGGGACGGAAGATCACGCCCGTGCCCACCCCGCCGGTACGGCCAACGCGACGGCCGAACACGTCGGCTCCGCCATTGCCCTCAGACTTGATGTGAACCACCGAAGGCGATACAAACTCGGCCAAGCTCGCGAAACTCTCGTCGAGGTTTCGGAGGGCGGTCATGTTTTCCGCCGAGATCGAACTAATCGCTCGGGCCGCCGGCGCTTCCGGGCCAGCCTGTACGGCAGGGACGATTTGCTGGAGGTTGGCAACGGCGAAGCCGCCGATGACGGCTCCGATCGCCAACACCGTCAACATGCTCTTCGAAAAGGGAGAGGTCTTCATGCGCGATTTTCCTTATGAGAAACCGACGCGCGAGCGCTTAGGGAGAAACGCCGAAAGGAACCGGGCCGTTTCCCTCACGCTGACTCGCGCGATCTACATCCGGTAACACAGAATCTTCCTGCGAAGTGCCCGAGAGGGACTGAAGTCCCTTCGCCAGCTCTTTGACGAAAGCGTCAATGAGCTTGGTCAGCACCACTTCCGGCAGATCACCCACCAGGCGCATGCGGAGTCCATGGGCTTCGCGCACGCTCTTCTTGTCTTGGCAGGGCACGGGATTCTTCCGCGACATCGGCCACTGATAGAGCGTAGCCGAGGCGAGGCCATCGGTCAGTCGAAGCGCAATGAACCGCTCCGACTTGTCGCCTACGACCTGGCCTTCCTGGATGATGAATCCGTAGGGGAGATTCCGGGGCAAGATTGGGGTGAATCCGACCATCGCCTTTGCTGCCTCAGCAGATCGAATCGCCTCGGGAGACTCCAAGTAGATGCGCCGCACTCCGGTGGCCGGGGTAATCCGGAACGCATCAGGCGATGGGGTCACCTCGAACGTGATCGCCTTCGTGTCGAGGAGGACCTTGGGGGTGCCGCCCTCGACCACATCCATCTTCAAGATGTATGGGTAGTCGCTATCGATCCAGTAGCGCCGGGTGGGCATCTCGGGTGACTTCGGCGTGGCAACGACCACGATCGTCTTGCGGCCCGCGATGGTATCGCCCGTGTCGGACACAAATCGGTAGCTGGAAGCGGCGGCTCGTTTGCGTCGGCTGGTTCCGCCCATCAACCGAGGTGAACCTTGGATCACAACACGATTTTCATCGGGCACGTAGGTCATCCAGTTCTGACCGTCATCCAGTGTTGTCACGCCCTGGAAGGAGAGCGGCGAAAGCACGACCGTCTTCGAGATGCCGGTCGCCTGCGCCATACGCAGCTGCATCATGCCCGGGTCGCGGGTGCTGTTGCGGCGGAGGATGATGCCCTCGACGGCGAGGTATCGGCCCTTGTCCATCGCTCCGAAGAGCAGATCGCGGGCGTCGTCGCGACGCTGGGCATAGGCCGACGACGACCCAGCCAGCAGGGCAAAGGCGACACCGCCGAGAATCAGGAGAGAGTTAGCGCGCGCCATGGGTCGAGGTCAAGATGACGGTGTTTCCGGCAAACGGATCACCGCCGGCGGCATACGCCTGGTCGCGGGCAAGGTTAAAGTCGCTCTTCGCCATCTGGTTGCGCAGATCGGTGTCTCGGGCATCAGCGGCCTGTAGCCACATCCACGCTCCTGCGAAAGCACACGCAAACGCGGCCGAACCCGCCCAAGCGAGCGCCAGTCGACGCGGAGCCGGACGATGCGACTTTGCAAACACCGCCTGCATCAGGCGCTCTTCGAGGCCGTCGGGAGCCACCGGATCGGGCTGTACCGCGAGCAAATCCTTGAGGTGCGACAACTGGGCCAGCGCAACGGCGCACTCGGGGCAATCGTGCAGGTGCGAACGCACGATGGCAAGCTCGCTTCGGGAAAGCTCCTGATCGAGGTACGCGGACAGCTTTGATTCAACTTGCTTACAGTTCATCGTTGGCCATGCCTCCGTACACTTCGGGAGCGTGATTCAAAAGGTGTCGCCGCAGCTGCTTGCGGCCGCGGTGGATACGAGACCGCACGGTTCCCACCGAGGTGTTCATCACTTCGGCGATCTCCTCGTAGGCCATGCCCTCGACATCGGCGAGGAGAACCGCGGTTCGGAACTCGGGCGTCATGGTCGACAGGGCGTCGGTGACGTGCTCGCCCATCGCCTCATCCACCATCATCCGATCAACCGTCACCGAGGTATCGGGAATATCCATCGTCGACATCCCGGACGCAGTCGGTTGCTCGAGGCTGTTGGTCTTGATTCGCTGCTTGCGGCGCACTTGGTCGATGTGCGCGTTGCTCATGATCCGGTACAGCCAGTTCGTGAAAGGTAGAGCCTCATCGAATCGGTGGAAGAACCGGAAAGCGCGAACGTAGGTCTCTTGCACCAAGTCTTCGGCTTCCGCCGCATTGCCAGTGAGCTTCGAGGCGAAGCTGTAAGCTTGGCGATAGGTGCTGCGCATCAGGCTCTCAAATCGAGCCTGTCGCTCTTCCGCCGTGTTTCCACGGTCCCGCCAAAGCACGCCTAGCATAGTGGTTGAGTTTCCTGCACCTATTGTACGTTCGGTTCTTCTACGCCAGTTCCCAACCTCAAAATCGCCTCGGTTCGAGGCGAGCGCTCCATCAGCATTTGGACCGCGTCGTTCGGGCGAACCCGCCCCCTGATGACCGCTTCGATCGCCTCAAAGGTAGGCATGGGGATTCCGTAGCGCCGCGCCAACACCATCACGGATTCGCTCGTTCCGACCCCTTCCGCCACTTGTCCGACCTGGTGCAGCGCATCGGAAAGCGACGCTCCCGTGCCCAGCGATCGACCCACCCGGTAGTTCCGGCTTAGGGTCGAGACGGCGGTTGCGAACAGGTCGCCGACCCCGGCTACGCCCAGGAAGGTGTCGATCCGCGCCCCCATGGCGAGTCCAAGCGAGGTCATCTCATGGAGGCCACGCGCCAAGAGTGCGCCCTTGGTGTTGTCACCGAAGCCCAGCCCGTCGCATAGGCCGGCGGCGATCGCGAGCACGTTCTTCAGGGAGCCCGCAAGCTCGACGCCGATGATGTCGTCGCTCACATACACCCGGAACGTGCGACACATGAACGCGGCGCGGATTCGCTCAGCGTCGGCCGCATCAGGGAACGCACACACCGCAGCGGTCGGGATCCCGCGTACGATCTCGATCGCGAGGTTGGGGCCGCTCAACGCACCGATGCGTGCGCCCGGAATGACCTCTTTCACCACTCGGCTCAGAAGCATCGAAGTGCCGGTCTCGAGCCCCTTGGATGCGACAACGACCAGGGGATCGCTGCCTCGGATCAGGCCAGCTACCGCGCGGACGCTGGTCGACGGCACGGCGACAATCCAGGCGTCGGTCTCGCCGATGTCCTCCGCGTTCGAAACGCAGCTGACACCCGGAGGCAAGACGAACCCGGGCAGATAGGCCATGTTCTCGCGAATCGAAGACATCGCCTGGATTTCCTCGTCGTCACGGCCGTAGAGCGTTACCTCGTGGCCGTTCCGCGCGAGCAGAATCGCGAGCGCAGTTCCCCAGCTTCCAGCCCCCAGTACGGTCAGTTGCACGTGCTAACCACCTCGAACAAAGATGACATTCCGATTCACCCGCGCCAGCACGGACTCCACCAGCTTCAAGTTCTCATCCTTCTTCAGCGGGTCGCGCATCAAGGGAAGGACGACCTCCGGGGCGTCGACCGCGGTTAAGACCTCAGCCAGAGCCGAAGCGACGTCTCTCGCTCGTTCGACCTGCGACACGTAGGTCACGTCGCGTACCGCAAAGAACTGCTCGGCGCGCTGAACGGCTTTTGACGCAGCCATTTCGCTGGCCTCGAGCGGCGACGTCAGCGGCAAATGGCGCGGCACGAGAAGCACACAGACTAAGTGGACCTCGGTGGGTTGCGAGTCGGCGATCTTGCCCGCGATGTTCATGGCGGCGTCGTCCTCCTCGACCGAGGTTCCGGTGTAGAGGCAGACGATGAGCTGCCGGGCGTTGTCCGGGGCATGCCGCTTCTTCTTCTTGACGGGCGAATCGTCTTTCTCGTGAAGCAGATCAAGTGAACGCCGCGCGGCTTCGACCGAGTTAGCGACGGCCAGCTGCGAGCGCACCTCGGGCACCGACTTCAGGACCTCCATCACCGCCGGAGGCACCGCCGCGACGATGATCCGCGCATCGTGCTTCTGGATGAAGTCCATGGCGTCGCGGAAGGTCTCCGCCCCAGCCGAGGTGGCCTCGCTGAGTCCGCTGCAGTCGATGATGACTCCGCTCGGATGTCGCTTGAGCGTGAGAGAAATGGCGGTGTGGATCGCGTCCCAAAAGTTCGAGCGCAGTGCGCCGGAGAGGATAATGACGTCCTCGTAAGACTCGATGATCATCGCAGGAAGTACCTCACGTTGGTGATAACGACGTTTCGGCGGCTTTGAAGGGCTAGCTTGAGCGGCACCGCCGCGTTGTTGTGCAGCAAACCGTGCCACCAGAATTTGGGCACCGCTTGAGGCACGATCACGGTGACCATTACGGACGGATCCTCGGCCACCGTCTGGTCGATGTAGTTTATGATCGGCTCGATGAACGAACGGTAGGGCGAATCTAAGATCACGAGCGGGATGTCCGCCCCGAACCGATTCCAGTCTTCCTTGATCTTGCCGACGGAGGCAGGATCGAGGGTGACGTGGATCGCACGGACATCGTTCGTGACCGATTGCGAATAGGCGATCGCTTTGAGGATGCCCCGATGAAGCCGCGGAACCAGCAGGAGGACCGTCGTCTTGACCTCTCGCACGGAGTCATCGGGCCCAACTGAGAGTTCGCGGGACAAGTAGTCGTAGTGCTTTCGAATCCCCGCCATCACGCCCATCATCAGCACGATGGCGACCACAAGAATCCAGGCCCCCTCGGTGAACCGCGTGACCAGCAGGATAATCGTGACGGCTGCGGTCGTGACCGCTCCGATAAGGCTGATTCCCGCCTTCCAGCCCACCTGCTTCAGCCGGACGAAGCGCATGACCATGCCGGCTTGGCTAAGCGTGAAGGAAAGGAAGACGCCCGCCGCATACAGAGGAATGAGCGAGTGCGTGTCGGCATTGAACACGACGATCAGCGCGATCGACACAACCGCCAGCGTGATGATCCCGTTCTGATAAACAAGACGGTCACCCACGCTCATCAACTGTCGCGGAAGGAAGCCATCCTTGGCGATGAACTGCGAAAGGCGCGGAAAGTCGGCAAAGCCGGTATTCGCCGCCAAGAACAAGATCAGCGCGGTCATCGACAGGACAAAGAAGAAGATCGGCGAGTTACCGAAGAGGGTGCTGGCAATCTGCGCCACGACCGTGCGGTAACCCTCTTCGCCGAACTCCATCGGCACAATGCCAAAGTGCTGGGCAGACCAACTGATCCCGATCACAAGAATGGTGAGCAGTCCGGCCATCATGACCAGCGTCGTCGCCGCGTTCTTCGCCTCTGGAGCCTTGAAGGCGGGAACTCCGTCCGCGATGGCTTCCGTTCCGGTGAGCGCCGTGCAGCCTCGGGCAAAGGCTGCGATCAAGAACACCCACGTGACGTCCTTGGTCTGCTCGGGCAACTGGGGCGGGACGGGGCCAACGCCGGTCGAGGCCTGATACAGACCGTAGGCGACCATGCCTACGAGCGCCACGACGAAGCCGTACGTTGGAATCGCGAATACGATGCCGCTTTCCTTAGCTCCCCGCAGGTTCAATAGCGCCAAGATCGCAACGCCAGCACACGCGATCGCCGTTCCCGCGGATTGAAGTTGCGGGAACATCGAAGTGATCGCCGCCGCCCCGGCCGAAACCGATACCGCGACGGTGAGCACGTAGCCGATCAAGAGCGACGCGCCCGCTACCCGCCCGGCCAACGATCCGATGTTCTCGGAGGAAACCCGGTACGAGCCACCCCCTTGCGGATAAGCGTTGATCGTCTGGTAGTAGCTGAACACCACAACCCAGAGCAGCGCGACTAGCACGAGCGAGACCGGGACCAGCTTGTAGAACCCGAGCATGCCGCCAAACACGAGGATCGTGAGGATCTCTTCGCTCGCGTACGCCACCGACGACAAGGCATCGGACGCGAAGACGGGAAGGGCGAACACCTTGGGGAGTCGCTCGTGGTGGGCGTGCTTCGTGTGGATGGGTTTCCCCACCAGAATGCGCTTTACGGCAGATAAGAGGCCCATAGTGATGCCGCCGGTAAGTTTGGCACGTTTCGCCGAGAACCCGGCTAAACCCAAGTCCAATCTAGGGGATGGGTAGACTTCCGACCCTATGGCGCACGAAGATCTGTCGCCGATCCGCCATGCGCTCGGGTTGGCCCGAGAGCGAGGGTTCGCGGAGGTGGTCTTGGAATATGACGATGTCAAGTTCAAAGCCGCCCTCCAGCCTGCCGCCAAGTCGGCGAGTCGTCCTGCGCCCTCTGCGGCAAGCGATGATGCGCCGAGTGAACCCGCCCTCGCCGAAGTCACCGCATCCCTGGTCGGCTATGTTCAACCAGCCCGTCAGCCGGTGCAGGTCGGAGATCAACTCGAAGTCGGACAAATCGTCGCTTCGGTGACCGCACTGGGCATCGCGACCGATGTCGAATCCGCCGTCTCGGGTGAAGTGGTCGAGGTGCTGTTCGAACCGAATCAGCCCGTGATGTACGGCCAGGTTCTCCTTCGGGTGAAGCCGTGAGCCGTCGTTCCGGCCAAACGCTTGTCGCTTCGCTCATCGTGATTGTGATCATCGCCATCCTCGCCGTGACCCTTTTGGGGGGGAGCGGAAAGAGTACGCGCGCCGATGGTTTGGGCCGCACGTTGCCGACCCAGGTGAAGCTGAAAGCCAAGGACGATGCCTGCATGAGCAACCTGCGCCAAGTCCGCGCCTCCATCATGATCGCGCGCAGCAATGCCGACGATTCGCCACCAACGAGCCTCGGCGAAACCGGGCTGAGCGCGGATTTCCTCAAGTGCCCGATCGGCGGTGAGTCCTTTGCTTACGATGCCGCGTCCGGCACGGTGACCTGCCCGCACCCGGGCCACGAACAGTATTGAGCCAAGTCCCTACGCACATCGCGATCATCATGGACGGGAATGGGCGCTGGGCCCAAAAGCGGAGCCTGCCTCGCTTACTCGGCCACCGCGAAGGCTACAAAACGTTGCGTTCGGTGCTGCTGTACGCCAGCGAACGAGGCATCCGATACCTGACCGTGTACGCCTTCTCAGCCGAAAACTGGCGCCGACCCAAAGATGAAGTCGACGGGCTGATGAAGCTCATCGAGCGGGCGGCGCGCGACGAACTTCGCGTGATGCACCGCAACGGCGTTCGGGTGCGCGTCGCCGGCCGAATGGACGAACTCCCCTCCGGCCTCCGCCAAGCGCTCGAAGATGGAATGGTGACCACGGCGGGCAACACCGGCATCACGTTTACGCTCGCGATCAACTATGGTGGGCGGGCCGAGATCGTGGATGCGATGAAGAGCATCGTTCGGGAGGGGATTCCCGCCGATCAAATCGACGAAGCTACGGTGGCCGCCCACCTCTACAACCCCGATCATCCTGAACCGGATCTCATGATCCGTACCGCGGGCGAGATGCGGTGGAGCAACTTCCTTTTATGGCAGTCTGCATACTCAGAGTTGTATGTAACCGAGAAGACCTGGCCGGAGTTTGACGAGAAGGAGCTCGACTGGGCGATCGAGGCATTCGCCGGACGCACGCGAAAGTTCGGGGCTCTTGCTTAGGTAAACACGCCGCATGCCCGCAGAACTTCTCGGTGCCCACATTCCCATCAAGGGTGGCCTCGGCAGTGCCGTCCGCACCGCCCACACGATAGGTTGCACCGCGATTCAGGTTTTCACCTCCTCGCCGCGCCAATGGTACAGCGCGCCGGTCAGCGATGACCAGGTTCGCGAGTTTCAACGAGCCCGGGAAGAGACCGGAATCGTGGATGTGGTGAGCCACGACAGCTACCTGATCAACCTGTGCGCACCCACTCCGGAAATCGCCGAGAAGAGCTTCGCCGGGCTCAAGGGCGAGATCGAGCGGTGCGCCAAGTACGGGATCGACCGCGTAGTCTCCCATCTCGCCAGCTACAAGGGGCAAGACCCGGGCGAGACCCTGCTCGTCGTTGCAGAGCGGGTGAGCCAGATCCTTGAGGACACCCCGGACTCGGTTACCCTTCTCATGGAGACGACCGCCGGCCAGGGCAGTTCGATCAACTCGCGGTTTGAGGAGATCGCGATGCTCCTCGAACTGACGAAGGGAAACCCTCGATTCGCGGTGTGTTTGGACACCTGCCACGTCTTCGCCGCCGGATACGACATCCGCACTGCCGAAGGGTACGAGAAGACCTTTGCCGAGTTCGACCGACTGGTCGGACTTGACCGGCTCAGGGCGATCCACGTAAATGACAGTCTGAAGCCCTTCGGCTCGCGGGTCGATCGCCACGCGGACATCGGTGAGGGCGAGATCGGAATCCGAGCCTTCGAGTTGCTGGTCAACGACCCTCGGTTCACGCGAGTCCCGATGTTGTTGGAGACCGACGCCGAGCGGCATCAGGAGAACTTGGACCGCCTTAAATCGCTTCGACAATAGCGTGTCGGATCCGGGGACCCGTTGGATACAGCACAACAACTCCGGGGTGCCCCGCGGTCTGCTTCCATCGTTTACGTAGCTTGACCGGATCGGCGTGCAGTCCCCGCAGTTTGACTTCGGGCGTTCCCATGCCAAGTTCTCGGAGTCGATGTTCAGTTTTGCGGTCATCCCCGGGGCCGTCGGAGAGGACGCGATAACGTCTCAGCCAAGGAGACTCGATGAGTTCGTCCCCAGTCAAGTAGCCGTTGCTGTCGCCCAATCCGGCAAGGCCGAAGCTTCCCAACGCATGGGCGCGGATCGCCGCCGGATCGGCCTCATACAAGTACGCCTGAGCCTCATCGACATGGTCCCAGAGATCAGCCGTCGCCAGACGGTCGCCCGACTCCAGATGCACCGCGCCGCGCCAAGTCTCCTCGACCTCGGAGCCGATCATGAACAGCGCCTCGGGGCACTCGCCCCGATAAGACAGGAACTCAAGCCGGAAGGGTCGACCCTCGGCCAACTTTGGGAACGCATCATCGATCAGCAACGGCGAGAGCTTGAGGGCGAGTCGCTGGGCCCATGGGTGGGCGGCAAGGATGTCCGCCGGCGCAGGCTGATACGCATCGACCTGGCGCGAGCGGCGGGCGGTGTCGCGGCGGGCAGGGTCCGCAAACACGTAGGGGGCAGCAGGATGGGCTAAGCCATCGCCTACCCGGACATCGACGTCCAGCCCAAAGACCCCGAGGTTGTGGCGCAACAAGTCGGCGCGATTGGGATCAAGTTCGTACGCGATGACCGGCCCGCGGCGAGCGAGGGCGATGGTATCCGCCCCGATGCCTGCGGTCAAGTCGACGACCGCCTCATCGGCTGGAAAGAGGCCGGCGTGATACGCCGCTACCGCCTCCGAGCTCGCCATCTCCAGCGCTTCTCGGTCGAAAAGCATCTCCGAAGCCCGCGCGAATTTGCGGGTTGCCGCTTTGCGCAACGCCCATTGACCCAGCGCCCAGCGCGCGAGGTCGTCGCCATACTCCCGGGCGAGAGCCGTAATCGAGTTGGGGTTTAGCTCCTGGCCGCGCGCCGCCTCGAGTGCGGCAAGTGCTCGATCATCGATCCCAGAACACTCCTACCTGGCTCTCCGCGGGCGTAAGGCCCTTCGTTGTCCAGTTGGCGGTCCTCGCACCGTTCTGCGCCCAAGTGAGTGCGCTCGGATACGTGTCGCTGCCCGCAAAGTCGAGGAACACGCCAAGGCAAAGCGCACGGGACCGCACCCCGAAGGCAGTCGCTTCGGCGGCCTTACCCAAAGTCAGTCCGCTGGACTCGTAAACATCGTCCCCGAGTAGATCGATGAATACGCCCAAACCATTCGCGTTACCCCCGCCCAGACTCAGGTTGGGGGCCTTGTAGCGATCATTCCCTTCCCGGTCGAGTAGCCAACCGATCGAGAAATCGTGACCGGCGCCCTGGGCCATGTTCATGGGCGCGGTGTATTCATCGTCTCCGCCCAGGTCTTCCAAGTAGCCCACGGCAAAATGCGCCGCCGCGCCCTGGACATACCACTGGCCGTGATACTTATCTTTGCCTGCCCCGTCGAGGAGCATGCCCACGCCCTCCCAGTATCCAACGCCTTGCCCGAACACACCCGCACGATACTCATCGTCGCCCGCGGCGTCATAGAGCATCCCCACGCCTCCGGCAAGCGAGTGGGCATCGATGTAGTCGGCCCGGCGGCCGATCGATGCCCCTTGGGCCAAGCTGACATTGTGCTTGTCGCTCTGCGGGGATGGAAAGTCGATGACCGTCTCATTGGCAAAATAGCGGTCGTTGCCGGCGCGATCGATCAACAGCCCCGAGCCGCGCACCGACCCCGAGCCCTGGCTCTGGGTGAAGCAAAGGTAGAGATCGTTGCCTTCGTGATCCTCGAGCAGACCGTAGCCGCTGTAGCCGAAGCCCTGGCTGTCGGCGTAGGCGTCATATCGGTCGATGCCCAAGTCGTCTTGGACCATAGCGAACCCGAAGCGACCCGAGCCCAGCCCAGGGCGGTGGGTGGCGTACCGATCATCACCTTGAAGATCGACGAGGCATACAATGCCGAAGAGCGCACCGCCCGGTCCGGGCTTCGCACCGCCGGTGCGTCGTTGGGCGAACTTCTCGACGTCGGTGTTTGCGAGTACGGGATCGCTGAGGTATCGGTCATTCCCTTGGGTATCGATGACGACGCTCGCCCAGTTACCCGCCGAGGCGTTGCTCGGGCAGTTCAAGTACGTGTCGTTTCCGCCGGTGTCGATGATCAGCAACGTGGGCCGGTCGGCGTGTTGGGTGTCGCTGCCCCCGGTGAGCCGAATCACCCCCCAAGTCGTGTCGATCTCGACGTCGTACTTCGTTTGCGGCGAAACCGACTTGAGCCGCTGGGCCGCGGCTCGCGGGGCGGTGGGTGCGGGGCCCCGATCGGCGGCGATGTAGCGATACGTGGCATAGAAGATGTCATGCGCGGTGGCGCCAAAGTAGCCTGAATCCACGTTGCGATGAAGCCGAAGCATGCGCTCCATGTCTTCGCCTCCGAGGTCGTCCCGGCCCCGAAGCGCAACGAAGGTGTAAGCGTCGGCCACGTCGGGAATGCCCCTTAACGCCAGCCGGCGGTGACCCAAAGCGGTGTTCATTGCGTTGAGGATCAGCGTCGCCGCGGACTTCACATCCGCAGGAACCGTGGTCAGGTTGGGGATGTCGCCCTTCACCACCCCCGCTTGTTTCAGGCTCTGCAAGACTTTCTCCAGCCCGTCCGGTTTGGCGGCTTCCGCTTCAGCGGCGGCGATCGGACTCCCCAGCAGCGTCCGCCTCGACCCCGCTCCGCCGAGCCTCATCATGGTGTTCAGCTGATCGCTCGGCAAGCCGAATGCGGCGGCCATTTCTCGACGAATTCCGTCGGCAAAAAAGGGTAATCGCCACGGGCGCTCCTGCAAAGCCGAGTAAAACGGATGGGTGAACTCCGTCGGGCCGAAGAAGCGCAAGATGTTCTCGTCCATGCGGGCGGTTTGGGTGTTGAGACCTGCCGTACCCAGCGCAGTATCGAGTTCGGCTTCAAAACCCGCCGTTCCCTGGGTCGCTAGTGCCAGCACGATCGCAAGAGTTGTGTTTGCCATCCTGGCCGCGATTGTATACCGCTCGGCCCCGGCCCAGGCACGGGTCGACGATCCGATCCCCTCGATCCCTTTCGCCAACTGGGCTCCTGACCGAGCCGATGATGACGAGATTGAGGAGTTTCGAGTCAGCTTCCCAAGTCCCGTGGTCTCCGGCGACCCGGGCAACGACGAAGTTCGGCTGCGCGTCATCCTGCCGCGGCGACGCACGGGACCGGTTCCGGTTGTGGTGCTGTTGCACTTTTGGGGAGCCTCGGACCAGCGAATGGAGCGATCGCTTGCCGGCGACTTGGCTCGGCAAGGCGTGGCGAGCGCTCTCGTCTCGTTGCCCTACCATATGGAGCGGACTCCTGCCGGAGCTCGGTCCGGAGAGCGTGCCATCCTGCCCGATCCCGTCCATCTGGTCCGCACCATGACCCAAGCCGTCCTCGATGTCCGAAGGTCGGTCGACTTCCTCATCACCCGACCTGAGCTGGATCGCGAGCGAATTGGGCTGGCCGGCACGAGCCTGGGCTCAATCGTAGGGAGCCTTGTCTACGCGACGGAGCCAAGGATCGAAACCGCCGCGTTCATGCTAGGTGGAATCGATGTCGCTCACATCCTTTGGCACAGTTCCCGAGTCGTCAAGGTCCGTGACGAACTCCGAAAGCAAGGATTCACCGAGGATCGCCTAAGAGCGGCCCTTACGGCGATCGAACCTGGCGCATTCTTGGAACATCGACCGGGGCGCACCTTCGTGATCGGCGGGAAGTACGACACGGTGGTTCCCGCCGCGGACACCCAGAAGCTGATCGATGCGCTGCCCGGGTGCGAAACACTCTGGTTGGATACCGGCCACTACGGCGGAGTCTTCGTGCAACGTCGCGTGATGAAGCTCGTCGCTGAGTTTTTCGCAGTCGAGTTCACCAAGGGCGGGTTCGTTCCCCCCAAGAAGCTGTATGCCCCAACGCTCCGCATCGCGGTGCAGGCGAACACTGAAAGCGGAATGCAGGTAGGCATCGGCATCGACGTCTGGAAGTCGAACGCGCGCGGCGATCTGTTCTCCAGTTTCGTCCTGACTCCTCGGGGACCGCAGCTATATCTGGGGGCGCGCATTGATCGTGGCTTGTCGATCGGAGCGTTTGCCACCCCCAAGCGCGTCTCGCCGGGAGTGTTTTGGAGCACCGTGCTTTAGTCAGGCTCGCGGCCGAGAATGCCGCCACCACCTATGCCTTCATCGCGGCCGAGTTGCCCGGATCCGAAATCGAGTCCGGCCCCGGCTGGGTGCGTGCGCAGGGTCCGCTCCCTCACTCGGCATGCAACTTCGCGATGGCGCTTGAAAGCGAGGCCATCCCCGAGTGCCTGGCCTTCGTCAAAGAGGATCGGGCGAGGCTGCTCTATACGTTCACCGGAGGCTCTGATCCGGCCCACGACCCGGACGTTCGTCGAGTCCATCGCATGTCGGTGATGGTCGAGGAGTCTGCCCCGGTCGCCCATCCCCTTCCCGAACTTGAGCTCGCCGACGCCGACCGGGCGGCCATTGCCCGATTCATGGCGCATCAGTTCTTCCGCAATATGAGCCGCGAGTTCAGAGACGAGATCGCGACCGCCACGACGAACGCGGATGCGCTCGAGCTGGTCGCATTTCAGCGTCCCGGCGCAAAGCGGATCATCGGCGCTCTCATGTTCGGGCGAAGTGCAGAGATGATCGGGCTGTACAACCTCTGCGTGGATTCGAGCGAGCGCGATCGGGGCGTGGGTCGCAGAATGATGAGGTGGGTCTCCGAGCGCGCTCTCGCGGAGGGCCGCCGCCTTACCCTCCAATGCGACCCCAGTCTTGTTCCGTGGTATCGGGATCAAGGATTGCGCGAACTCGTCGATATGCATGTTTGGTCTGCATCCTGCGGAAGTTGAACTATAATGTATGCGGGGAGACGCTCTAGCATGAGGACGCGCGCGTTCACGCTGACCGAATTGCTCATTGCGTTAGCAACAATGGCGTTGCTGACGGCGATTCTCATGCCCGTCTTTCGCGTCGCTCGAGACTCGGCAAAGGCGACCACTTGTATCAGCAACTTCCACCAGACCGCCCTCGCTACCCAGTTGTATCTGGTCGACTACGAGGATCGGTTGATCCCGGTCAATCATCGCCCCGGACTGTCCGGCAATGCGGCGAATGACCGAACCTGGGTTCAAATCGTCCAGCCTTATCTGCGGTCATTTGCCGTTTTTCGCTGCCCATCCGATTACGGCCGGCGTCCGTCGTCGGAAGGTGTTTTCGATAGCGACCTGGTTCCCGGCGATTCGGAAGCCCGGTTTTACGAGGCCTCGAAGCGATCGAATCTCGGCTACAACCACCTCTACCTAGCGCCGGTTGTCAAGCCTGCGGGTGGGCCCTGGACCGCATCGCCTCGGACGGCTGGACAAGCCGCGGATCCGTCGCGGACCTTGCTGTTTGTGGATTCGGTCTGGGAGGTCAACTCCCGAGGTAAGCCGTCCGGGGGGGGCCGTTGGGTCGTTACTCCGCCTTGCCGCTTCGAGGCGCGAGGTTCTGGGCTGGCGGATTCCTTTGGAGCCGAAGGCACCGTCCACGTCCCCGAGATTGGCTGGCAACCTCAGATACGTAACTACGGCGGTGTTTGGCCATGGCACAACAACCGAGTCAACGTCGTCCGGCTCGATTCCAGTGCCAAGTCCCTTTCGTTGAACAGCTTGACGGCCGGGTGCGAAGCCCTAGCACGCTGGACCGGACGCATCACCGACAACGATAGCTACATCTGGGACTTGCGCTGAGGCGATAAACTTCGCATCATGCTTGCCGATGCCAACCAATCCGCGGTCCTCGTGATCGATATCCAACCCAACTTCCTCAAGGTGATCGAGGGCGGTGACTCGGTGGTGCGGCGAACGAGGTTCCTGCTTGAGGCCGCGAGACTCCTCGAGGTGCCCGCATTCGCCAGTGAGCAGGTTCCCGGGCGAATGGGCGGCACCCACGCGGAACTCCGAGCCCAGCTAGAGTCCATGCATGCGCCGGTCGAAGGCAAGGCAGTCTTTTCGGCTCTCGGCTGTGCGGGATGTCTTCCGTGGATTGAATCCACGGGCCGGACCCAGATCATCATCGCGGGAATCGAAACGCCGATCTGCATCACCCAGACCACAGTTCAACTGCTCGAACTGGGCTACGATGTCACCCTCGCCTATGATGCCGTAGGCGCACGCTCGGCCGAAATGCACGAACGCGCGCTTTCGCGGTTGCAGCAACTCGGCGCGCAGATCGCGCACACCGAGGCGATTGCTTACGAGTGGATGGGTACGGCGGAGCACCCCGCGTTTCGAGATGTGCTCGTCGCACTTAAGTCGGCGGGCTAGTTCTCGGGTTAAAATCCGAACATGCAACCGTCCCGCCGTGAACTGCTGACCGCTGGAGCCGCTGCCGCCGCCGGTATGATGACCCCCAAGGTGATGGCCGAATCTGTATTCCCGTCGGGAGCCCCGTTCAAGCTGAAGTACGCCCCGCACTTCGGCATGTTCCGCAGCCATGCCGGTGACGACCTTGTAGATCAACTCAAGTTCGCCGCCGACGAGGGCTTCCGCGCTTGGGAGGACAACGGGATGCGCGGGCGCAGCGCACAAGACCAGGAGCGCCTGGGCAAGGCGATGGCCGACCTCGGCATCACGATGGGCGTGTTCGTCGCCAATGACATCGATTGGACTAACCCAACTCTGACCACGGGTAAGCAGGACCAGATCGATCGGTTTGTGGAGAACTGCAAGGATTCCGTCGCGGTTGCCAAGCGAGTCAACGCGAAATGGATGACCGTTGTGCCCGGCACAATCCAACCCCGCTTGGATATCGGCTTCCAGACCGCCTACGTCGTCGATGCGCTGCGTCGGGGAGCAGAGATCTTCGAGAAAGAGGGCCTCGTAATGGTGCTCGAGCCGCTCAACTTCCGCGACCACCCGAATCTGTTTCTCAACAAGATCCCGCAGGCCTACAACGTTTGCCGCGCCGTCAACAGCTCGGCATGCAAGATCCTGTTCGACATGTATCACCAGCAGATTCACGAAGGGAATCTGATTCCCAATATCGACCTAGCGTGGTCCGAGGTGGCGTACTTCCAAATAGGCGACAATCCTGGCCGCAACGAGCCGACGACCGGCGAGATCAACTACCTCAACGTGTTTCGCCACATCCACGCCAAGGGTTTCACCGGAGTGATGGGGATGGAGCACGGCAACGCGAAACCGGGCAAAGAGGGCGAGCGGGCGCTGATCGAGGCGTATCGCAAGTGCGATAGCTTCTGAGAAAAGCCATGGATTCTGAGCCCAAGTTCCGCAAGGTTAGATTAGGCGAATGCGATCGCAAGTTCGACTTGGAGTTTTGGCAGTCGCAAACTTCTGAAGCGCGGGCGGCCGCGGCGTGGGAACTTGTGGTGCTCTATCTGGAGCGACGGGGGAGGTCTCATGAACAAGGACTTCAAAGATCTGTTGAGAAGTTTGAACGCCGTCGAGGCTGAGTACCTGATTATCGGGGGCTACGCCCTCATGGAATACGCAGAGCCGCGGTTTACTAAGGATCTCGACGTGTGGTCCTGACAACTCGAGATAATGCGCTGAAAGTGCATCTCGCGCTAAAGAACTTCGGGGCACCCCTTCAGGGCCTCAACGTCGAGGATCTGGCGACTCCCGGTTGGGTCTATCAGATCGGAATGGCGCCGATCAGGGTTGACCTTCTTACCTCCGCGGATGGCGTTGAGTTCGCGGAGGCATGGATTCGCAGACGGGAGGTCATGTATGGGGACGTGTCCGCTTGGGTCATTTCCAAGCAAGACCTCATCGCAAACAAGCTGGCCACAGGTCGCCCTCAGGACTTGATCGATATCAAGTCGTTGCAGGAAGAGGACTGACCCATGGCGGCTACAATGCGCATATGTCCGACGAGCGCATGTACAGCGAGCAAGAGGTCGCCGCGATTATCAAGCGCGCGGTCGAGCTCACCGAGCAGGAGGGTTCGAAGTACCAGCCTGGCGTCACGCGAGAGGAACTTCTTAAGATCGCCGAAGAAGTCGGCGTGCCCGTCGCTGCGCTCGAGCAAGCAATACGAGAGTCGGGAGCGGTTCGGGAAGCCAAGGGGCCCTTCCAACTTTCCTCGGAGTATGAGCGAGTCGTCGAAGGCGAGATCGATCCGAACCAATATGACCTGATCATCGATGGATTGAAACCGCTGAATCGACGCCATTCACAAGCAATCACCCAGGTCGGACGAAAGCTGACCATGCAGACTTGGAACGGCGTCGGCCAATCTTCGATCGACATCACCTCGCGTGAGGGGCGAACGAGAATCCAGGTCCGGTCAAGTGCGCTCTTTCAGGGCCTGATGACGCTGTACCCTGCGTTCATCGGGTCGATGATCGCCATGGGCTCGCTGGGGGAAAGAGGCATGATCGGGATGGGGGTGGCTGTCGCGGCTGCACTGGCCACGGTGGGGGGCGGGATGTTCGCCTTTCTGACCCGAAAAGGACACGAGAAGAGTCGCGAGCTTGCCGATGAACTCCGCGATCGAGTGGCCCAATCGCTCGAAGTCAGGGCCGCACCTTCCCAAACCTCGACCCAATCCGACGAACCCGAGACCCTTCAACAGAGACTCGGCGGGTAACTTATCCGGCATGGCGCGACTGGCCGTCCGGAACCTTACGATGCAGTTCCCCGGAGTACGGGCGCTGGACGACGTGTCCGTCGAGTTTGCTACCGGTGAGATTCACGCGCTGATCGGCGAAAATGGGGCGGGCAAGAGCACCCTTCTCAAGATTCTCAGCGGCATCCAGCTTCCGACTTCTGGAGAAGTCCAGATCGACGGGAAGACGGTCGCGCTCCACTCCGTGAAAGCCGCCGAACACCACGGCGTGGCGATGGTTCACCAAGAACTGAACCTCATCGACACGCTCACCGTCGCGGAGAACATCTGCCTTGGATCGGAGCCGAACCGGATGGGACTTATCGACCGCGGCACGATGCGATCGATCGCCGACGAAGCGCTTGCCCAACTCGGCGCGCCCATCGACCCGACGACTCCGATCGGCGAACTACCCCTCGCATCCAAGCAGATGGTCGAAATCGCCAAGGCGGTAGCCCAGCGCGCGAAGTTCCTGATCCTCGACGAACCGACGGCCGTACTCGCGGAAGCGGAGACCATCGCACTCATGCGCTTGGTTCACAAGCTCAAGGATGAGGGGGTCGGGGTGATCTACGTGTCGCACCGGCTTGACGAGGTGTGTTCGCTCAGCGACCGCGTCACGGTGTTGCGCGACGGCAAAGTCGTCGCCGAATTGGACGGGGCAAGTCAGCGCGAGCAGATCGAACCCCACAACCTCGCCAATCTGATGGTTGGCCGCGAACTTGAAGATCTGTTCCCGCCGAAGATCACATCTCACCCCAACGAGGTCGTTCTTGAGCTCGACGCGGTCGTTCTCGACGGGTTCCCGGCCCCCATATCTCTGAAGGTCCATGCCGGGGAGATCGTCGGATTGGGCGGGCTCATCGGATCGGGCCGTACCGAGATCGCTGAGGGCGTCATCGGCATGCGCCACAAGGTGTCAGGCCGACTGACCGCCAAGGACCCCGCCTACGTCTCTGAGGACCGGAAAGGGACGGGGCTTCACCTCTCACTCGAGTTAAAAGAGAACACCTCGATGGCCAACCTTAAGAACTATGGGACGCTGACGGTTGACGAGGGCAAGCAAGTCTCGGCGGCGGAGGCCTGGATCGGCAAGTTGGGGATCCGTGCCCCAGGCCCACGGGTGGCGGTGCAGTCCCTCAGCGGCGGGAATCAGCAAAAGGTGTCGCTAGCCAAGTGGCTGGACACCAATCCTCGGCTTCTGATTTTGGATGAACCCACGCGTGGTGTCGACATTGGCGCGAAGTCGGAGATTTATCAGTTGGTCCACGAGCTGGCCGCAAATGGCATGGGCTGTCTGGTGATTTCGAGCGAGATGAACGAACTGATTGGATTGTGCGATCGGGTGCTGGTCTTGCGCGAGCGACGTCTCATGGGCGAGCTGCGCGGTGAGGACGTGACCGAATCGAACATCATGATGCTCGCCGCTGGAGTCGGCGCGAGCGGGGTGGCATGAAAGGATTCTTGAGCAAGTACGGCGTCCTCGTGGCCTTCTTAGTGCTGTGCATCATCAGCGCGGCTTGGAAGCCCGACCTCTTCCTGAAGCCGGAGAATCTAAGGAACATCATCAACCAAAACGTTCCCGTGGGAATTCTCGCGGTTGGGATGACCTTTGTGATCATCAAGGGCGGTATCGACCTTTCGGTCGGCAGCATGATCGCTTTCGTTGGCGGACTTGGACTCACGCTGCTCAATCGGCAAATGGCCAACGGCACCCCCGAACTCACGGCAGCGATGATCGCCGCCGGCGCCATGATCGGGCTCGGTGGATTGGCGGGATTTGTCCAAGGGCTCATCGTCGCTTACGGCAGGGTCACTCCGTTCGTAACCACCCTCATCGGGATGCTCGCGTTCCGCTCGATGACGTTGGCGCTTGCCAATGGCGGCGAGGTTCGCTCGTCGAGCACGGAAGTGTGGCCAGCATGGGGCAGCGACGGGATCCACATTCCGTGGATCAAGATCGCGGATGGGCGGATGGATCTGGTCATCACCTACGCGATCATCGCATTCTTCGTGGTGATCGGCATCGCGTCGTTCATCTTGAACAAGACCCGCTACGGCCGATATGTGATCGCGGTCGGTGCGAATGAGCGAGCCGCGCGGTACAGCGCCATTCCCGTCGAGCGAATCAAGATTCTCACCTACACGATCAGCGGTCTTGCGGTCGGCATCGGCGCAATCTTCCTTTCGGGCCGGATGAACTCGGTGGCCTCCGGATCGCAGGGACTGTTCTTCGAGCTTGATGCTATTGCCGCGGTGGTGATCGGTGGGACATCGTTGCGCGGCGGCTATGGGCGCGTCTGGGGCACCTTTGTGGGCGTGCTGCTGCTCGGGGTCATCAACAATATGCTGATTTTCGCCGGTGTAGGTTCGCACTGGCAGGGCGTGGTGAAAGGTTTAGTGATTCTGCTCGCTGTGTTGCTTCAACGCGAACGCCGCGACGTATAATCGTCGCATGCTCAAGAGGATCAGTCTTTTTGCTTGCGCCGGAACCCTCGTGCTGGGTCTGGCCGTTGGTTGCGGAAGTGGCGGTGAAAAGCCCTCCGACGGTGGAACTTCGACGACAATGCCGGAAGGCGGCAAGAAGTTCAAGGTGGGCGTGAGTGTCCCCGCGGCCGATCATGGTTGGACCGGCGGCGCCCTGTACTGGGCGACCGAAGCCACCAAGAAGTATCCGGATATCGAGTGGACCATCGAGACCGCCGACACGCCGTCGGATCAGATCAACGATCTCGACACGCTGGCGACGAAGGGCGTGGATGCACTTGTGATTCTCGCCACCGAGAGCGCCCCGCTCACTCCGAAGGCCAAGGAGCTCAAGGAGCGCGGCATCTTCATCGTGAACGTGGACCGCGGATTCACCGAGCCGGTAGCCGACGTGTTCCTTGCGGGTGACAACAAGGCGTTTGGCAAGATGTCGGCCGAGTACATGGTTGAGAAGCTCGGCGGTAAGGGCAACATCTTGATCCTGCGGGGGATTCCGAGCACGGTGGACACTGACCGCTACGACACGGCGATGGAAGTGTTCAAGGCCAACCCCGGCATCAAGGTGCTGGACTCGCAGCCCGGCATGTGGAACAAGGACACCTCTTACAAGGTGATCCAGAGCATGCTCGTGAAGCACCCGCAGGTCGATGCGATCTGGTCGTCGGACGACGACATGAGCGAAGGCGCGGAGCAGGCGCTCAAGGAAGCCGGCCGCGACAAGAACATCTGGATGCTCGGCGGCGGCGGCAAGAAGGAGATCGTCAAGCGGATTATGGACGGCGACCCGATGTACCCGGCGCTCGTCACCTACCCGCCCAGCATGACCGCTCAGGCCGTCGACAAGTGCGTTGAGCTCTTGAAGAACGGCAAGAAGGTCGATCAGCGGGAGATTCTGATCAAGCTGGACGTCGTTACCAAGGACAACGCGAAGGATTTCTACTTCCCAGACAGCGTCTACTAGAATCGGTCTGGATGACAGGTCCTATAGGTCTATGATGCCTATAGGACCTATCGGATCGAGAGGTGGTTTCAGGCTACTGGAAGCCACGAGGTCCCAGATAAGCACCCAACGCTGGACCCATGAGCTCCCTGCAAACTTGGCGCGGCAGTACAACGCGCTGAGGGCACTCTTGATCGCGCATCCGATCTTGTTGTTAGCGGGCATCGGTCTCTTGCTCGTATCTGTTCCTGTCGGACTTGCTCTCATCGGCTGTAGCGTTGCCCTCAATGTTGCGTCGATCGGGCTTATGTCTCGGTTCGTGCGGGCCATGCGCTTCCACCGCCTGCCCGATATGGAGCGAGTCGATTTCCTGTGCGTGCTGGCCTTCTTCCGAGACAACCTGCGCCACCCGCTCGATGCGTGGGTCATCAATGAACTCCTAGAGACTCTTCCGAGGCTCTCCACCCCCGTCGGGAAGAGCGAACTCCGTCTCTTTCGGGACCTGTTTGATTATCCGCAGACCTACGCCAACCCGCACCAACGGAAGCTCCTGCACGCCATGGCAGATCGGCTGCGCCGAGACCCGGTTGTCGGGCTGCCAGCGATGTGGCGCCAGCTCGACCGTGAGTTCAGTCTCACTTGGAAGCGAGAACTGCAGCAAGAAGTGCGTCGGCTGGTGCAGCAAGTCCCGGTCGCCGGAACGGCTGATCCCGCTGAAGCGTCCAACCCACGATGATGCGCCTCGCTCTCGCCGTGATCGTGTTGGCCCTGCTCCCCGGCCCGGGTCTGTCGCAGACCAAGAAGAGGACCCCGGTTAAGAAACCGGTGGTCAAGAAGAAGGTGCCGGCGAAGAAAGCACCGGTCGTGAAGAAGAAAGTCGACCCATTGAACGCTCAGATGGTCGGAACGTGGTTCTTGCTGGACTCCGAGGGCAAGCCGGTCAAGTCGACGAAGATCACGTTTACACCCTACAGCGAGTTCACATTCACCGGCGCGGCCTGGAAGTCGGCGGGGACGTTTACGCTTCGCGATGGCTGGATGAACTTGACTTGGACGAGCGTAGACGGCGCCGCCGTGAAGCCGGGGACGATGAAGAAGAAGCTTCCTCTCGAGGCGGACGGCACGCGATTTCAGATCGACCGCTTCCGTTATGGCAAGACGGGAACTTAGGTGGGCCGACGACGCGCCTGGATCATCGCGATTTTCGCCGCTGGAGTCGCTGCCGCCGTCGTGTTCTGGCCACCTGCGGCACACGCTCGCTACCTTCGAAGCATCGCGGGTCGACTTGCGGATCATCGAACCTCCTATCAAGCAGCGGTCGAGTGGTCCCTCGAACAGAAGACTAACGGGTGGTTCCCCCTTCCTGCCGAGTTCAAGCCCCTATCGAAGAATGGCTCCGTCTTCCTGCACGGGCGTGCGAACCAAAGAATCGTCTGCTTCTTCGTCGAGGACGACGGCGAACTGGTCCGCTTTGTAAGTTATGTCCAGCGCCCAGGGGCAAACGTCGAGTCACTGGAATGGGTGAAGGAGGGCGATCTCGCATACTGGACCGAGAGCACCATCGACGACCACTGGCAGATCATCGTGGCTTTGCCCTGACCGTAGCTTGAGATGGTTTAGCATTGGCTTTGAGGCCAAAGGTTCGTATAATGGAGCCGGGGAAGTCCCCATATGGGAAGTTATTCATGCTCGCAACTCTGGCCCTCTCCGTAACCTTCCTTGGTGGAACACTCAACTCTGGACCACACTTGGTCGCGTTCTCATCGTCAACAGTCGCGCCTCGCACCGTCACGTCCAGCCGTTGGATGAGCTTGGACGGGCTCAGCGCATACGGGATCGGCGGGGAGAACGTCGCCCTTCGAGGCAAAGTTCACTTGGTCACCCGCGTTGCTCTGCCGAGTCGCCCGCTGGAGCCTCTGCGGATCGACGCCCAAGCCAACTTGGCCAACGCCTCGGGAATCGGCATGACCAGCGGGTTGCGATACTCAGCGACCGGCTCATTGACGATGGAGCCGTTCTTTCAGCCAGCGGGACCACCCTTGCTGCCCACGTTCCTGCTGGAGTTTCGGCTGAAGCCACCTCCTCCTCCGGGCGGTGGAGTGCCGATCCCCTACCCCTTGGTGCTCGGGTTTGCGACCGAGTTCGATGACGACGGCAACCTGCTTGAGTCGTCGGTCTACGTACACGTACCTTAAGATCGACCATTCGCTCGGGCACGAAACATCCCGAGGCTACGAGGGAGCCGGAACTTTGACGCGCCCGAGAATGCCTCGAAGGTACCGCCCCGTCCAGCTGGCGTCGACGCCCGCCACTTTCTCGGGAGGACCCATCGCCACCACCGTGCCGCCGCCGTCGCCGCCTTCTGGTCCCATGTCGATGATCCAGTCGGCCGTCTTGATCACGTCGAGGTTGTGCTCGATGACGACCACCGTATTGCCTTGATCGACCAGTCGGTGGAGCACCACGAGCAGCCGCTTGACGTCTTCGAAATGCAGGCCGGTCGTCGGTTCGTCGAGGATATAGATCGTCCGGCCGGTCGCGCGCTTGGAGAGCTCCTCGGCGAGCTTCACGCGCTGGGCTTCACCACCCGAGAGCGTGGTCGCCGGTTGGCCCATGCGGATGTAGCCGAGGCCGACGTCGAGCAGGGTCGCGAGCTTGCGGTGGATCTTGGGGATCGGCTTGAAGAACTCGACCGCTTCTTCGATCGTCATGTCGAGGACTTCGCTGATGTTCTTGCCCTTGTAGCGGACCTCCAGCGTCTCGCGGTTGTAGCGCTTGCCCTTGCACACCTCGCACGGCACGTAGACATCCGGCAGGAAGTGCATCTCGATCTTGATGATGCCGTCGCCCTTGCACGCCTCGCAGCGGCCGCCTTTGACATTGAAGCTGAACCGGCCGTTCTTGTAGCCGCGGATCTTGGCGTCGGGGGTGAGGGCGAACAGCTCGCGGATCATGTCGAAGGTGCCGGTGTAGGTGGCCGGGTTCGATCTTGGCGTTCTTCCGATCGGGGACTGGTCGATGTCGATGACCTTGTCGAACGGCTCGTGGCCCTCGAGCGTGTCGTGGGGCTCCCATACGCCGCGCGTGCCGTACACCTCGAACATGAGCCGCGGGAAGAGCGTGTCTTGAATCAGCGTCGACTTGCCGCTGCCGCTTACGCCGGTGACGCAGGTGAAAAGTCCGCGAGGAATGGCGATGTCCACGCCTCGCAGATTATGTCCTCGCGCACCCTTCAATACCAGCCAATCGGCGTCCGACATGTGGACAGGAGTATATCGGATTTGAGATTGGGGATTGCTGGCACCCCGAGCCCCTCGTGGAATCCCTGAAGGCATCGGTGGGCTCGTCCCGATGCAGGTTACGCAGGTGATCCGAAGATGCGAATACCCTCAGAGCTCGCAACCCGGGTAAGGCGCTGATCCAAAGTTGCCAAGATTGCCCCCTCCCGGATCGCTAACTCTAGATAGGCCGCATCATAGCTGGTGAGCTGGTGACGTCGAGCCAACTCCAGGGTGGCGCTGAGGGCTTGGCCAGCCGTCATGCCGTCAATCGTCAACGGCAGCGAACGTACGAACCGCGTCGCATTTCTAACCCCCTCCATGTCGATTCTCGATCTGCGTTCGGCCACGGCGAGGAGGTTCGAGAGTTCTAGCGACCAGTGAGCAGGGACGATCAGCTGCGCCTCGACAATGCGGGCCAGAACTTCCAGAGCGAGATCGCTCTCCTCGTCGCCGAGACACCACGCTCCGCCGATCGAAGCGTCAACGACGAGCCTCACTTCCGGCCCTCTTCGATCATCTCCTTGATCTCGCCGGGCTTCAATCGGTACTTGGCACGAAGCTCGCGCAAGCCCGCCACCGCCTCCGTGACTGACACGGTTTCGGGCTCCTGAGCATAGGGGCTGAGCACGGCTAGCGGGCGACCGTGCCGGGTGATAATGATCGTCTCTCCCTGGGCTACTTCGTCGAGCAAAGCAGCAAGGTGCGTCTTGGCCTCGTAGGTGCCGACGGTTTTCATACTAGTCTAAGACTAGTCTAATTTTCAATAAGTTCCCAGTGAGCCTTTTTGAAGGATCTCCCTCCCTAACCCTCCCTCTCGCTGGAGCGAAAGGGAGGGAACCTGTTACTCCACCCGGTGAACCGTCGCCCAGATCTCGCGTTTGGCGTCGAGGTCTCGGGTTTGCTTGCGGCCGGGGACGAGGTCGAGATACAACGTAGCAATCTCGTTGGCTCTCATGTTGAACCGGAGCCGCTGAGGCACGATGCCGAATGGGGCGAGTTCCTCGGGGGTCGCGTAGAGCGCGTTCGGGTCGGCGGCTTCGGGGATCAGCTCCTGCTCGATCTGGCCGAGGAGGTTGGTCTTGAACGCCTTCGCCACCGGCCCGGCGACGATGAGATCAACCTCGCCGGCCTTGCCCTCGAGCTCGACCAGGCGAACGATGAACGGGTACTCGATGCCCTCGCCCGCGTAGCGCTCGGTGTGACGCCCGGCGTAGTCGCCGATCTCGCGGTAGAAGGCAGTGACGCGGACGTGGTCGGAGTCAAGGCGCAGCGGTGCGAACTTGGCGGGAAGGTCGCCGCTTGGGCCATCAGCTCCGATCGGGCCACCACACCACACCCTTGCCTCTTGCGCCAATGACCAACGCTCGGTTTCAGTCAACTTGCTGTGAGGGATCAGCCACAGCGAAATGAAGGTGCTCTCGAAGTGGTCTTCGTCCCAAGGGTCTCGTAGGTTGAGCACCGCCTCCGCGCCTTGGTCAGTCTTGAACCACTGTTGCGTGCCATCGTGGGCGATGAGCAATCCGCGTCCATCCGACTGCACCAAGTCGACAAAGCCTAGACCCGTGAACGCGCCCTCGACGTTCTCGAACCACTGGGGCGAGGTCATCCAATCGCCCTCCGGATACTTGCGAACCCCCTTGCTGGTCTGGGTGACGGGATGCACTCCGTAGGGCGTGTCGCGAATGATCCTATCCACCCCACCTGACAGCTCGAACCTCGTCTTGATCGCTCCCCCA